>NZ_DASTBH010000153.1:0-2422 GCF_035712165.1 Actinophytocola sp. | reverse complement strand
CGCCGTCGGAACACGGAAACTGCCGCCTCCCGGGCCCGGGAGGCGGCAGTTTCCGTGTTCCGACGGCGCAGGCGCGGCGTCGGTTACTTCTTCTCGGCGTCCTCCAACTCGGCGCGCGGGCGGATGCCGGCGACCGGCGGGTGCCCGGGCGAGGTCGGCGCCTCGGCGGGCCGCTCGATGGGGTAGAAGAATCCCTTGATCGCGGGCCCGAGCGCGCCGAGCCGGTTCATCTTCTTCGGCACCACCCAGCCGACGTACGGCAGTTCGCCGTGCCCGTCACCGTCCCCGTCGGCCGGCGCGAGCGGCTGGTGCACCTCGATGAACCTGCCGTCCGGCAGCCGCCGGATGATGCCCGTCTCCACGCCGTGCGCGAGCACCTCCCGGTCGTGCTGTTGCAGGCCCAGGCAGATCCGGTACGTCACGTAGTACGCCAGCGGCGGGATGACGAGCATCCCGATCCGGCCCGCCCACGTCATCGCGTTCAGGCTGATGTCGAACGTCTCGGCGATCACGTCGTTGCCGCCGGAGAGCGTCAGGACCAGGTAGAACGACACCGCCATCGCGCCCAGGGCGGTGCGCGACGGGACGTCGCGCGGCCGCTGGAGCAGGTTGTGGAACGACGCGTCCTTGTTCTTGCGCGCCTCTATGTACGGATAGATCAGCGGCAGCACCGTGAGGATGCCGGGCAGCACCACCGTCGGCCAGAACAGCGGCGGCACGGTGTGCCCGAGCACCCGGATCTCCCACGGCGGGAACAGCCGGGTCGAGCCGTCGAGGAACATCACGTACCAGTCGGGCTGGCTGGCGGCGGACACCACGCCCGCCTCGTACGGGCCGAACAACCAGATCGGGTTGATCGAGAACAAGCCGCCCATCAGCGCGATGACGGCAAACACGATCATGAAGAAGCCGGTCTGCTTGATCACGTACCGCGGGAACATGCGCTCGCCGACGACGTTGGTGTTCGTCCGGCCCGGGCCCGGCCACTGCGTGTGCTTCTGCTTGAAGACCAGGCCGATGTGCGCGGCGATCAGGCCGAGCAGGATGGCCGGCACGAGCAGCACGTGCAGGATGTACATCCGCGGGATGACCACGCCGCTGCCCGGGAACTCGCCGCCGAACAGGGAACTCGCCACCCAGGTGCCGGCGACCGGGATTGACAGGATGATCGCGTGGGCGATCCGCAGGCCGGTGCCCGACAGCGCGTCGTCGGGCAGGCCGTAGCCGGCGAAACCCTCCAGGAAGCCGAGCCAGAACAGCAGGATGCCGATGATCCAGTTCAGCTCGCGCGGCTTGCGGAACGCGCCGGTGAAGAACGTCCGCAGCATGTGGATGACGATCGCGGCCATGAACAGCAGCGCCGCCCAGTGGTGCATCTGCCGCATCACCAGGCCGCCGCGCACGTCGAAGGAGATGTCCAGCGACGTCTCGAAGGCCCGCGACATCTCCACCCCGCGCAGCGGCGCGTAGCTGCCGTTGTACGTGACCTCCTCCATCGACGGGTCGTAGAAGAGGGTCAGGAACGTGCCGGTCAGCAGCAGGACGATGAACGAGAACAACGCGATCTCGCCGAGCAGGAACGTCCAGTGGTCCGGGAAGACCTTGTTGAAGATGCCGCGCAGGGGCCGGGCCAACTGGAGCCGCTCGTCGGCGGCGTTGGCGGTCGCGCCCGGCAGCGCCTTGACGTTGACCCGAGGTCGCTTCTTCATGGCCGCTCCCAGAAGCCGGGGCCGATCGGCACCTTGTAATCCGACTGTGCGACGAGGAAGCCCTCGTCGTCCACCGTGATCGGCAGCATCGGCAGCCGCCGGGTGGCCGGACCGAAGATCGGCTTGGCGTTGTCGGTGATCAGGAACTGCGACTGGTGGCACGGGCAGAGCAGCCGGTTGGTCTGCTGCTCGTACAGGCTGGCCGGGCAGCCGGCGTGGGTGCAGATCTTGGAGTACGCGACGAGGTCGCCCCAGGTCGCGCCCTCGTTGATCGGCTTGAGGTTGGCCCGGAGCTCCGCCGCGTCCTCGCTGCGCAGGCGGATCAGCAGCGTGGGGGAGTCCGCGTGGCGGTTCGTCGCGCCCTCCGGGATGCCGGGGAACACCGTGATCTGGCCGCCGACGCTCACGTCCTCCGGGCGCACCGGGGTGCCGTCGTCGCGTGTCAGCCGGATGCCCTGGCGCCACGCGGTGGTCGTCAGCGGGCTGCCGCCGCCCGGCTCCACCGGCTTGTGCGGATCCACGATGAGGCCGCCGACCAGCGGGGCCGCCGCCACCGCGCCCAGCGGCGCCAGGCCGGCCAGCAGCGACAGGCCGAGCAGCGGCCGGCGCTTGAGGCCCAGCTCGTCGCCCATGTAGAGCACCGTGGCCGTGATGATCTTACGATCCTCCGGTGCGGAGCCGCCGTCGTGCCGCTGCTGGATCGACACCTCGTG
>NZ_DASTBH010000152.1:0-19822 GCF_035712165.1 Actinophytocola sp. | reverse complement strand
GTTCGAGCTGCACTACAAGACGCCGCCGACCGCCTTCCTGATCCGCAAGGCGCTGGGCGGCAAGGGGTCCGACCAGCCGGGCCACCGCGCGGCCGGCACCCTGACCGAGGCGCAGCTGCGCGCGATCGCCGAGCGCAAGCTGCCCGATCTCAACACCACGGACCTGGCGGCGGCGATGCGCACCGTGGCCGGCACCGCCCGGTCGATGGGGGTCGCGGTCGCTCAGGGGTTCTCGAGCGGAGGCGACTAGGGTTTGGGGCATGCATGAGCCAGGCATCCCGCACCTCACCGCAGCCGACCCGGAGCTCGCCACCCTCGTCGAGGGCGAAGCGAAGCGCCAGTTCGAGAAGGTCCGGCTCATCGCATCGGAGAACTACGTGTCGACCGCCGTGCTCGAGGCGACCGGCACGGTCCTGACCAACAAGTACTCCGAGGGCTACGCCGGCAAGCGGTACTACGAGGGCCAGCAGTTCATCGACCAGATCGAGACGCTGGCCGTGGACCGGGCCAAGGCGCTGTTCGGGGTGGACCACGCGAACGTGCAGACCTACTCCGGGTCGCCCGCGAACCTGGCCGTCTACCTGGCCCTGGCCAACCCGGGCGACACGGTGATGGGCATGGGTCTGCCGGCCGGCGGGCACCTGACCCACGGCTGGAACGTCTCGGCGACCGGCAAGTGGTTCCGGGCGGTGCAGTACGGGGTGCGCAAGGACACCGGCCGGATCGACCTGGACGAGGTGCGGGAGGTGGCCAGGGCGGAGCGCCCGAAGCTGATCTTCTGTGGCGGCACCGCGATCCCGCGCACGATCGACTTCCCGGCGTTCGCCGAGATCGCCCGCGAGGTGGGCGCCGTGCTGGTGGCCGACATCGCGCACATCGCCGGCCTGGTCGCCGGCGGCGCGCACCCGTCGCCGGTCGGGCACGCGCAGGTGATCACCACGACCACGCACAAGACCCTGCGCGGGCCGCGCGGCGCCATGCTGCTGTCCGACGCCGAGCACGCGAAGGCGCTGGACAAGGCGGTGTTCCCGGGTCTGCAGGGCGGGCCGCACAACCACACGACGGCGGGGATCGCGGTGGCGCTGCGCGAGGCGGCCCAGCCGTCGTTCGCCGAGTACGCGGCGGCCGTGGTGGCCAATGCCCAGGCGCTGGCCGGCGCGCTGCAGGAGCGGGGTTTCGACCTGGTGTCCGGCGGCACCGACAACCACCTGATCCTGATCGACCTGACCAGCAAGGGGATCGGCGGCAAGCCGGCGGCCCAGGCGATGGACCGGGCCGGGATCGAGCTCAACTACAACACGGTGCCGTTCGACCCGCGCAAGCCGTTCGACCCGTCCGGGGTGCGGCTGGGCACGCCGGCGGTCACCACCCGCGGCCTGGGTGTGGACCAGATGCCGCAGCTTGCCGACTGGATCGACCGTGCGGTGCAGGCGGCCTCGGCGGGCGACGAGTCGGCCATCGAGAAGGTCGCCGCCGAGGTGCGCGACCTGCTGGCGGCGTACCCGATGCCCGGTTGGGCCTGAGGACCTTCTCCGGAACTGTCGGTGCGGTCCGGCACGCTGCCGGGCATGACCACGACTGAGAGCCGCGCAACATCGAAATCGACTTGCGCGCGGCCGCGCCCGAGATGCATGCTTGTATCGACCAACTAATTGTGTGATGCAAGCAAGCAGGGAGTACGACCGTGGTCGCGGAGAGTACCCAGGCGCAGGTCGCGGAGCTGTCCGAACAGGAATTGGAGTGCGGCCGCCGGCTGGCCGCCGCTATGTTCGCGATGGGCAAGCAGCAGGCCAGCATCGGTGCTCGGATCAGCAAGATGGGTGGCTTCGACAGATCGGCCATCGTGCTGTTGAAGAACGTGGTCGCGTTGGGCCCGACCCGGTCGAGCGCGCTCGCCGCGGCGGTCCACTCGGACCCGTCGACGATCAGCCGGCAGGTCGCCGCGCTGGTCCGCGCCGGGCTCGTCGAGCGGCAGGCCGACCAGGAAGACGGCCGGGCCAGCCTGCTGGCCGCCACGCCGGCCGGGGTCGCACTACTTGAGGAACAACGCAGGCGGATGGGCACCTCGCTGGCGAGGGTGATCCAGCACTGGGATCCGGACGACATCGACCGGTTCGTCGAGCTGTTCGAGCGGTTCGTCCACGACCACGAGCGCTATCTGCCGACATTGATCAATGAATGCGCCCGGTGGGCGCGTTCCGAAGGGGAGAGCTGAATGTCGGAGCAGGCCTTGAAAACGGCCGGGCCACCGGAAGGGGACGGCGCACTGCCGCATCGCCAGATCATGCTGGTGGTGTACGGCCTCATGCTGGGGATGCTGCTTGCCGCCCTGGACATGACGATCATGGGTACGGCGACCAAGACGATCGCCGACCAGTTGCACGGCCAGACCATCCAGGCGTGGGTCACCACCGCCTACCTGATCACGTCGACCATCGCGACGCCGCTGTACGGCAAGCTGTCCGACATCTACGGGCGCAAGCCGATGTACCTGACCGCGATCTCACTGTTCCTGGTCGGATCGGTGCTCAGCGGTATCGCCAACTCGATGTACGAGCTGGCGGCCTACCGGGCCGTTCAGGGTCTGGGCGCCGGCGGTCTGATGGCGCTCGCGCTGGCGATCATCGCCGACATCGTCTCGCCCCGGCAGCGCAGCCGCTACCAGGGTTACTTCATGAGCGTGTGGGGTCTGTCCAGTGTGGCCGGCCCGGTGGTCGGCGGGTTCTTCGCCGGAGTGGACACCTTCCTCGGCATCGAGGGCTGGCGCTGGGTGTTCCTGGTGAACATCCCGATCGGCATCATCGCCCTGTTCGTGGTCGCCCGGTTCCTCAACGTGCCGCACCACAAGGTGGACCACCGCATCGACTACTGGGGCGCGGCCGCCCTCGGGGTCGGCCTGGTGCCGCTGCTGATCGTGGCCGAGCAGGGGCGGGAGTGGGGCTGGGCCTCCGGCGCCGCGATCGCCATGTACCTGATCGGCACGCTCGGTCTGGTCGCGTTCGTGTTCGTCGAGAACAGGATGGGCGACGAGGCGCTGATCCCGTTGCGGCTGTTCAGGTTCTCGGTGTTCTCGCTGACCAACGCGGTCAACTTCGTGATGGGTCTCGGCATGTTCGGCATGATGATGTCGCTGCCGCTGTACCTGCAGATCGTCAAGGGCGCCTCGCCGACCGAGGCCGGGCTGCTCACCCTGCCGATGACGTTCGGCATCATGACCGCGGCGATGGGCAGCGGTGTGGCGATCTCACGGACCGGCCGCTACAAGGTGTTCCCGATCATCGGGCTGGGCCTGGTGTCCGGGTCGATGTTCCTGTTCGGACAGATCGGAACGGACACTCCGCTGTGGTGGACCATGACGATCATGGTGGTCGCCGGTGCGGGCCTCGGCCTGTGCATGCAGACGCTGATCCTTGCGGTGCAGAACGTGGTGCCGCCCAAGGACATGGGCGTCGCCACCTCGTCGGCGACCTTCTTCCGGTCGATCGGCGGCACGGTCGGCACCGCGGTGTTCCTGTCGATGCTGTTCACCGTGGTCATCGACCGCCTGGCCCGGACCTTCGCCGGGACGGCCACCGGCGGCGCGGTCGACCTGAACGACACGTCGTTCCTCGAGCGCATGACGCCCGAGCAGAAGCGGCCGATCCTGGACGCCTTCTCACACGGCATCGACGTGGTGTTCACCGTCGGCGGGTTCGTGGTCCTGGTCGCCTTCGTGATGATCTGGTTCCTCAAGGAGATCCCGCTGTCGATGCAGTCGGGCAACGAGCGTCGCGCCGCCGAGCAGGTGGAGGAGGCGCCCACCACGCCGGCTCCGGTGAGCTGACAGACCGCCGAGAGGGGAGGACCGAGGGCCCCGTCCACCTACGGGTGGGCGGGGTCCTCGGCGTCCTTGAGCCGTTGGTAGGAGCGCTTGATCTCGGCCTCCGCCTCGACCCGGCCCACCCAGGTGGCGCCCTCGACGCTCTTGCCGGGTTCGAGGTCCTTGTAGACCTCGAAGAAGTGCTGGATCTCCAGCCGGTGGTACTCGGCGAGATGGTGGATGTCGCGCAGGTGCTCGGTGCGCGGATCCTCCGCGGGCACGCAGAGCACCTTGTCGTCGCCACCCTTCTCGTCGGTCATCCGGAACATCCCGATCGCCCGGGCCTTGATCAGGCAGCCGGGGAAGGTGGGTTCCTGGACCAGGACCAGGGCGTCCAGCGGATCGCCGTCCTCGCCGAGCGTGTTCTCGACGAACCCGTAGTCGGCCGGGTACTGGGTGGCGGTGAACAGGGTGCGGTCAAGGCGGATGCGACCGGTGTGGTGGTCCATCTCGTACTTGTTGCGCTCCCCCTTGGGGATTTCAATTGTGACGTCGAACTCCACGCCGCCCTCACTCTGCTCCGCCATTCTCTCAACCTCACTAGTGTGGACCACGTGCCAGAGCAGAATAGGGACCGTCGCGACGCGCCGCAGGCCGACGCGCTCTGGCCGCAGGTCGATGACGACGACTCGGCGACCCGCCCGGCCGAGCGCCCGGCGGAGCCGGCGGCACCGGCCCCGGAGCCGCCGCCGACGCCTTCCGAGCAGGTCACGTCGCACGGCGACCGCACCGTCGTGGTCCCGGTGCCGCCGCCCGGGGCGGCGCCCGCGGGCGACCGGACCATCCGGGTCCCGATGCCGCCGCCGGAGCCGAGGCGGCCGCCGTTACCCCGACCGCAGTCTTCTATCTCACAAACACGAGGATCACAGCCGGCGTCCTCACCGTTCGACGGGCCGACCCGGCGAATGCCGCCGGTACCACCGCAGCCACCCGGCGACAACAGCTTCACCGGGGTGATCGAGGTCCCGCCGGAGCTGCGGGCGGCCTGGCAGGTCGAGCCGCCCCGGCCGGGACCGATGCGGATCGATCCGGCGCCGGCCCAGCAGCCGCGCCGGACCAAGCGGATCGCGCTGCTGGTCGCCGCCGCGCTGGTCGTGCTGACCGGCGCGGGCGCCGGGGTCGTGTTCGGTGTGCCGGGCCTGGCCCAGAAGCTGGGCCTGACCGGTTCGGAGACCGAGGTCGCCAGCCGGCCGCCGGCCGCGCCGGTGGAGTTCGCCCCGGCGCTGCGGCCACCCGGCGCGGACAGCCCGGCCCCGACCGCCGCCGGGGTGCGGGCCGCGCTGGCCGGCCCGGCGTCGGCGGGTTCCCTCGGCACGCTGACCGGCGCCGTGCTCGACCCGGCCAGCGGTCAGGTGCTCTGGGAGCAGAACGCCGACACCGCGCTCGTCCCGGCATCCACCGGGAAGATCCTCACCGCGGCCGCCGCGCTGCTCGTCCTCGACCACGCCGGGCAGCTGTCCACCAGGGTGCTTGCCGGCGCCCAGCCCGGCGAGGTGGTGATCGTCGGCGGCGGCGACCCGACGCTGTCCACCCTGAAGACCGGCGCCGAGTCGGTGTACCCCGGCGCGGCCCACCTCGACGACCTGGTCGCCAAGGTCAAGGCCGCGGCCGGGGCGGTGAGCACGGTTCGGGTGGACCTCGGCCGCTATGCCGGGCCCGGTCTGGAACCCTCGTGGGACCCGCGGGACGTCGCCGGTGGCCAGATCGCGCCGATCGTGCCGGCGATGCTGGACGGCGGCCGGGCCGACGCCACCAAGGACCACTCCGCCCGCAGCGCCAACCCGGCCCGGGCACTCGCCGAGGAGTTCGCCCGGCGGGCCGGCGCCACGGTGGCCGCCGACGCCGAGGCGGAAGCGCCGCAGGGCGCCCGGGTGCTCGCCGAGGTGCGCTCGGCGCCGGTCGTGGAGCTGGTGGACACCCTGCTGCAGCAGTCGGACAACGTGCTCGCCGAGGCCCTGGCCCGCGAGGTGGCCCGCTCCACCGGCGAGGAGGCGTCCTTCGCCGGTGCCAGCCGGGCGACGCTGAAGGTGTTACGGGAGAACGGGTTCGACACCACCGGGGTCGACCTCGTGGACGCCAGCGGACTGTCCGGGCAGGACAAGGTGCCGGCCCGGCTGCTGGCCCAGATCCTGTCGGTGGCGGCCGGTCCGGACGGCAAGGACCAGCGCACCGCCAAACTGCGCCCCCTGCTCGGCGGCCTGCCGGTCGCCGGCGGCAGCGGCACGCTGGCCGACCGTTACCAGACCCCGGCCGCCGCGCCCGGCAAGGGCTGGGTGCGCGCCAAGACCGGCACGCTGACCGTGCCGCCGGTCAACTCGCTGGCCGGGGTGGTGCTGGACGCCGACGGCCGGCTGCTGGTGTTCGCGCTGATGACCAACGGCACCCAGTCCGGCACCGCCCGCCCGGCCCTGGACGCCGTCGCGGCCACGCTGCGGCAGTGTGGTTGCCGATAGTCAAGCGCGCGATAGCACGGGATCACTCGGACACAGGTAGTTTCGGTGGTGTGAGCGAAGCGGTCAGCACCAATGGTTCGGCGGGGCCCGGGCCCTCGCCGGTCGACTGGGGCCTGGCCGTCTCGACGGCCCAGCGGCTGGTCCGGCCCGGGCCGGTGGTGCCCCGGGCGGAGGCCGAGCGCGCCGTCGCCGAACTGCGGGACATCACCGCCGTGGCCGAGGGTCATGTCCGTGAGCTGACCGGTCTCGGTGCGGGACTGCCGCTCTATCCCGGTGAGGTGGTCGACCGGCAGGGCTGGGTGGCCGCCGCGGCGGCGGGTCTGGAGGCGCTCACCGACGGCTCGCTGCCGGCCGGTTCGAACGGCTACTTCGGTGGGGTGATGGCCGGCAGCGCCGGGTTGCAGGCCGGTCTGGTGCTGGCCTACCTGGGCGGCCGGGTGCTCGGCCAGTACGACCCGTTCGGCGGCGAGGGCGGCCGGCTGCTCCTGGTCGCGCCGAACGTCGTTGCGGCGCAACAGGCACTGGACGTTCCGGCGGCCGACTTCCGGATGTGGGTGTGCCTGCACGAATGCACCCACCGGCTGCAGTTCACTGCGGTGCCCTGGCTGCGGGACTACTTCGCCGGCGAGGTGGGCCGGTTCCTCGGCGGGCTCGAGGACACCGCGAACAGCGCGTTCAACCGGCTGCCCGAGGTGATCAAGGCGGTGCGCGGCCGGTCCCGGTCCGACGATCCCGGCACCTCGCTGGGCCTGATGGAGGTGCTGCAGTCCCCGGAGCAGCGCGCCGTGTTCGACCGGCTGATCGCGCTGTCCACGCTGCTGGAGGGGCACGCCGACCATGTGATGGATGCGGTCGGTCCGGTGGTGGTGCCCAGCGTGGCGACGATCCGGCAGCGGTTCACCGCGCGCAGGCGCGGGGGCGGGGTGCTGGACCGGATGCTGCGGGCGCTGCTCGGCGTGGACGCCAAGGTGCGCCAGTACGCCGTCGGCGCCGCGTTCACCAGGCAGGTCGTGGACGCGGTCGGGATGAACGGGTTCAACCGGATCTGGGAGTCACCCGATACCCTGCCGCTGCGGTCGGAGATCAGCGACGCGCCGGCCTGGCTGCGAAGGGTGCACGGATAGCCGAAATCCTGGGGGATCTCGATGACATCGCGGGCTCGACGATGGGTTCTCGCCGGTGGCGGGTTGGCCGTCGTGATCGTTGTGGCACTGGCGTTGTTCGTGCTGTTACCGGGTGACCCGGTGCGGCCGGTGGCCGCCGGGGAGCGCACCGCCTCGTCCCCGGCCCCGCCCAGGCCGACCCAGGCCGAGGTGGCCGACCGGTTCCTGGTCGCGTTCGGCAAGGGCGACGCCGCCGCGGCGGCCGCGCTGACCGACGACCCCGCCGCCGCGACGAAGACGCTTTCCGCCGTGTGGCAAGGACTCGGGCCGACCGCGGTCACGACGTCGCGCACCGGCGCGCAGGGTGACGCGGTCACTTTCACCATCACCTGGACGCTCGGCCCGCAGCGGGTCTGGAGCTACGGCAGCACGATGACCACGGCCCGGACCGGCGAGGACTGGCGGGTGCACTGGGATCCCGTGCTGGTGCACCCGAAGCTGACCGCCGAGCGTGGCCTGACCCTGCGTGGCCCGATCGGGACGCCCGCCGTGCTCGACCGGGACGGTGCGCCGCTGCTGGTCTGGCAGGCCGCCGGGCCGTCGGCGCCCGATCCGGGCCTGGCTCCACTGCTCGGTCCGGTCCTGGCCCGGGTCGCGAGGGAGCAGGGTGGCGCGGACGGCTGGCACGTCGCGCTCGTCGACGCCGCGGGCGCGGAGGTGGAACGGCTGGCCGGCTCGGCGGGGGAGAGCAAACCGCTGACCTCCTCGGTGAGCATCCGGGTGCAGCAGGCCGCCCAGGGCGCGGTCAACTCGGTCGCCAAGCCCGCCCGGCTGGTGGCCATCCGGCCGTCCACCGGCGACATCCTCGCCGTGGCACAGAACGGCCCGGCCGGAACCGACACCAAGGCGCTGAACGGGTTGTACGCGCCCGGGTCGACCTTCAAGATCGCGACGGCGAGCGCGGCGCTGATGGCCGGGGCCGCCAACCCGGACACCGTGCTGCCGTGCCCGGGGTCGGCCACGATCGGTACCCGGACCATCGGCAACGACGACGGGTTCGCGCTCGGCGACGTCCCGCTGCACACCGCGTTCGCCCGGTCCTGCAACACCACGTTCGGCAAGCTCGCCGCCGACCTCGGGCCGGACGCGCTGAACCAGGCGGCGGCCCGGCTCGGGCTGACCGCCGACTTCGTGGTGCCCGGCCTCACCACCGAGGCGGGCGCCGTGGAACCGGCGCCGAGCACCGCGCAGCGGGTGGAGAACGGGATCGGGCAGGGCACCGTGCGGCTCAGCCCGTTCGGCGTGGCGCTGATGTCGGCGACCGTGGCCAGCGGCCGGGCGGTCGTCCCGCGGTTGTGGCGGGACCTGCCCACCACGGTGACCACCGGCTACCAGCCGCCGCCCCGGGCGGTGCTGGACCAGTTGCGCGGGATGATGCGCGAGGTGGTCACGGCCGGCACCGGCCGGGGCCTGTCCGGCCGCGGGGCGGTGTTCGGCAAGACCGGGACCGCGCAGTTCGGCGACGGGTCGGCGGCGCACGGCTGGTTCACCGGCTACCGCGGCGACCTGGCCTGGGCGGTGCTGGTCGAGGAGGCCGGCTCGTCCGGCCCTGCGGTCGCCGTGAGCAGCGCCTTCCTCGGAGCGGTTGGATAGCGGGTGTGCACGGCGCGGTCTTCGAAACCCGGGGCGCGGTCCGCCGGCTGCTGACCGAGCCGCCGGCCGGGCCGCACCTGGCCCGCGGGACGCTGGCGGTCGCGGTGTCCGGCGGCGCGGACTCGCTGGCCCTGGCCGCCGCCACCGGACACGTCGCGCACCGGCTGGACCTCACGGTGACCGGGCTGGTCGTCGACCACGGGCTGCAACCCGGCTCGGCCGACGTCGCCGCGACCACCGCGAAGGAGTTGCGCCGGCTCGGGCTGGACGAGGTGCGGGTGCTGCCGGTCACGGTGTCCGGCCCGGGCGGTCCGGAGGCCGCCGCCCGGGCGGCCCGGTACGCGGCGCTGCGGGCCGCCGCCGCGCCGGGGGCGCTGGTGCTGCTCGGCCACACCCGCGACGACCAGGCCGAGACCGTCCTGCTCGGGCTGGGCCGGGGCTCCGGGGTGCGCTCGGTCGCCGGGATGCGGCCGCTGGACCCGCCGTGGGCGCGGCCGTTCCTGGACCTGACCCGGGCCACGACCAGGGCGGCCTGCGCGGCGCTCGGGCTGCTGCCGTGGGAGGACCCGCACAACTCCGACGACCGGTACACCCGGGTCCGGCTGCGGCACGAGGTGCTGCCGCTGCTGGAGGACGTGCTGCGCGGCGGTGTGGCCGGTGCGCTGGCGCGCACCGCGGCCCAGCTCCGCGAGGACGCCGAGGCGCTCGACGATCTGGCCGCCGGGTTGCTGCTGGCCGCCCGGGCCGGGCCCGAGCTGGAGGTGGCGGTGCTGTCCGCCGCGCCCGCCGCGCTGCGCCGCCGGGCGCTGCGAACCTGGCTGCTGGAGGCCGGAGTCCGCGAGCTGACCGACGCCCACCTGCGCTCGGTGGACGCGCTGATCGGCGCCTGGCGCGGCCAGGGTGGCGTCTGGCTACCCGGTGAGTTGGTGGCCGGCCGGGTGCATGGCAGGCTGCGGGTGACCGGGCCGCGCCTTGACGATGGGCCGAGCCGGCGCGGCCGTTGAACAGACCCACGCGGGTGTTGTCCCGATGGCCGTATGATCCGAACCCGAGAGGGGAACCGTGTACGACGGCGACATCGCCTCCGTGCTGATCACCGAGGACGAGATCAGGGCCAAGATCGCCGAGCTGGCCGTCAAGGTCTCCGCCGACTACCCGGAGCGGGGCGACCGCGCCGACCTGGTGCTGATCGGCGTGCTCAAGGGTGCGGTCATGTTCATGACCGACCTGGCCCGGTCGCTGACCGTGCCGGTGCAGCTCGACTTCATGGCGGTCAGCTCCTACGGGTCGGCCACCTCCTCCTCCGGCGTGGTGCGGATCCTCAAGGACCTGGACCGGGACGTCGCCGGCCGGGACGTGCTGATCGTCGAGGACATCATCGACTCCGGGCTGACCCTGTCCTGGTTGCTGAAGAACCTGGCCTCGCGCAACCCGGCCTCGCTGGAGGTGTGCGCGCTGCTCCGCAAGCCGGACGCGGTCAAGATCGACGTCCCGGTCCGCTACGTCGGCTTCGAGATTCCCAACGAGTTCGTCGTCGGCTACGGCCTGGACTACGCGGAGCGGTACCGCGACCTGCCCTACATCGGCACCCTGGACCCGAAGGTGTACTCGTCCTGAACGTCGTGCTGGACCCGCTGCAGCTGGACTTCCTGTGGGAGGCGCTGCAGTCCGGCGAACCGCCCTACCCGCTGGAGGTCCCGGTGCACGGGGCGACCGAGGAGGAGCGGGCGGCGCTGCGGCAGGAGGTAGCCGCCCGGCCGGTCGACCCGCGGGTGGCCGGCTGGCTCGCGGTGCTGGCCGGCGCCGAGTGCAGCATCGACTCGGTCTACCACCCGGACGGAGCCGCCGCGCCGGTCCGGGCGCTGGCCGCCGTCCGCGGCCGCGCCGCGGTCCTGGCCGTGCAGTCCGGTCCGGGGCTCGCGCTGCGTCCGATCGAGCCGAGCAGCCTGGTGTGGACGATCGTCGCGGAACTGCCACCGGGCCAGCGGGGCAGCGAGCGCTCGGTGTCGCTGCCCTCGACGGAGTTCAGCGGTCTGGGTGTCCGGGCCGGGTTGCGCGGCGGCCAGATCGCCGCCAACGCGCGGAGCCGGGCCGGGGTTCGGCGCCGGTCGCCGGTGCTCGGCTGGTTCGACGACGGCACCGGCCGCTACTTCGGCCAGGTCCTCAAGGGGTGGATGACGCTCGCTCCGGCCGATGCGCCAGCGCTCCGGAAGCGGATCTCTGAAATGATGACGGGCGTCACGGACGGTGGCCGCTAGACCAGGGAACCCACCAGCCGTGTGGACCGTTGTTCGAGTTAGCACGCTGCGCCCACTTTGTGAGGTAAGGGTGCCCTAGCGGGCGGTAGGCTGGTTGGATCCGGGCCGCGCCGTCCGGCCGGGTGATGGGCCGTCAATGCCCCACATTTGCACGTCAGGGAGGGTCGGGCCGCCCCGCGGCCGCAAGTGAATGGACCGCAAGCGCCTGCTTCGCAACCCGCTGCTGTGGATCTTGGTAGTGCTGGTGCTCTACTTCGGTATCACCATGCTGTTCGACGACACGCGCGGGTACACGAAAGTTCCCACCTCCACCGCCGTCTCTCAGATCAACTCCGGCAACGTCGAGAAGGCGGACCTGGAGGACAAGGAGCAGCGGCTCAAGCTGAACCTGCGCAACTCGATCGAGCACGACGGGCAGCAGACCAAGCAGATCCTCACCCAGTACCCGGGTGGTAGCGACGTCACCGCGAGCCTCTACGACGCGCTGCTCAAGAGCGGAAACACCGAGTTCAACACCACGGTGACGCAGGAGTCGTTCCTCACCCAGATCCTGATCTTCATCATCCCGCTCGGCCTGCTGCTCATCCTGCTGATGTGGATGATGAACAACGTCCAGGGCGGCGGGAACCGAGTGCTCAACTTCGGCAAGTCCCGGGCCAAACAGCTGCCCAAGGACATGCCCAAGACCACGTTCGCCGACGTGGCCGGCGCCGACGAGGCGGTCGAGGAGCTCTACGAGATCAAGGACTTCCTGCAGAACCCGGCGCGCTACCAGGCGCTCGGCGCCAAGATCCCCAAGGGCGTGCTGCTCTACGGCCCGCCGGGCACCGGCAAGACGCTGCTGGCCCGCGCGGTGGCCGGCGAGGCGGGGGTGCCGTTCTACTCGATCTCCGGCTCCGACTTCGTCGAGATGTTCGTCGGCGTCGGCGCCTCTCGGGTCCGTGACCTGTTCGAGCAGGCCAAGCAGAACGCGCCGTGCATCATCTTCGTCGACGAGATCGACGCGGTCGGCCGCCAGCGCGGCGCCGGCCTCGGCGGCGGGCACGACGAGCGCGAGCAGACCCTCAACCAGTTGCTGGTCGAGATGGACGGGTTCGACGCCCGCGGCGGGATCATCCTGATCGCGGCCACCAACCGGCCGGACATCCTGGACCCGGCGCTGCTGCGCCCGGGCCGGTTCGACCGGCAGATCCCGGTCTCCGCGCCGGACCTGATGGGCCGCAAGAAGATCCTCGAGGTGCACTCCAAGGGCAAGCCGTTCGCACCGGACGTGGACATGCACTCGCTGGCCAAGCGCACCGTGGGCATGTCCGGCGCCGACCTGGCCAACGTGATCAACGAGGCCGCGCTGCTCACCGCCCGGCAGAACGGGACGCTGATCAACGGAGCCGCGCTGGAGGAGTCGGTGGACCGCGTGGTCGGCGGACCGGCCCGCAAGAGCCGCATCATCTCCGAGAAGGAACGGAAGATCACCGCCTACCACGAGGGCGGGCACGCGCTCGCCGCGTGGGCGATGCCCGACCTGGAGCCGGTCTACAAGCTGACCATCCTGCCCCGTGGGCGCACCGGCGGACACGCCCTGGTGGTGCCCGAGGACGACAAGCAGATGCTCACCCGCTCGGAGATGATCGCCCGGCTGGTGTTCGCGCTCGGCGGACGGTCGGCCGAGGAACTGGTGTTCCACGAGCCGACCACCGGCGCCTCCGGCGACATCGACCAGGCCACCAAGATCGCCAAGGCGATGGTCACCGAGTACGGCATGAGCGCCCGGCTGGGCGCGGTGAAGTACGGCCAGGAGCACGGCGACCCGTTCCTCGGCCGGTCGATGGGCCACGCGGTGGACTACTCGCTCGAGGTGGCGCACGAGATCGACGAGGAGGTGCGCGCCCTGATCGAGGCCGCGCACACCGAGGCGTGGGACGTGCTGAACACCTACCGGGACGTGCTCGACGACCTGGTGCGCGAGCTGCTGGAGAAGGAGACGCTGCACCGCAAGGACCTCGCGCGGATCTTCTCCAACGTGGAGAAGCGGCCGAGGATCACCGCGTTCAACGAGTTCGGCGGCCGGACGCCGTCGGACAAGCCGCCGATCAAGACCCCCGGCGAGCTGGCCAAGGAACGCGGCGAGCCGTGGCCGCCGGTCCAGGAGGAGCCGAGCCCCACGCCGGTGGCGACCGCGCCGGGTGCCGGCGACCTTCCCGGTCGTCCGCCCCACTCGAACCCCGACGCGCCCGGTGGCAACGGGGCCGGCCCGAACGGCCTGCCGCAGCCCGCGCCGCCACGGCCGTACGGCAGCCCGCCGCTGTACCCGCCGCCACCCGGCGCCGAGCAGAGCGCGCCCCGGCACGGCCGCTCGGGTGGGCCGCCGCACTACGGAGCCCCGCCCGGCTGGACGCCGGCGACCACCCCGTCCGGATATCCGCACCAGCAGGCGTGGCCGCAGCCGGGCCAGCCGAGCGGAACCGAGTCGCAGGCCGACGACGATCTGGAACGGCGTGACCTGGAACGACGTGACCGGGAGCGTCGCGAGCGCGACTCCGGATGGGATAGTGGCCGCTGAGCCACACATCTGCCGGAGGTGCCCGTGACTGGTGACGGCAACGGTGCTCCAGGGCGGCTGCTGCCCGGCTTCGACCAGGACCGGGCCGAGAAGGCGGTCCGCGAGTTGCTGTTGGCCTGCGGGGAGAACCCGGATCGGGAAGGTCTACGTGAGACACCCGCCCGGGTCGCCCGCGCCTACCACGAGATGTTCGCCGGCCTCTACTCCGACCCCGACGCCGTCCTCGACAAGACCTTCGAGGAAAGCCACGACGAACTGATCCTAGTCACCGACATCCCGATGTTCAGCACCTGTGAACATCATCTGGTGCCCTTCCACGGGGTCGCGCACGTCGGGTACATCCCGAGCGAGAGCGGACAGGTGACCGGACTGTCCAAACTGGCCCGATTGGTGGACCTGTATGCCAAGCGGCCGCAGGTGCAGGAGCGGCTGACGTCGCAGATCGCGGACGCGCTGATGCGGAGGCTGCAGCCGCGCGGCGCGATCGTGGTGGTGGAGGCCGAGCACCTGTGCATGGCGATGCGGGGGATTCGCAAACCGGGGGCGCGGACCACCACCTCGGCGGTGCGCGGGGTGCTGAAGAGTTCGGCGTCGTCCCGGGCGGAGGCGCTGGACCTGATCAACGGGCGGAGCCGGTGAGCCTGCCGAGGCCGGACCGGTGCGCGGTGGTGGGTGTGGTCAACGTCACGCCGGACTCGTTCTCCGACGGCGGGCGCTACTTCGACACCGCCGACGCGGTCGCGCACGGCACGGCGATGTGGACCCGGGGTGCCGACCTGGTCGACGTGGGTGGCGAGTCCACCCGGCCCGGTGCGTCCCGAGTGGACGCCGAGACCGAGATCGCCCGGGTCGTCCCGGTGATCGAGGAGCTGGCCGGGGCGGGCGTGCTGGTCAGTGTGGACACCACCCGGGCCAGGGTGGCCGAGGCGGCGCTGGCGGCCGGCGCCACGGTGATCAACGACGTGTCCGGCGGCCTGGCCGACCCGGACATGGCCAAGGTGGCCGCCGCGTCCGGCGCGCCGTGGATCCTGATGCACTGGCGCGGCCACAGCCGGGACATGGAGTCGCTGGCCCGCTACGCCGACGTGGTCACCGAGGTGCGCGACGAGCTGTGCCGCCGGGTGGACGCGGCGCTGACGGCCGGGGTGGACGCGAGCGCCCTGGTGATCGACCCCGGGCTGGGGTTCGCGAAGACCGGCGAGCACAACTGGGCGCTGCTGCGCCGGCTGGATGTGTTGCTGGCGCTGGGTTTCCCGGTGCTGGTCGGCGCCTCCCGCAAGCGGTTCCTCGGCAGCCTGCTGGCCGGGCCGGACGGGGTGCCGCGCCCGGCGGACGGCCGGGAGGACGCCAGCGTGGCGGTCGCGGCCCTGGTCGCCGCGGCCGGGGTGTGGGGCGTGCGGGTGCACGACGTGGACCGCACGCTGGACGCGGTGACGGTGGCGGCGGCGATGCGGGAGGTATCGGGGTGACGGACCGGATCGTGCTGACCGGACTGCGGGTCCGGGGCCGGCACGGGGTCTTCGAGCACGAGCGGCGGGACGGCCAGGACTTCCTGGTGGACGTGACGGTGTGGATCGACCTGGACACCGCCGCGGGCACCGATGAGCTGTCCGACACCCTGGACTACGGTGCGCTGGCCGTCCGGGTGGCGGAGATCGTCGGCGGCCCGCCGCGCAACCTCATCGAGGCGGTGGCCACCGAGGTCGCCGAGGACGTGATGACCGACGCGCGGGCGCACGCCGTCGAGGTGACCATCCACAAGCCGGCCGCGCCGATCCCGCTCACCTTCGCCGACGTGGCGGTCACGGTGCGGCGCTCCCGCCGGGGCGGCCGGGGCGGGTCATGACGAGGGCCGTGCTGTCCATCGGGTCCAACCTGGGTGACCGGCTGGCCAACCTGCTGATCGCCGTCGACGGCCTGACCGACGTGCTGGAGGCGGCCTCACCGGTCTACGAGACCCGCCCGTGGGGCCTGACCGACCAGCCGGACTTCCTCAACGCGGTGCTGCTGGTCACCGACGCCGGCACCGACGAGTGGGGCTGGCTGCGCCGGGCCCAGGAGCTCGAGCAGCGCGCCGGCCGGGTGCGCACCGAGCACTGGGGCCCGCGCACCCTGGACGTGGACGTGGTCACCGTGGACGGCGTCACCAGCGATCATCCGGACCTGCTGCTGCCCCATCCCGGAACCCCCGAGCGGGCCACCGTCCTCATCCCCTGGCTGGACGTCGACCCGCACGCCACCCTCCCCGGCCACGGCCCGGCCCGCGAGCTCCTCACCCACCTCGACACCACCGGCATCCGCCGCCGCCCCGACCTCTCCCTGGGCTGACTCCGTCCACAGTGGATGGTCCGGCGACGGGTTCGGGTGCTGGGTACCGTGGCGGTATGCATTTCACCAGGGCGCGGGATCTGGCGGGGGTGGGGCTGGTCGCCGCCGTGGCCGGGTATCTGGTGGTGCGCCTGACCTACGGCCAGTGGCCGCCGCTGCCCACGCTCGCCGGGATTCCGTTGCTGGTACTGGCTGTGGTGGAGGCGGCGCTGGGGGTGTCGTTGCGCAACCGGATCCGCAACCCGGAGCAGGGGCGGCCGGTGCAGCCGTTGACGGCGGCCCGGGCGGTGGCGCTGGCCAAGGCGTCCTCGCTGCTCGGCGCGATCATGCTGGGCTTCTGGCTCGGGGTGCTCGGCTATCTGCTGCCGCGCCGGGTCGACCTCATCGCCGCGGCGGAGGACCTGCCCAGCGCGATCGTCGGAGCACTTTGCGCCGCCGCGCTCATCGCCGCCGCGTTGTGGCTGGAGCACTGCTGCCGCACCCCGCACGACCAGGATGATCAGCGACCGAGCGCGCAAGGCGGACATATCGGTTGAGGTGAGGCCGGTCGCAAGTTCATAACGGACAGGTATGGTACGGCGCATGCCAGCCTCCGATTTCGAGCCGGCGACCCGGTCATCGTCCGGTCGCCTGTTACTCGGCGGCGGGCTGGTCCTAGCCGTCGGCGCCGCCATCGTGCTGGTGCTCAGCGACGACCAGCGGATCCTGCGGCTCGGCGTGCTCGCCGCGCTGTGGGCCGCCCTGGTCGGCGCGTTCGTCGCGGCGAAGTACCGCGGCAAGGCCACCGACCGGGACGAGAAGGTCGCCGACCTGCAGGCGATGTACGAGCTGGAGTTGGAGCGTGAGATCGCCGCCCGGCGCGAGTACGAGGCCCGGCTGGAGTCGGAGATCCGCTCGCAGGTCGAGGAGCAGTCCCGGGACGACGTGTCGGCGTTGCGCGACGAGCTGCGCTCGCTGCGGCAGACCCTGGAGACCCTGCTGGGTGGTGAGGTGCTGGTCGAGCGGGTCGCGCTGCAGGCGCGGGCGACCCGGATGCCGATGAAGCGGCTGGCCGCCGGGATGGGTGGCGAGCCGCGGGTCGATCCGACCGTGACCGAGGTGTTCGACCAGGTCCGCGACGATCCCCGCCGGCCGGCAGGCGCGCCGCCGCTGCGGGTGGTCCAGTCTCCCCGCGACACCCCGCCCCGGGTGGTGGACGCGCCCCCGGCGCCCGAGCCGGCCAGCGTCCGTGACCAGTTGCAGTCCCGGGCCGGTTGGGAGCAGCGGATGTTCCCTCGGCAGCCGAGCCAGGCCGAGCGCTCCGGCCGGATGCCGCCGGCCCGCCCGGTCGGCCCGCCGGCCGACCCGAACCGGCGCGAGGCCCCCCCGCAGCAGCGGCCCAGCGCGCCGTTACCCCGGCCGCAGAGCAGCGGCTCGTTCCCGCCCGCGCAGCGCGGCGGCGCCACGCTGCCGGCGCAGGCCAGCGGCTCCTTCCCGCCGGCCGCCCCGTTACCCGGGCCGCCCCGCGGCAGCGCGATCCCCCCGACCGCACAGCGCAGCAGCAGCCGTCTTCCCTCGGCCGCCCAGAGCAGCGGTTCGTTCCCCCCGGCCGCACCCGGTCCCCGCCAGCAGCCCCCGCCGCCCCGCCCGCAGAGCAGCGGCACCTTTCCCCCCGCCGCGCAGCGCAGCGGCACGTTCCCGCCGGCACCGCCGAACACCGGCTCCTACCGCCCGGACCCGCCGGTGAGCGGTGGGCGCCGCCGGGCGCCCGAGCCGGATCCCGCGCGCAGCCGGCACTCCCGGCCGGACGAACCGGCCCCGGAGGCGGGCGGCCGCAGGCGACGGGCCGAGGAAGCCCCCGCCTGGCAGGAGGTGGCCGCCTGGAAGCCCGGCGCGGAGCCGAACCCGCCGCGTCCGGCCGGCGGTTCGCACTCCTCCGGCGCGCACTCGGTGGCCGACCTGCTGGCCGCGCAGGGCGGCGAGCCGAACCCCAGGCGCCGCCGCCGGCGCGAGGACTGAACGCACCGATTGCGCTCAACAACACAGCGTCGTCGCCGTAGGGTTGAGTCGATGAGAGGCTCCGGTCTGGCCGTATGAACCCGGGATCCCCCCTGCACGGCCACACTCCCCGCCGGTTGACTGTGCTGCTGCCCGTCGCCGGCCTGCTGGTGCTGGCCGCGTGCGGGCTGGCGTTGCTCGCGCTGAGCACCGCTCGGGTGGGGCTGACGGCCGAACTGGTCGGGGTGACCGCGGCGTTGCTGCCGGTCGGGCCGGTGGTGGCGGCGTTCCTCTGGGTGGACCGGTGGGAGCCGGAGCCGGCCCGGCTGCTGTGGCTGGCGTTCGGCTGGGGCGCCTGTGTCGCCACGATCACCGCGCTGATGATCAACAACACCGCCGAGGCGGTCGGGGACGTGCTGCTCGGCGCCGGCAACGGCGACAAGATCAGCGCGATGGTGTCGGCCCCGCTGTTCGAGGAGGCGGCCAAGGGCACGTTCGTCCTGGTGATCATGCTGCGGTTACACGCGGAGTTCGACGGCGTGATCGACGGGATCGTCTACGCCGGCCTGGTCGCCACCGGGTTCGCCTTCACCGAGAACATCTACTACTTCGGCCGGGCGTTCGCCGAGCACGGGTTCGGTGACCCGTCGACGTCCGGGGTGGTGACCGCGTTCATCCTGCGCGGCGTGCTGTCCCCGTTCACCCACCCGCTGTTCACCTGCATGATCGGCGTGGGGATCGGGGTGGCCGCCCGGACCAGGGACCGCAAGCTGCGGGTACTCGCGCCGGTCGCCGGCTACCTGGCCGCGGTGGTGCTGCACGCGTTGTGGAACGGCGCGGCGACCGTCGGCGGCGGGACGAACTTCCTCAACGTGTACTTCCTGATCATGGTTCCGATCTTCATCGCCGCCGTGCTGTTCGTGAGCTGGCATCGCAAGCGGGAGCAACAGATCGTCGAAGAGGCGCTGCCCGGCCTGGTCGGCCAGCGAGCGGTGGCGGCGGCCGAGGCCGGCGGGCTGGCCACCCTGCCGGGCCGGCGGGCCTGGCGGGCCAAGGTCCGCAACCGGTTCGGCCGGCCGGCGGCGCAGGCGATCGGCGGCTATCAGGCAGCGGTGAGCGAACTGGCCTTCCTGCGGCACGCGATGCGGTCCGGCACGGCCGGGCCGGACGCCGCCGACCAGGAGGCCAAGCTGGTCGCGGTGCTGGCCGCCCGGCGCATCGACGCGGTCCGGCTGGCCGGACTGCCGGTCCTGGACGCGGGCGGGCGGCCGCTCACCGGGACAGGTGAAGCTGGTCACGAGCCTCCACGTCCGTCCTGACGGGGCGGCTAGTCTCTGCGCCGTCCGCACCGTGCGGATCGAGCAGCACCGAGCTTGCGAGGTGATGAGCCGATGAGCCGTCCGGCGCGACTGGCGGTCGGCGTGATCTCCGCCGGGCGGGTCGGGTCGGTGCTGGGGGCCGCACTGGCCAGAGCCGGGCACACCGTCGCCGCCGCGGCCGGCGTGTCCCGGGACTCGGTCCGCCGGGCCGAGGAACTGCTGCCGGGCGTGCCGCTGCGCTCGCCGCCCGAGGTGGCCGCCGGTGCGGACCTGGTCCTGCTCGCCCTGCCGGACGACGCGCTCGCCGGCACC
>NZ_DASTBH010000151.1:0-7291 GCF_035712165.1 Actinophytocola sp. | reverse complement strand
CGCTGCTGCCGTCCCTGGCCAGGCGCGACGACGTCGCCACCCTGACCCAGGGGTACGGCACGTCATCGTCGACGAGTGCCACCACCTCGGCGCGGCCGCGTACGACCACTGCGTGAAACGGATCGCCGCGCAGTTCTGGCTCGGGCTGACCGCCACACCCGAGCGACGCGACGGGCTCGGCCAACTCGTCACCTGGCAGCTCGGCCCCGTGCGGCACACCATGACCGACGACGAACAGCACACGATCGCGGCCGTGATGGACGCCGACGCCGGACCGCGACGACTCCTGTATCTCCACGAGACCGCGTTCCGCGCCGACGAGATGGACCTGGACGCGCCGGGTGCGCTCGCCGAGGTGCACCGCCTCCTGGCCCTGGACGAGACCCGCAACGCACAGATCGCCGACGATCTCGCCGCGGCCCTCAAGCGTGGCCGCAACTGTTTCGTCCTGACCCGACGGGTCGCCCACGTCGAAGCCCTCGCCGCGACGCTAACCGCGCGCGGACACCGGGCGCTCGTGCTCCAAGGAGCAATGAGCACCACGGAGCGGCGGACCGTCATCGACCGGCTCGACGCAGCGAGACCCGGCGACGGTCTCCTGGGCATCGGCACCACACCGTTCATCGGCGAAGGGCTTCGACGCCCCGGCGCTGGACACCCACTTCCTCGCCGGACCGATCTCCTACGCCGGGCTGCTCATCCAGTGCGCCGGCCGCGTGATCCGCACCGCACCCGGCGAGGACGTCGCCGACATCCACGACTACCACGACCCGGTCACACCCATCCTCGCCGCCCCACTGCAACGCCGCATGCCCGGATACCGCGCACTCGGCTTCACCAAAGCGTGAGGGCAGCGGGCCCCGCTCGAACGCCACCAGGCCCGCTACCGCGCCCGACCCCGGGCCATCGTCACCCCAACATCACTACGGTGCCCGAACGCTGTGCCATCGCACCCCCACCGTCACTTTGCTGTGCCAACGGATCGGACAGACAGGCCGCGCGGGCAGCCCTCTCGAAGGGTCCGGTCAGCCGACTTGATGGTGGGGGCACGTCGACCTACCGTCCGCTTCACCGCCTGCCAGGCGGCCCCGGACGCGGTGCGCCAACACCGGCCGGGCCTTGGTCCACTATTGGGGGTGGACCCATGAGTCACGGTAGCGACTCGCACCCGCCGTGGTGCGCCACCGACTGCGCCGCCACGATCACCGGCGTACACACCTCGCAGCCGGTTCCCGTCGCGCCCACCGGTGCCGAGTTGGTCGGCATCACCGTCGCCGTGGAGCAGCTGGTCGAGTCACCGACCATCACCGCCGTCGTGCTCGAGTTCGTCCAGGACGACGAGCCCGCCCAGTACCGGCTCCGCGTCGGCCAGGCCCGCGCCCTCCACCGCGCCCTCCACCGCGCCCTGCGAGGAGCCCTACGGCGCCTGGCCTCCGGCTGACTGACTGCAGAGCGGTACGGCGCAGATAGGGCGCTTGTGCGACGTAGCCGCAGCCGCAGCCGCAGCCGCGGTTTGGCGCCAACCCTGCGGGCGTCCAGGCTGGTCTATTCCCAGCCCCAGTGCCGCCGGTGGGCGTCGACCGACCAGGCGGAGATCTTCGCCCAGTCCGGCTCGGCCGGCAGCGGCGTACGTCCGTCGGTCAGCCGGGCCTCGATCTCCCGCTGTACCGCGGCGATCTCGTCCAGCACCTCGGCCATCTGCGGCACGTCGCCGCGCTTGACCCGCAACACCCGGGCGGTGGCGGGCTGGCCGGCGGTCGCGCTGCTGGTGGCGATCAAGCTGCTGGCCGGGCTGTTGAACGGTCCCCGGGACCCTTGCGGTCCCGTGGTGCCGGCTGGCGGGTCGGCGGGGACCAATCCCGGCCGGTCCCGGGACCATCCCGCGTGGTGGTCCCGGCGGTCCCGACGGGCCCGGCGGTGGGGCTGACAGACGCGGCGCGGGCGGTCCGGTCCGGGCTGCTGTCGGCCGGACAGCCGGTCAACCGCCGCACGCTCGGCGAGTGCTTGCAGGCCGCAGGGTACGGCGTGCGCAACGACAGGCTCGGTGCGCTGTGCATCACCGCAACCGTAGCCGCGAAAGCGGCACCCTTCAGGCACGGAAAATGACCGAACGTCAGTCGATCCAGCTCGACCTCCAGCAACGCCTCGACGCCGCGCGCCGCATTCGGCTTCAAGACGAACGTCCGGCTCGCCGCGACGTGGACAGGGGGTCATGAACCTCGACCTCGGCTGATCCTCAACGAGACGGGCACCGTGCGAACCGGCTCGAACGGTGCCCGTCAGCCCGCGCCGTCCCCCGCGACCTGCGCCAGGTAGGCATCCGCCTTCGCCGGATCCATCAGCCAGTTCTCGAAGTCGGCCGGGTTCGCGTAGCCGTGGCTGAAGCGCGCCGCCACCGTGGGGTTGACCGCCGCCGTGCCGAGGATCCGCTGCACGTGCTCGGGAAGTTCGCCGAGCATCGCGTTGGTGAACTCGGTGACCGGTCGCGCGTAGGTCCAGTATGAGGCGAACGTGTCCCGCATCCAGGGTTCGTCGAACGGCCGGTCGCCGTTGGCGAGGACGCGCCGCAGGTAGATCTCGGCGCAGTGCGCCGCGTTGTTCGCGCCCTGACCGGTGATCGGATCGTTCGCCACCACAACGTCGGCCATACCGAGGACCGCACCACCGCCGGGCAGGCGACCCACGGGGTGCCGTACGACCGGCGGGTACCCACCGGCAAGCGTCGCCCGGGCGTCGGTCAGTTCCGCGCCGACGCAGCGCTCGTAGTCCCACGGCGCGAACGTACGCATTGCGTCGAGCATGCGGCGCAAGTGCTCCTCCGGCCGGGGCCGGTCGGCCCACCGGGTGCCGAGCGGCCCGTCCGGAACCGCCTCCCACAACAGGATCTCGCAGGCACCACTGATGGTGTAGCCGGGAATCAGATAACACTCGCCGACGCCGGGCACCGGCGTGATGCTGACCGCGTAGTCCGGGTACTCGGGGGCGAGCGTCACGCCGTGGACGTAGGCGACGGCCAGCCAGCGCTGTGGGGTGGTGAACGGGGAGCGGGACGGATCCCGGTCGAACAGGTCCACTAGTTCGCCCTTGCCGGCCGCCACGATCGTCAGGTCGAAGCGGCGCAGCGCGGCGAGCCCGTCGAGATCGGAGATCGTCACCGACTGGTAGATGACCGTTCCGCCCAGCGACTCGAACAGCTCCAGCCAACCCGCCATCTTGACACGCTGGTCGACCGACTGCGCGTAGTCCTCCCATTCGCCGGCGAACCCGAGTGCCCTGGTGCCGGGCGGCGCGGACAGTGTCACCCGCTGCGCCCGTAGCTTCGGGGTCTGCTCCTCCCACAGGTTCAGGCCGTGCTGGCGCTCCACGCGTAGTGCCGGATAGAACATGCACTGCGTCGACTTGACCCGGCCACGCCGGAACTCCTCCGCCGTCTGGGCCGACATGAGCGTGACCTCGTAGCCGGCGCGAACCAGCGTCAGCGCCAACTGCAGGCCGGACTGGCCGGCCCCGACGATCAGGATCCTGCGCACGCGCAGCCCCTCCCGGTCAACGGTGGTGTGCGCCGGCGGCGAATGCCGCCGGGGTCCTCGGGCCGGTCCGGTGCATCGTGTGCTCCACCACGGCGAGCAGCGCCTGCGCGACCTGACGCGCGTCGCGGGCATCGCATGTGATCAGCGGGACCTCCGGGGCGATGGCGAGTGCCTGGCGTACCGTCGCAAGAGGATTCACCAACTGGCCGTCGAACAGGTTCACGCAGACGACGAACGGAACGTCGCTGTCCTGCTCGAAGTAGTTGACGGCGGCGAACGAGACGTCCAACCGGCGGGTGTCCACCAGGACCAGCGCGCCGACCGCGCCGCGGCTCAGGTCGTCCCACATCGTCCAGAACCGGGCCTGTCCCGGCGTCCCGAACAGGTACAGCACGAGGTCGGACCCGACCGTGCGGCGTCCGAAGTCCATCGCGACCGTCGTAGACCGCTTCGTACTGGACGGATCGAGCGAGTCCGCGGATTCGCCGGCCGCGGTCATCCACGCCTCGGTGTTGATCGGCGGGATCTCGGAGATCGCCCCGACGAACGTGGTCTTCCCTACACCGAACCCACCGGCCACCACGATCTTCGCCGAGGTCAGTGTCCTGGCTTCAGGCAAGCTGGCGAAGGCCGTCACGGAGCTTCTCCAGGAGGCGAGGGTCGAACTGGGAGGCGTACACGTCGGGATAGATCCACACCCGCGTCGCGGCCGCCAGGTCGTCCAGGACGACCCTGGTGACGCCCAGCGACGTTCCGCACATCGCCGACAGTTCGGCGACCGAACACGGCTGCCGTGCGTGCTCGTACAACGACCGGACCTCGGGCAGCAAGCCGGCGGCGAAGGCCGGGTCGTAATGTGGCACCGACACGAGGGTGTGCACGAGGAGCGGTCGTCGGGTTCGGGTGCGTCCGGCCGTCAGCACGTACGGACGAACCTTCCAGTGGGTAGCCACCGAAGCTCCTCGATCCTCGTCGCTCAGCCGCTGGCAGTCATTCGTTGCAGTTCGACGCGCATCGGCGGGGTCAGCAGATGACCGACCGAGGCGACGAACTGGGTCATGTGATAGGCCACCACCCGCAGGTCGCAACTCGCCAACGTTGCGACCGCCAGACCGGCGGAGTCGCCGACCCGCATGAACAGCAGGTGGCCCGAGGGCAGCCGGACGGTCAGGTACTCCGAGACCCCCATGCCCAGCACCATTCCGGCCTGGTCAGCCGTTGCCAGGAGCCCGGCGGTGAGCGCGGCGAGTCGGTCGCCGGTATCCCGACCGACGCCGCGCGAACCGACCAGTTGCAGGCCGTCGAGCGAGACGAAGATGGCGTGGCTGATCCCGGGCACCGTGGTGACGAATTGCTCGATGAGCCAGGCGAAGTCGTTCGGCGACTTGACCGCGCCGAGTTCCTGCCGGCCGACGCCGGGCGCGTTGTTCATGAGGAAGAGCCTTCGATCGGTGGTCGACGGGCGTCTACGATGCCGGCCGCGAAGTCGGCCGCGTCATCGGCCCAGGCCGGCCGGGACGGGTCGGGCGAGGGCGGTGGCGTTGGCCCGACGTCCGCGGCGAGCAGGATGTCGCGCAGGCTTGCCGGCCGACGCACCGGCAGCCCGTTGACCGTCGCCGGCACATCCGTTCCCGGCGCGGCGTTGGCCGGCGGGGCGTTGGCCGGCGCGGCGTTGGCCGGCGCGGCGTTGGCCGGCCAGGTCGCCGCCGCGGATACCGGCGCGGTCGCGAGCGGCGGCGACGTGCGCGTTGCCTGCGGCATCGCCACCGAATCGAAGTCCGGCGCGCCCGCACGGGCGATCTCGCATAGCAACTCGGGCGGCACCAGCACCATGGCGGTGGTTCCCCCGGACGGCCGGACGGTCAGTTGCACGCGCAGCCGATGGGCGAGCACGAGCCGCTGGACCACCACCAGGCCGAGCCCGGACGTCGCGGTTCCGGCGGTCGCCATCGGCACGGTGCTGGCCAGCATGGCGTTGATGGCGGCTACGTACTGCGGCTCCAGGCCGAAGCCGACGTCCTCGACGCGGAGCAGCACGCTGCCGGACTCAGTGAGGTGGGCGGCGACGACGACGGTGGAGTGCGGTGGCGAGAACCGGGTGGCGTTGTCCAGTAGTTCGTTGAGCACCCGTATCACGTCGTCGGCCGCGTACTCGAACACGCCAAGTTGGATCATGTGACCGATCTGGACCCGGGCATAGAACTCGATGGCAGAACTCGCCGCCCGGACGACGTCGAGCATTGTGGTCGTCTGCCGGCCGGCGTCCTCGATCTGGCGCCCGGCCAGCACGAGGAGGTTCTCGGCCTGCCTGCGTACGCGACTGACCACGTGGTCGAGGCCGTAGAGCTGCTCCAGCCGGGCGGGGTCCTGCTCGTCGGCCTCGACCGCTTCGAGCCGGGTGCCCATCTGGTAGGTCGCGGTCAGGATGCGGATCGCGAACTGCTCGGACAACGCCGCCAGCGCGACGGCCGTATCGTCGGGTGGCGGCGGCTCGGGGTCGGCGGGCCGCGGTGCGGGCTCCTCCGGCCGCTGCGGATCGAGCCGGCGGGCCAACGCGCGACGCCAGTGCGCCCTGGCCATCAGCTGTACTCGCAGTTCATGCCTCGTCCCGGGGTGGCTGGGCTATCGCGACGCTTGCGCACAGCATGGTCCGGTACGAAGCCCGGCCGCACGCCCACGGGTGGGCAGTCAACCACTGTGAGGTGACGTTTGCAATGGCCGATCGCACTCGCGCCACGGCGTTCGTCCGATCGGGAAGGTCATCGGCGGACAGTATCCGTCAAGGTGCCAGCCACCACGGGCTGGCGTAGGCCACACCCCCGTCGTTGCACGGGTGTCCGGCCAGTCCGGGGCTCGGATTCGCCTGCGACGGATCGGAGATCCGTAGCACGACCAGGCCCCGTCGGCCGCGTTGAGCGGCACCGTGAACTCGGTGACCCGGCCGGCCTCGGCGTCGACGACCTCGGGCACGGTTGGCGCCGTCGGACCCGGCCGTAGGACCTGGATCCGCAGCGGCCTGCCCACCCACTCCGGGCCGCGGTCGAGATCCACCCGGAACCGCACGTCGCCCGAGGCGACCGGGATCGCGCCTACATGCGCAGTCGTTCGCGGTGGCGTCCAGCCGCAGCCCGGACACCCAGGTGGCCAAGACGCACCGCGATCGCCCGGCGACGCCGCCGTATCCGGTGATCCATGAGAACAGGCGGCTCATGCTGGAGGACCCACCGAGGTCAAAGAAGTTGGGGGTAAACCAGACGTTCACGTGGCCCAGTAACGGATGCGACCACTCGAAGCCCCGGATGGCGGTGTAGCTGCCCGGATGGTCGGCCGCGTCGGCCAGGGCGCCGACCCGGTCCACTCCCGCCGGGACAGACCCACAACCCCATGCGCGTTTCGACCCAGCCTGGCCGGGCTGCGGTCGTAGATCAATTAGATGAGTAAGCCGCTGATAGCGCGCGTCGTGTCAAAGAGCTCCAGCCTCCGTGTGTCGGCGCCGAAGGCCCGGAGTCACGGTCACGGACGGCATGGTGGGCGTACGAAGGTCCGCCGGGTTTGATGGCCGGCGACGCTGGGCGGCCCTTGCATCATGCCGCTGGTGATCGTGTTGGCCCAGGGAGCGCCACCTGACGCCCCACGCGGCGGAATGCGGCCGGCAGTTGTCGCGGTGCGCTATTGAAGGTTCAGGCGGTGCGGCGTGCCGGGGCAGGTGCGGCAGATGAAGATCCTGAGCTGGCCATGGCGGCCGACCGAGATGCCGGTCG
>NZ_DASTBH010000150.1:0-4974 GCF_035712165.1 Actinophytocola sp. | reverse complement strand
TCAGACCTCCAGGTTGGCTTCGATGCGCCGCAGCTGATGCCTGGCCAGGGCGAGGTTGGCCCGGGTCTTGTGCAGGGCGAGGTAGAGGAACAGTCCGCGGCCCGAGCGCCCGGTCAGCGGCCTGATCACGTGGTACTGGCCGGTCAGGGTGACGAGGATGTCCTCGATCGAGTCGTTGAGGCCCAGCATCTCGATCGCGCGCATATTGGCGAGGAACACCTCGGTGTTGCCGGCCGCCGCGACCGTCAGGTCGAAGTCCCTGCTGCCGCCGGCCGTGCCCAGCGCCATACCGCTGGTGTAGTCCACGAGCGCGACGCCGATCGCACCCTCGATCTGCATCGCGTCCTTGAGCGCCACATCCATGTCTGGCATGTCGATGTCCTCCGCAACGTGTCTGACTGGAGCGTGGTGAGCCTGACGCGCACCGGGCGGGGGTGGTCGCACAACAGGTCCGATCCGGCCACGTTCCACCGCGCGATACTCACTGCGCCTTCGGACAGCCAGTTGCGGATTTCTTCAACTACTAAATTGACAATGTTGTAAGTGTTGCTGGTACGGCACGCGGCCGGGCCGGCGTGCCGTACTGCTAGCGTCGACATCGGCAATGTCGGGCGGAGGTGGGTACGCGATGTCGGTGCCGCTGTATCAGGCCAAAGCCGAGATGTTCCGCACGCTCGGCCATCCGGTGCGGATACGCGTGCTCGAGTTGCTCCAGGACGGGCCGAGGCCGGTGCGCGACCTGCTCGCCGAGATCGAGGTCGAGGCGTCGAACCTGTCGCAGCAACTGGCGGTCCTGCGCCGTGCCGGCATCGTGACGTCGTACCGGGAGGGCGCGCTGGTGATGTACGCCCTGAGCACACCGGACGTCGCGGATCTGCTCGCCGCCGGCCGGCGCATCCTCGGCGCCGTGCTCACCGACCGCGACGGCCTGCTGGTCCAGCTGCGCGCCCACAGTCACACGGAGGGTTAGCGCCTGTTCCCCGCGCCCGTGGACCGGGATCGGTACGTTGGCGTTGGCGGAGCTGGGATTGATCGATGAGGACGAGTCGTGGTGCACCCCCAGGCTCGCCGGCCACGGGCCGACGCTGTTCGCGGGACTGTCGAAGTATGTCGACCTGAGGCTCGTGGACAGGAAGGAACTGGCCTCGGGAGCCGTGGCGATGCGGTACGAGCCGAAGAGGTAAGGAGGAGCCGGCGACGCGTCGCGGCGGGGGCCGGCTCGCGCACCGCGGCAACGTCCCGGCGCTGTCTGCCGCGCGCTCCCCCGCCACCGCTGCCGGACTCGCGGACCCCGAGACGACACCCGCGACGGCGCGTCGCCGCCACGCAGTCATTGACTGCCGCTGATGGAAGCCCTACCGTCGGCCCATGCCGGCTTCCTCACGACGCGGGTGGCGCGTGCTGTCGGGTTTCGCCGCGAGTGTGGTCACCGCCGCGCTGGTGTTCGCCGTTCCATCCGCGGCGAGCGCGGCCACCGTCTTCCAGGACAACTTCTCCGACGGCAACGCCGACGGCTGGACCGTGACCGGCGGCGCCTGGTCCGTGGCCGCCGAGGACGGCGACCCGGCACTGCGACAGTCCTCCGCCAGCGGCGACGCGCGGGCCATCGCGGCGGAGGTCGGGCGCGGCACCGCTTTCGGCACGATCGTCCGGGCGAGGTTGAAGCCGCGCGGCTCGCTCGACTCCGGCGGCTCGGTCTCGCTGCTGTTCCACGCGCTCGACGCCAACAACTACGCGTTCCTCACGCTGCGGGCCAACCGGGTGGAGCTGGGCCGGCGCCAGAACGGCGCCACGAGCGTGCTCGCCTCCGCGCCGTACACGCCGGTCGTCGGCACCTGGCACGTCGCCACCCTGGACCTGTCGTTCCCGAACCAGGCCCGCGCGGTGGTCACCGGCACCTCGCCGGGCGTACAGGTCATCGCCGCCATCCCGACCGCGACCGGCTCGGCCAACAAGGTGGGCTTCGCCACCCGCGGCGCGGTCGCGTCGTTCGACGACGTGCGCATCGAGGACGACGTCCCGCCGATCGACACCACTCCGCCGAGCGCGCCGGGCACCCCGGTCGCCTCCGCGATCACCCCGAACGGCTTCACGCTCAGCTGGCCGGCCTCCACCGACAACGTCAGGGTCGTGGGCTACCAGGTCACCACCGTGGTCCCACCCGGCTCCGGCGCGCCGGTCCGGATCTGGACCACGGGCACCAATTCGATCACGATCACGGACCTGCCACCGCGCTCCACGAACACGTTCCAGGTGCGCGCCTTCGACGCCGTACCCAACTATTCCCAGACCTCGCCACAGATCACGGTGACCACCGCGCCGCCGGCCGACCAGACCCCGCCCACCGCGCCCGGCACACCGACCGCCACCGGCGTGACCGCCACCTCCGTCACCCTCACCTGGGCCGCCTCCACCGACAACGTCGGCGTCACCGCGTACTACCTGCGCAACCCGGCCGGCACCGTGGCGACGGGTCCGTTCACCGGCACCACCGCCACCATGGCCAACCTGGCGCCCGGCACGACGTACACCTGGGTTGTCGTCGCCATCGACGCGGCCAACAACATCTCCGACCCGTCCGGGCAGATCACGGTCACCACGCTGGCCGACACGCCGATCTGTGAGTACGGCTACCGCGTCGTCAACCAGTGGCAGGGCGGCTTCCAGGCCGAGGTGACCATCCGCAACATCAGCCCCGCACCCGTGCAGGTGGACCGGATCCACTGGACGTTCGCCAACGGCGAGACGATCAGCAGCATCTGGAACGCCGTCGTGACGATCAGCGGCTCGACCGTCACCCTCCGTCCTAGTTGGACGGTCATCATCCCGCCCGGTGGCACGTTCAGCTTCGGATTCGTGGGAAGCGGCACCCCGGTACCGCCGAATCCCATCTACCTCAACGGCTTCCGGTGCAGGCCGCTGTGACGTGAGCGTTGGGAGTGCCCTCTCGCTTCGAGCGCTACCGTCGACGCCACCGGAACACGTCCCGGTAGAACTCGCGCATGCTCACCGGATCCGTCAGGATGGCCGAGACCGGCATGAGTGCGAACGGAGGGCCCGATCGGCGTAGCAGCACGATCGTGGTCACTGACGCCGCCGCGCCGGCCAGCCAGATCAGGAGGAGCACGAGACCGGACGGCGCCACCACCAACGCCGTCCAGATCCACGCCAGCCCGACCAGGCAAGCCACGCGAAAGGACCACAGGGCCGCGCGGTACGTTCGCGTGCCGACCGCCTCGGCCGCGTCCGGATCGCTCATCGACACGATCGTCACCGTACAGCCGCGTCACCGCGGCCGCACCGGGCACGGGTGCGGACGGGCGTGGGAAGAGTTCACCGGGGCGGGCGTGTGTTCCAGACCATCCCGCGGACGTCGAAGTCGGTGGCGCTGATCCCGATCACCAGCCCGCCGTCGTTGATGGACTGGCCCTGGCTGTTCTGGTGCCCGTCGAGCGGGTCGAGCGCGGTCATGACACCCCGCCGCCAAACGTACGCCCGGTTGCCGACGGTGCCGTCGTTGCTGGTGCCGCTCGCCTCGCCGCGTTCGTTGAGGTCGAACAGCGCCGCGCTCCCGCCGCCGAGGTCACCCAGGTCCGTCCGCACGCCGTCGCGCCACAGGTAGGCCCGGTCCCCGCCGCCGCCCGGCGGCGGGCCGGTGAATCCCACCTGGCCACGCTCGTTGAGCGCCAGCCTGCCCAACCCGGATATCAGATCGGCCCGCCCGACCGCGGTCGTGACCCCTCGGTGCCGGAGGAAGACGCTCTCCTCGAAGTCCGGGCTGACCTGGAGGCCGAGGACCTGACCGCGGTCGTTGAGGCCGAACGGTCGGGCGCCGAACGCGCCGAGGGTGCCCAGGTCGGTCAACACGCCGTTGTCCCACAGCCAGAGCCCGGACGTCTGGCGGGGCGGCTCCCCGGCGGTGAAGAGGTACTCGCCCAGAACCTGGCCATGGTTGTTGATGAAGATCAGGCCCGCCGTGACCGGGACCTCGCCGGGCACCGGAATCCGGGTCATCACGCCGCGGCGCCACAGGAAGTACGCCGGTGATCCGTCCGCCGTGGTGCTGATTCCGACGACCTCGCCGTGATCGTTCACCGCCGCGGCGGAGCTGTCCGGCCCGCCGAGCGTACCGAGATCGGTCATGATGCCCCGGTGCCAGAGGAAGGCGTGCCCGCCGCCGCCGGCGGTGCTGCTGCTGCCCACGACCTGGCCGCGCCGGTTGATGTCGGTCGGCGCACTGTATCCACCGCCGAGGCTACCGATGTGGGTGCTGGTGCCGTCGCGCCAGACCAACCCCATCCCGTCCTCACCGGTGCCGATGATCTCACCCGCGTTGTTCAGCCCGGCCGGGAAACCCATCGGCAGCGGCACGCCCTTGATCGACGCCGCGCGGACCGGGACGCCGGTCCCGGCCCGCGCGGGCTGAGCCGGCACCGCCGCCACGGTGGCGCCGGCCATCACCGAGACGGCCACGACGGCCAACGCCCGGGTACGTGTTGCGTTCGTCATCGGAACCAGGTCTCCTCACGCTCGTCGCTCGTCGCCGCCCGCACCTGCAGCCGCACCGGCAACACGACCGCCGGTTCCCGGCCGCTGTTACTGGCCAGCACGAGGTACGCCCCGTACGTGCCGGGCGCCAGGCCGGCGGTGTCGAGCGTGACCGTCAGGGCGGCGCTGCGGTTCGGCGCCAGCCGGCCGCGCGCGGGCCGGACCCGCAGCCACGGCACGTCGTTCGCTTCGGGCAGTCCGGCGTCGAGCTGGTACACGGTGCCCGGTGAACCGGTCGACGTCACCCACAGGTTGCCCAGCGGGTCCACGTCCAGGCCGGCACCGGTTTGCGGCTCCTGGTCCGGCGGGGCCACCGCCTTGAGCGGTTCGCAGGTCTCCGGGTCGACCTGATAGATGGTGTCCGTGTCGCTGATGGTCGCCACCCACAGCACGCCATGGGTCCTGTTCCACCCCAGGCCGGCCACG
>NZ_DASTBH010000149.1:0-14192 GCF_035712165.1 Actinophytocola sp. | reverse complement strand
GGCGCAGCACGCTCGAGGACGTTTTTCTGCGGTTGACCGGCCGGACGCTGGTGGACTGAGGGGGAGTGATGGCTGATCTCGCCGAACGTGCCGCCGCGCCGGTGCACGGGCCGGGCAGAGCCCATCCGGTAGGCCTGGCGGCCGTTCTGTTCGTGGTCGAAGGGGTCCTGACCTGGTACAAGCGCAACTGGCGAGCCTCGGCGATCTCCAGTGTGGTCCAGCCGGTGCTGTTCCTGCTGGCGCTGGGCTTCGGGTTCGGTTCGCAGGTGGACCCGGGTCCGGCGACCGCCGGGCAGAGCTACGTGGTGTACCTGGCGCCGGCGCTGCTGGTCGCCACCACCGTGCAGCTGGCCGCGTTCGAGTGCACCTATCCGGTGCTCGGTGGGTTCAAGTGGCAGGCCCAGTACACCGCCATCGCGGCGACGCCGATCACCGCGCGGCAGATCGTGTCCGGCCATCTGACCTGGGTCATGCTGCGGATGGCCAGTTCGACGCTGGTCTTCCTGGCCGTCGCCGCGGTGCTGGGTGCGGTGACCAGTCCGGCGGTGCTGCTGTCGTTCCTCGTCGCGGTGCTCGCCGGCATGGCGGTCGCGGCGCCGGTCACGGCCTACTCGGCGACGCTGGAGTCGGAGGCGCCGTTCAGCAGCCTGTTCCGGTTCGTGATCCTGCCGATGACGCTGCTCGCCGGGACGTTCTTCCCGGTCGAGGCGCTGCCGGCGTGGATCCGCCCGCTGGCCTGGGTCACTCCGCTCTGGCACGGCACCGAGCTGGCCCGGGGAGCGGTGTTCGGCGGGTTGAACCCGTGGGCGGCGGTAGGGCATCTGGCCTTCCTGGGGGCCATGTTCGCGGCCGGCGCGGTGCTCGCCACCCGGTTCTTCGCGCGCAGGCTGGCGCGGTAGGGGGAGTGTGATGACCTCGGTACTGACGCCCCGGGAGGTCGGGACGGGGCCCCGGCCCGGCGGACTGCTGCTGCGGATGCTGCCGACCGCGCTGTACGCCGGGCGGGCCCGCATGGTCGTCGAACGGTCGCTGCTGGTGAACCGGCGGACCTGGATGATGGTGCTGTCCGGGTTCTTCGAGCCGCTGTTCTACCTGTTCGCGATGGGCGTGGGCTTCGCGGGCCTGGCCGGCCAGATGATCGGTCCAGGCGGTGAGCCGATCAGCTACGTGGCGTTCGTCGCGCCGGCGTTGCTGGCCGCTTCGGCGATGAACGGCGCGGTGTACGACGCCACGTTCAACCTGTTCTTCAAGCTGAAGTACAACCGCACCTACGAGGCGATGCTCGCCACCCCGCTCGGCCCGATCGACGTGGCGATCGGGGAGATCTCCTGGGCGCTGCTGCGCGGCGGCTTATACGCGATGGGCTTCTTCGCGGTGATGTGCGGCTTGGGTCTGGTCACCTCGCCGTGGGCGCTGCTGATCGTGCCGGCCGCGTTGTTCATCGCGTTCGGGTTCGCGGCCGTGGCCATGGCAGCAACCACGTACATGCGGTCGTGGCAGGACTTCGACCTGGTGCAGCTTGCGCTGATGCCGATGTTCCTGTTCTCCACGACGTTCTTCCCGCTGACCGTCTACCCGGCCGCGATCCAGGTGCTGGTGCAGTGTTTCCCGCTGTACCACGGCATCGAGATCATGCGGGCGCTGTCGACCGGCTACGTCGACGTGTCGATGCTCGGTCACCTGGCCTACTTCGCGGTCATGGCCGTGATCGGCCTGGTGGTGTCGGCCAGGCGGGTGGGCAAGCTGCTGCTGCGCTGACCTGAGGCGGCAGCAGCCGCGCGTACTCGGACGGGACCTGGCAGGCGGGCGGTGCGGCGACCGCCGGCAGCGGGTACTGCTCGCGGCCTGGCGGAGCCAGGCTGAGGATCCCGCGCAGCGTTCGGTTGGTCGGGCCTTCGCACCACCAGGTGACGGCGTCCGGCGTGAACGGGTTGGGGTCCGGCCCGGTGAGCGGGGCGCGCCACGCGATCGAGTGATCTTCGCTGTGGATGGCGGCCACATCGGTGGCCCAACCCATCCAATCCATCGTGGCGACCAGGAGTTCCGGCTGGGTCTCGTCCGGCCCGAGGAGGTAGATGTGCCAGTGGCGCAGGTGGAGTTGTTCGAGCCAGTAGTCGACATCGCTGATCATCGGGCCGAAACACCTCCTGAATGTGGGACCCGGCCCCCATCGGGAACTGCGAGGCGCTGGGGGCCGGGCCACCGGGAGTGCGGTCTTTCTTCCCGGCAGATGTACGGTAAACCTGCAATTGCGACTTTGAATATCCCCCGACCAGGGGGGATTGCACATGCAGTCTGCTGGTGCAGACTGTGACCCCTACGTCCGGGAGAGGAGCGATGGCGAACCCCACCGTCCCGAAGCGACAGCTCGGCCGGGCTCTGCAGGAACTGCGCGAGGCCGCCGGCAAGACCAGGGACGAGGTCGCCCTGGTCCTCGAGTGCTCGGCATCGAAGATCAGCCGCATCGAGAACGGCCACGTCGGCGTCCGCTCGACGGAGTTCGCGGCGCTCATGGACTTCTTCAAGGTTCCAGCCGACCAACGCAAGGGCCTGGAGTCGATCGCCCGCGACACCCGCAAACGCCGTCCCAGAACAACGTACGGCCGCTCAATCCCAGACTGGTTCCGCAGGTTCGTAAGCCTGGAAGAAAGTGCGTCCGAGGTCCGTATCTACACGGGCGAGCTGGTCCCCGGTCTGCTGCAGACGGAGGAATACACCCGGGCGGTCACTGAGGCGAACCCCCTGCATGCGCCCAACGACATCGACCGCCTCGTTCGCGCTCGCTCCGCGCGCCAAGCGCGGCTTGTGAGCGACCATCCGCCGCAACTCTGGGCGATCATGTCGGAAGCCGCGCTGCGCCTCCAGGTCGGCGGTCGAGAGGTGATGCTGAGGCAACTCGAGCGCATCGCGGAAACGGCGCGGCTCGGGCATGTGACCGTGCAGGTCGCCCCTTTCACAGCCGGGGCACACGCCTGCACAGGGCTTGATTTCACATTGCTTCGCTTCGCCGACGACGTCGGCGTCGATGTGGTGTACGTCGAGGACCTCACTAGCGCCAGCTACCTGGACAAGGCGGACGATCCGCAGCGACAGGCGTACGTGCTGGTTTGGCAACACCTCACGGCCTCGGCCCTCTCCCCGAAGGAGAGCCTCAAGCTGGTCAATACTGTGAGGCGGGAACTGTGAGAACCGAAGGGAGGTGCGGGATGACTCCGGACCTTTCCCCTGCTGTGTGGCGCAAGAGCAGCCGCAGTGCGGGCAATGGCGGCAACTGTGTCGAGGTGGCCCAGCTCGGCGCGATCCGCGACAGTAAGAACCCGAGCCCGGTCCTGCTGGTCGGGCTGGATGCGTTCCTGGCCGAGATCAAGGCTGGCCGGTTCGACCGGGCCTGAACGGGAGGAACCCATGTGGCGCAAGAGCAGCCGCAGTGCCGGCAACGGCGGCGATTGCGTTGAGGTGGCCCGGGTCGGCGCGATCCGGGACAGCAAGAACCCTCGTCCGGTCCTGCTCGTCGGGCTGGATGCGTTCCTGGCCGAGGTCAAGAGCGGCCGGCTCGACCGGGCCTGAACCCGCTGAGGCCCCCGGTTCGCCGGGGGCCTCGGTTTGTCCGCTCACGATTGCGAAGTGGATCTCGAACCGAGATAGTTGAACGGTTGACAGACCGACTCGCCTCACCGGAGGTTGTAGTGGACGTCGTCGCCCTCATCGGACGCATCCTGTTCGTCCTGCTGTTCCTCGGTTCCGGGTTCGCCCACCTGGCCCAGACAGAAGCCATGGCCGGCTACGCCGCCAGCAAGGGCGTGCCCAACGCGCGGTTGGCCACCCAGCTCAGCGGCGTCCTCATCCTCGTCGGCGGCCTCATGGTGCTGCTCGGCATCTGGGCCGATCTCGGCGCCCTGCTGCTGGTCCTCTTCCTCGTCCCCACGGCCCTGCTCATGCACGCCTTCTGGAAGGAGACCGACCCCCAGGCCCGGCAGCTGGAGATGATCCAGTTCCAGAAGGACATGGCCCTGGCCGGCGCGGCGCTGCTCGTCTTCGCGCTGGTCGTCAAGCTGGGCGACGATCTCGGGCTGACCATCACCGGTCCGTTGTTCCGGTAGGGCGGCGGTTACCCTGAACCACTGTGACCGTGGAGTCCCTGTTCCCGAGGCTTGAGCAGCTGCTGCCGAAGGTGGCCAAGCCCGTGCAGTACGTCGGTGGCGAGCTCAACGCCACCGTCAAGGACTGGGACACCGCCACGGTGCGCTGGGCACTCATGTACCCGGACGCCTACGAGGTCGGGCTGCCCAACCAGGGCGTCATGATCCTCTACGAGGTGCTCAACGAGCAGCCCGACGTGCTGGCCGAGCGCACCTACGCCGTCTGGCCCGACCTCGAGGCGCTGATGCGCGAGCACGGGGTGCCCCAGTTCACCGTCGACGCCCACCGCCCGGTCGGCGCCTTCGACCTGCTGGGGGTCAGCTTCTCCACCGAACTGGGCTACACCAACCTGCTCAGCGCGCTCGATCTGGCCGGAATCCCGCTGCATGCCGTCGACCGGACCCAAGACCACCCGATCGTGGTAGCCGGGGGGCACGCCGCGTTCAACCCGGAACCGATCGCCGACTTCGTCGACGCCGCTGTCCTCGGCGACGGCGAGGAGGCCGTGCTGCTGATCACCGAGCACGTTCGCCGGTGGAAGGCCGAGGGCCGCCCCGGCGGCCGCGACGAGCTGCTCACCCGGCTGGCCGAGACCGGCGGCATCTACGTGCCGAAGTTCTACGACGCCGGCTACCTGCCCAGCGGCGAACTGGCCGGGGTCACCCCGAACCGGGACCGGGTGCCGGACCGGGTCGCCAAGCACACCACCATGGACCTCGACGCCTGGCCGTACCCGGCCAAACCGCTGGTGCCGCTGGCCGAGACGGTGCACGAGCGGATGAGCGTGGAGATCTTCCGGGGCTGCACCCGGGGCTGCCGGTTCTGCCAGGCCGGCATGATCACCCGCCCGGTCCGGGAGCGCTCCATCGACGGCATCGGCGCGATGGTCCAGAAGGGCATCGAGGCCAGCGGCTTCGAGGAGGTGGGCCTGCTCTCGCTGTCCAGCGCCGACCACTCGGAGATCGCCGAGATCACCAAGGGTCTGGCCGACCGCTACGAGGGCACCAACACCGGCCTGTCCCTGCCCAGCACCCGGGTGGACGCGTTCAACATCGACCTGGCCAACGAACTGTCCCGCAACGGCCGGCGCTCCGGCCTGACCTTCGCCCCGGAGGGTGGCAGCGAGCGGATCCGCCGCGTCATCAACAAGATGGTCTCCGAGGAGGACCTCATCCGGACGGTCAGCGCGGCCTACGCCGCAGGCTGGCGCCAGGTGAAGCTGTACTTCATGTGCGGCCTGCCCACCGAGACCGACGAGGACGTGCTGCAGATCGCCACGATGGCGCACGAGGTGATCAAGGCCGGCCGGGCCGCGAGCGGCCGCCGCGACATCCGGTGCACCATCTCGATCGGCGGGTTCATCCCCAAGCCGCACACGCCGTTCCAGTGGGCTGCCCAGGCCGACCCGGCCACGATCGACGACCGGCTGCGCAAGCTGCGGCAGGCGGTCAACGCCGACCGGGGTCTCGGCCGCAACATCGGCATGCGGTATCACGAGGGCGAACCGAGTCTCATCGAAGGACTGCTCTCCCGGGGCGACCGCCGGGTCGGCCGGGTGATCGAGCGGGTCTGGCGGTCCGGCGGCCGGTTCGACGGCTGGAGCGAGCACTTCTCCTACCAGCGCTGGGTCGACGCCTGCGCCGCCGAGCTGGAGCCGCTCGGCGTCAGCCTGGCCTGGTTCACCACCCGCGAGCGGGCCGAACCCGAGGTGCTGCCCTGGGACCACCTCGACTCCGGCCTGGACCGGGCCTGGCTCTGGGACGACTGGCAGGACGCCCTGGAGGCCCGCGAACAGGACGACTGCCGCTGGACCCCCTGCTTCGACTGCGGCGTCTGCCCGGCGATGGGAACCGATATCCAGATCGGCCCGACGGGTCGCAAGCTCCTGCCGCTCACCCCGGTCTAGGCCCCTGTTTCGAAGGTGCTCCCATCAAAGCGACCAGCTGCGCGCCCCGGCCGAAGGCCCGGATCTGTGGCGGCAGGCCGCCCCGCTGCCAGGCCGGCGATGCGCGGCGACAACGGCCTGCCCCGCAGATCCGATCGCGCGCGCCTGATGAAACACAGCCTAGTTGGAGGTGACCGCCGCCAGGGCGTCCACCATGCCGTGGCCGTGGAAACTGTTGTACGGGGCGTAACCCGAGCAGTAGCCGTCCTGGGCGCCGGTGCCGTTCAGGTCGTAGTCCTCCGGGCAGGGGATCGGTTCGGCCTGGGTGGTCAGCATCCGGGTCAGCTCCTGCGGCGAGGACTTCGGATGCCGGGAGGCCAGCAGCGCGGCCACCCCGCTCGCGTGCGGGGTGGCCATCGACGTCCCGCAGGACCGCGCATAGCCGCCCGGCACCGTGGACAGCACGCAGGCCTGCTCGGGCTGCTTGCCGGTGGCCACCTCGCCGCCCGGCGCGGCCAGGTCCACCAGGCCCAGCCCGTATGAGCTGTAGCTGGACTTGAGCCGCTGCGGCCCCACCGCCGACACCGCGACCACCCCGCGCAGGCCCGCCGGCAGCACCCGGCAGTTGCCCTCCTGGCGCCGGCCGAGGTCCAGCCCGGCGTTCGTGGCGGCGGCGACGGTCAGCACGCCCTGCCGGGTGTTGTAGTCCACCGCCCGCCGGACCGCCTCCTGCGCCACGTGCTCGCCCGCGCGGTCGCACGTCATCAGCCAGGGGTCGACGTAGTAGCTGTTGTTGGTGATCGTCATCCGCTGGGCCGCGGCCCACATCAGCCCGCACACCGCGTACTCGGGGTAGATGAACCCCTCGTCGTCGACCACCTTCACCGAGGCGACCCGCACACCGGGCGCGACGCCGGCGGTCCCGTGGCCGTCGTCGGCGGCCGCGATGGTGCCGGCGACATGCGTGCCGTGCGGGGAGGCGGTCGGCTCCCAGGCCGAGGGCGTGGTGTCCGGCTTGCCGGTCAGGCAGCCGGCGGACCGGGCGGGATCCAGGGCGGCGCGCAGGTCCGGATGGTTGGGGTCGACCCCGGAGTCGAGCACCCCGACCACCACGTCGCGGCTGCCGGGCGTGATCCGGCGGGCCCGGTCGGCGTGGATGAGCGCCATGTCCCACTGCTCACCGGTGCGGTCGGTGGTCGACACCTCGGCCGCATCGTCGGTGACCAGTTCCGGCATCGACGGGATCTCGTCGGCGTTGCGCCGGCTGCTCGGTCCGGCCTGGCTCCGGGCCGCCCGCTCGGCGCTGAACGCCCGGTCCGGCCCGATCCGGTCGGCGAAATGCTGATAGCCCGACGTCGCCACCGCCACGCCGATCTGCGGGTAGTAGGCGACCGGTTTGCCGCAGGCCCCGGTGATCTCGTCGGTGGCGCTGCGCTCCGCGGTGGGGCCGTTGAACAGCACCACGTACCGCATGGTCGCGCCGTCGGAGGTGCAGGCGGGCACCACGGCCGCGTCGTCCGGCCGGGCATTCGCGACGTTTCCGCTGGTCAGCGGTGCCACTAGCAGGACAGCGACACTGACCGCTGCCGCCCTCGCACGGCGGAACAGAGGCACAGGGACGAAACCTCCATCGTCTGGTTCGACCGGGTTCGGGGGCCTACCTCCTCGGCCGGACGGTAGCCAGCCAATCGCGCCCAGACAAGACAACACCCGAATTCGGCCTGGGAGTACCGTCCCAGCCGGTTGTGTTCATCACCACCGGAGCAAACCGGTTCCCACCATTAGGAGTAACGCTGAGTCGCGACGACCGGCCCAACCCGTCCCCGGAACCCGTGCAGAAACTGCGGGTCCGCTATGCCAAGCGGGGACCGTTGCGGTTCACCTCGCACCGGGACGTGGCCCGGGCGTTCGAGCGGGCACTGCGCCGGGCCGGGGTGCCGATGGCGTTCTCCCAGGGCTTCAACCCGCACCCGAAGATCTCCTGGATCGGCGCGTCTCCGACCGGGGTGGCGAGCGAGGCCGAGTACGTCGAGATCCAGGTGATCCAGCGGGTCGACCCGGCCGACCTCGGCCCCCGGCTGGACGCCGCCATGCCGTCCGGCCTGGACGTCCTGGAGACCGTCACGGCCACCGGCGGCTCGCTGGCCGAGGAGATCGAGGCCAGCCGCTGGCGGGTCGAACTCCCCGGCGTGTCGGGCGAGGCGCTACGGGTCGCGGTCGAGGCGCTACTGGCCGTGGAGTCCGTACAGGTTGAGCGGTTGACCAAGCAGGGCATGCGCCCGATCGACGTGCGACCCGCCGTGGTGACAGCGGAGGTGTCAACCGTATCCGGGGCGTGTGGGATACTTGACGTGGTCGTGCGGCAGGCGACGCCTGCGGTACGGCCGGACGACGTGCTGAGTGCGCTACGCGTCGTCGCCGCGCTGGAACCGCCGGTGCCCGCGAAGGCGACCCGGATGGCCCAAGGGCGGCTCGACGACAGCGGAGGTCTGTCCGACCCGTTGGCCCGGGACAGGGCCGCGGCATCCGGGTGGGCGCTGCGGGAGCCGGCTCAGAGCGACGTGGACTGACCTGCCGCGGCAGGGGTCGCCGAACCGAGTGGTTCGGAGGCCTCGGCGGCGCAGAGGCGAGGATTCCCGCCGCATGGCGGCGGAAAAGGCACAGTTCTCCACCGTGCGCGGTGGAGCGAGACAACTACAGGCCCCCGCGTGGCCGCGACCGACAGCGCCGGCGTCAAGACACGCCTGCGAGTTGGCCGCGCCCGGGGGCGGAGGAGCTACATGTCGGAAAAGTCGACGCCTGCCGGGCAACCCGGCGGGGACAACTTCACATCCACTCATCCCGAACTGGCCGGTCTACCGGACCGGGTCCGGGTGCACGCGCTGGCAAAGCTGCTCGACCGCAGCAGCCGTGACGTGCTCGACGCGTTGATCGCCCTGGGTGAGGACGGCCGCAGCGCCCAGTCCAGCATCCCCCGGGACGTCGCCCTCAAGATCGCGGAGAAACTCCTGGGCACCGAGCCTGAGACCGAGACACAGACGCAGGTGGACGGGCCTCCGGCCCGGCCGCCCGCTCCACCGCTGCCGGTGTTCGCCTCGGCGTCACCCCTGTTCCTGCCGCCCGACGCGAGCCAGGCGCCGCCCAAGCCGGTGCGGGAGACCCGGGAGGTCGTCGAGGAGCCGGAGGAGGACGAGGACGCCGAGGCCGGCGAGGAGGCCGGCGATGACGGCGCCCGGCGGCGGCGCCGGCGGGGCCGCCGTGGCCGTGGCCGGGGCAAGGGCGGTCACGACGAGGACGGCGCGGACGACGAGGGCGCCGAGGACGAGCCGCCCGCCGAGCGGCCGGAGAAGCCCGCCAGGTCCAACAAGGGCAAGGCCAAGGAGGCCGAGCAGCGCGACGCCGACGACGATGCCGACGGCGTGGTCGAGACGGCCAGCCAACGCCGCCGCCGGCGCCGGCGGCGGCGCGGTGGCGACGACGGTGGCGTCGGGGACGACGATCCGCCGAACACCGTGGTGCACGTCCGGGAGGCGCGCGAGGAGAAGTCCGACCCCGGTGCCGACGCCCGGGACGAGGTCCGCAGCGTGCGTGGCTCCACCCGGCTGGAGGCCAAGCGTCAGCGGCGCCGGGACGGCCGGGAGGCGGGCCGGCGGCGCGCGCCGATCCTGTCCGAGGCCGAGTTCCTGGCTCGCCGGGAGGCGGTCGACCGAGCCATGGTGATCCGGGAGCGCGGCGACCGCACCCAGATCGCGGTGCTCGAGGACGGCATCCTGGTCGAGCACTTCGTGACCACCTCGGGCACCGGCTCGCTGGTCGGCAACGTCTACCTCGGCCGGGTGCAGAACGTGCTGCCCAGCATGGAGGCGGCGTTCGTCGACATCGGTCGCGGCCGCAACGCCGTGCTCTACGCCGGCGAGGTCGACTGGGACGCGGCCGGCCTGGAGGGCAAGGCCCGCAAGATCGAGCAGGCGCTGTCCACCGGCGACAGCGTGCTGGTGCAGGTCACCAAGGACCCGGTCGGCCACAAGGGCGCCCGGCTCACCACCCAGATCAGCCTGCCCGGCCGGTTCCTGGTCTACGTGCCCGGCGGCGGCGCCACCGGGATCTCCCGCAAGCTGCCGGAGAACGAGCGGCGCCGGCTCAAGGACGTGCTCAAGCGCGTGGTGCCCGAGGACGCCGGGGTGATCATCCGGACCGCCTCGGAGGGCATCAGCGAGGAGGAGCTCGCCCGCGACGTGCGGCGGCTGCAGGCGCAGTGGCAGGTCATCAACGACAAGACCACCGGCGCCAACGGGACCAAGAAGGCCAACGCCCCCTCGCTGCTCTACGAGGAGCCCGACCTGCTGATCAAGGTCGTCCGCGACCTGTTCACCGAGGACTTCTCCGCGCTGGTGATCGAGGGCCCGCAGGCCTGGGAGACGATCGACGCCTACGTCCGGCACGTCGCGCCGGAGCTGGTCGAGCGGCTGCGCCGGCACGTGGGCAACACCGACGTGTTCGCCGAGTTCCGCATCGACGAGCAGTTGCTCAAGGCGCTGGACCGCAAGGTGTGGCTGCCCTCCGGCGGTTACCTGGTGATCGACCGCACCGAGGCGATGACCGTCATCGACGTCAACACCGGCAAGTTCACCGGATCGGGTGGAAATCTCGAGGAGACCGTCACCAGGAACAACCTGGAGTCGGCCGAGGAGATCGTCCGCCAGCTTCGGCTGCGGGACATCGGCGGCATCATCGTCATCGACTTCATCGACATGGTGCTGGAGTCCAACCGGGACCTGGTGCTGCGCCGGCTCACCGAATGCCTCGGCCGGGACCGCACCCGGCACCAGGTCGCCGAGGTGACCTCGCTGGGCCTGGTGCAGATGACCCGCAAGCGGGTCGGCACCGGGCTGCTGGAGGCGTTCAGCACGCAGTGCGAGCACTGCAAGGGACGCGGGGTGCTGGTCAACAACGATCCGGTGACCAAGTCGAACGGACAGGGCGGCGGTCAGCAGCAGGGCGGCGGCCGGCGCTCCCGTGGTGGCGGCGACTCCGGGAAGGACAAGGAGAAGGAGCCGGCCAAGGAGCGGACCAAGGCGGCCGTGCGCGGCATCGCCAAGGCGAGCGGGGTGCGGCCCGAGGCCGAGCCGGAGACCGCCGAGGCCGAGCCGGTGGCGGCCGTGGTGGACCACGTGGCCGAGAACCCCGCGCCCGAGCCGGTCGCCGCGCCGGCCGAGCCCGAGGCGCCGGTCGCCGAGGAGCCCGTGGAGCCGGCCGCTCCGGCGGCCGAGGCGGCGGTTGAGCCGGTCGCACTCGTCGCCGAGGAGCCGGCCGGGGAGATCGCGCCTGCGGCCGTGGCGGCGGAGCCGACCCACCCGGAGGAAACCGGTGGGTGGGTGCCGCCGCAGGCGGAGGCGCCGGACGAGCCCGAGCCGGGGGAGAACGGCGCCGCCGAGTCCCGTTCGGCCGTCCTCGACGCGGTGCCGTCCGGACCGGCGCAGGACTCCGAGGACACGCCGGACACGGAGTCCCACCAGCCCGAATCCGCTCTGTCGGGGAACAGCCGGCGACGGCGGACCGCGTCCCGGCCGGCCGGCCCTCCGGTCCCGGCGGCCACCGATGGCTGAATCCGGACCCGGTTTGACCCCGATTCCGCGCGGCACGTAATCTGTAACACGGCCCGCCACTTCGGTGGGCCGTGTCGTGCGCGAGGCCGTTCGCTGGTCAACACCAGCCCGGCGCGGCGTGACCCCAAGATTTGAACCATCCGTTCGAGCAGCAGGAGAGTTGCGTCCCGATGTACGCGATCGTCAAGACCGGCGGCAAGCAGTACAAGGTGGCTGTCGGCGACGTCGTCGAGGTCGAGAAGCTCGAGGGCGAGCCGGGCACCGAGCTCACCTTCCCCGCGCTGCTCGTCGTCGATGGTGAAGACGTCACCACGGATGCGGCGGCCCTGGCCAAGGTCTCGGTGACCGGCAAGGTCGTCGAGCAGTCCAAGGGCCCGAAGATCCGGATCCACAAGTTCAAGAACAAGACCGGGTACCACAAGCGGCAGGGGCATCGGCAGAAGCTGACCCGTGTCGAGGTCACCGGCATCAAGACCAAGTAGGGGAGCCAGCCATGGCACACAAGAAGGGTGCGTCCAGCTCCCGCAACGGCCGCGACTCGAACGCGCAGTACCTCGGCGTCAAGCGCTACGGGGGCCAGGCCGTCAAGGCCGGCGAGATTCTCATCCGCCAGCGCGGCACCAAGTTCCACCCGGGTGTGAACGTGGGCCGGGGCCGGGACGACACGCTGTTCGCGCTGGCCGCCGGTTCGGTCCAGTTCGGATCGAAGCGCGGCCGCAAGACGGTCAACATCGTGCCGGTCGAGGCCTGAGCGCCCGACCGGACTGCATGATCCCCGACGAGGGGCGGGCCAGCGCAACGCGGCCCGCCCCTCGTCGCTTGTTCGAAAGGAAAACCCTTGTCCCGGTTCGTTGACCACGTGGTGATCCATGTGGCCGCGGGTAACGGCGGAAATGGCTGTGCCTCGGTGCATCGGGAGAAGTTCAAGCCGCTCGGCGGTCCCGACGGGGGCAACGGCGGCAACGGCGGCAACGTGACGCTGGTCGTGGACAGCGGCGTGCACACCCTGCTGGACTTCCACTTCCGGCCGCACGCCAAGGCGTCCAGCGGCCGGCAGGGCCAGGGCGCCAACCGGGACGGCGCGGCCGGCGAGGACCTCGAACTGCGCGTCCCGGACGGCACCGTGGTGCTGACCGAGGCCGGCGAGGTGCTGGCCGACCTGGTCGGCAACGGCACCCGGTTCGTCGCGGCCCGGGGCGGCCGGGGCGGCCTTGGCAACGCCGCGCTCGCGTCCAAGGCGCGCAAGGCCCCCGGGTTCGCGCTGCTCGGCGAACCCGGCGAGGCCCGCGACCTGGTGCTGGAACTGCGTTCGGTGGCTGACGTCGGCCTGGTCGGGTTCCCCTCGGCCGGCAAGTCCTCGCTGGTCTCGGTGCTCTCCGCGGCCCGGCCGAAGATCGCCGAGTACCCGTTCACCACGCTGGTGCCCAACCTGGGCGTGGTCACCGCGGGCGAGTCGGTGTTCACCATGGCCGACGTGCCGGGGCTGATCCCCGGGGCGAGCGAGGGCAAGGGCCTGGGCCTGGACTTCCTGCGCCACATCGAGCGGTGCGCGGTGCTGGTGCACGTGGTGGACTGCGCCACCTACGAGGCCGACCGCGACCCGGTCTCCGACGTCGAGGCGCTGGAGCACGAGCTGGCCCGCTACACCCCCGCGCTGGGTGGGGAACTGGCCGACCGGCCCCGGGTGGTGGTCCTGAACAAGGTGGACGTGCCGGAGGCCCGCGAGCTGGCCGACATGGTGCGGCCCGAGTTCGTCGAGCGTGGCCTGCCGGTCTTCGAGGTGTCCACGGTGACCCGGGAGGGTCTGCGGGAGTTGTCCTTCGCGCTGGCCGCCGTCGTCGAGGAGGACCGGCGCACCCGGCAACCGGCGCAGTCGACCCGGATCGTGCTGCGACCGTCCGCTGTGGACGATGCCGGTTTCACCGTCGAGGAGGACCCGGAGCAGCCCGGCGCGTTCGTGGTGCGCGGCGACCGGCCGGAACGCTGGGTCAAGCAGACCGACTTCGGCAACGACGAGGCGGTGGGCTACCTGGCCGACCGGCTGGCGCGGTTGGGCGTCGAGGACGCTCTCGCCGGCCTCGGCGCGAAACCCGGTTGCCCGGTGACCATCGGACCGGTCACCTTCGACTGGGAGCCGTCCACGCCGGCCGGGATCGCCCTGCTGATGCACCAGCGTGGGTCCGACCCCCGGCTGGAGCAGAGCGAGCGCACCACCGCCGCGGAACGCAAGGCGGCGAAACGGGCCCGGCGCGGGCTGGACGGCGCGACCGACGAGGATGCCACCATCGAATGAGTGCGAGCGAATGAGTTCGGACGTGCGCGCGATCTCCGGCACCAGGAAGCTGATCGCCGACGCACGCCGGATCGTCGTCAAGGTCGGGTCGTCCTCGCTCACCACCGCCGAGGGCGGCCTCGATCCCGCCCGGCTGGACGCACTGGTCGACGCGATGGCGGCCCGCCGCACCGGTGGCGGGCAACTGGTGCTGGTGTCCTCCGGCGCGATCGCGGCCGGGCTGGCGCCGCTGCGCCTGGCCCGCCGCCCAGCCGACCTGGCCACCCAG
>NZ_DASTBH010000148.1:0-5870 GCF_035712165.1 Actinophytocola sp. | reverse complement strand
CTGGTTCGAGTCCGGCTCGATGCCGTTCGCCCAGGTGCATTACCCGTTCGAGAACGCCGACTGGTTCGAGCACCACTACCCGGGCGACTTCATCGTCGAGTACAACGGCCAGACCCGCGGCTGGTTCTACACGCTGCACGTCCTGGCCACGGCGCTGTTCGACCGGCCGGCCTTCCGCAACTGCGTGGCGCACGGGATCGTGCTCGGCGACGACGGGCAGAAGATGTCCAAGTCGCGCGGGAACTACCCGAACGTCAACGAGGTGTTCGACCGGGACGGCTCGGATGCCATGCGCTGGTTCCTGATGGCTTCGCCGATCCTGCGCGGCGGTGACCTGGTGGTGACCGAGCGCGGCATCCGCGACGCGGTGCGCCAGGCGGTGCTGCCGCTGTGGAACAGCTGGTACTTCCTGGCCCTGTACGCCAATGCCGAGGGCCGGCCCGGCCGGTGGCGCACGGACTCCCCACACGTGCTGGACCGCTACGTGCTGGCCAAGACCCACGATCTGGTGCGGTCGGTGACGACGGCCCTGGACGGGTACGACGTGCCGGGCGCCTGCGCGATCATGCGGGAGTTCCTCGAGGTGCTCACGAACTGGTACGTGCGGCGCTCGCGGGACCGGTTCTGGGCTGGCGACGCCGACGCGATCGACACCCTGCACACGGTGCTGGAGGTGGTCAGCCGGGTGGGCGCGCCGCTGCTGCCGCTGACCACCGAGGCGGTGTGGCGCGGGCTGACCGGTGAGCGGTCGGTGCACCTGGCCGACTGGCCGGGCGCGGGCGACCTGCCGGCCGATGACGCGCTGGTGTCGGGCATGGACCGGGTCCGCCAGGTGTGCTCGGCCGCGTTGTCGCTGCGCAAGTCGGCCAAGCTGCGGGTCCGGCTGCCGCTGGCGAAGCTGGTGGTCGCCGCCGAGGACGCCCCGGTGCTCGACCCGTTCGTGCCGCTGGTCGCCGACGAGGTGAACGTCAAGGCGGTGGAGCTGACCACGGAGGTGGCCGAGCACGGCCATTTCGAGCTGGTGGTCAACGCCCGCGCCGCGGGGCCTCGGCTGGGCGGTGACGTGCAGAAGGTGATCCGGGCGGTGAAGGCCGGGGAGTGGACCACCGGCGCGGACGGCACCGTGAGCGCGGCCGGGATCACGTTGCTGCCCGGCGAGTACGAGCGCCGGCTGGTGGCCACCGACCGCGGCGCGACGACCGAGCTGCCGGGCGGTTCCGGGCTGGTCGTGCTGGACACCGAGGTGACCCCCGAACTGGCCGCCGAGGGCCTGGCCCGGGACCTGATCCGGGTGGTCCAGCAGGCCCGGCGGGCGGCGGGCCTGGACGTCTCCGACCGGATCACGCTGACCGTCGACGCCCCGGACGAGGTGGTGGCCGCCGCCCGGACGCACGAGGCGTTCCTGGCCTCGGAGACGCTGGCCGACGAGGTCCGCTACGGTCCGGCCGACGGCTTCGCGGGCTCGGTCGGCGACGGTGTGCCGGTCCGGGTGATGGTGCGCAATCGACAGGGGTGACCCGATCGGCGAAGCCCGCGCGCATCGAGGCCGCGAGGATGGAGCGCAGTCGACATGGGTGACCCGATCGGCGAAGCCCGCGCGCGTCGAGGCCGCGAGGATGGAGCGCCGGCGCGGATAATGGCCGCATGGCATGGTCACGTGGGTTGGCGCGGTTCAACAAGAAGGTGACCAACCGGGTCCAGGGGCTCTGGGCGCCGTACCTCCCGCCCTGGGCGATGATCGTCCACAGGGGACGGAGGTCCGGGCGGGAGTATCGCACTCCGGTGCTGGCCAGGCGATCCGGTGAGTCGCTCGAGGTGGTGCTGTTCTACGGCGAGCGGGCCGACTGGGTCCGCAACGTGCTGGCTGCCGGCGGCGCCGGGGTGGTGCGCAAGGGCCGCACGGCCGACCTGGTGGAGCCGCGGGTGGTCGACTCGACCGACCCGGGGCTCAGCCGCTCAACGCGCCGGGTCGCCGGGCGCAACCGGCGGGTGCTGGTGGTCGGGCTGCGCTGAGCGCCGGGTCCGGCCCAGCCGGCGCAGCAGCCGCACCCAGGGCGACCACCGGGCGCGGTGCCGGGGCGGGTGGCCGAGCGAGTCGGCGGTGTGGTCGAGCAGGTCCTCCAGGCACGCGTCGTGCAGCCAGCGCAGCGCTACCGGCCAGATGACCCGCCCGAGGCCGCGTGGCCGGGCGAGGATCACGTGCCGCAGCACGCTGGAGTCCGGCTGCCGGCCGTCCCGGATGCTGAACGTGTGCGTGCCCTTGACCACCGGGACCGTGAAGCTGAACTCGACCCGGTGTCCCGGCTGGTAGGCGGTGCACCGGTAGCGGATCGGCCCGTGCCCGCCGTCGGCTCCGGCGTCCAGCGGGCGGTCCAGGATCATCGGCGGCCAGTGCCGTACCGGCCACAGTGGACTGTCGGGCCCGGCGACCTGGTCCAGCAGTTCGCCCAGGCGGGCCGCCGGCACGGGGTACTCCCGCTCGTGCACGTTGTATATCACGAACCATACGGTACCGTATGGTTTGTTGACCTACGGTACCGTATGGACACATGGGGACCAGGACCGGGGTCAAACGGCTGACCAGGGACGACTGGACCGCGGCAGCGTTGGCGGCGCTGGCCGACGGTGGGCTCGTGGCGGTCGCGATCGAACCGCTCGCGGCCCGGCTCGGCACCACCAAAGGCAGCGCCTACTGGCACTTTCCCAACCGGGACGCCCTGGTGCGGGCCACCCTGGAGCGCTGGGAACGCGAGCACACCGACGCGGTGATCGAGATGATCGAGGCCGACCGGGGCACGCCCACCGACCGGTTGCGCCGGCTGTTCCGCACCGTGCTGGACACCCGGCAGGAGGCGCGGGTCGAGTTGGCGCTGCTCGCCTCGGCGGAGGATCCGCTGGTCATGGCGATCGTGCGGCGGGTCACCGAGCGGCGGCTGAGCTACCTGGCGGCGTTGTTCGGCCAGTTGGGGCTCACCCCGGCCCAGGCCCGGCGGCGTGCCGCACTGGCCCACTCGATCTACCTCGGCCAGGCCCACATGATCCGCGCCACCCCGGACCTGATCGCGCGGTCGCCCGGGGCGCGCCGGGCCCATGTCGAGGACTCCCTGCGAACCATGACGGTGCCGCCCGGCGAGCCGTGATGGGCGGTTACCGGTTCGCGGTTCGGGTACGTCCGGGTGCGGGGCGCACCACGGTCGGCGGGCGCTGGCCGGCGGCCACGGGCGACGCGCTGATCGTCGTGGTGTCCGCGCCGGCCGTGGACGGCCGGGCCAACGAGGCGGTGCGCCGCGCGCTGGCCGAGGCGTTCGGGGTGCGCCGGGCGCAGGTCGCGATCGTGCGCGGGGAACGGAGCCGGGACAAGTTGATCGCCGTGGACATCGAGCCGGACCGGGCGGAACGGGCGTTGGCGGCGTTGCTCGCGAACCGCGAGGACCAGTCGTGACGGAGCTGACCACAGCGGCCGGTATCGGCGCGGCGGTGCTGCTGGTGGCGGTGCTGCTGGTGCGGGTGACGAGCCGGCTGGGGTTGCCGGCCTTGTTGATCTACCTTGCGATCGGCGTCGGCATCGGCGAGGCCGGGCTGGGCATCAGGTTCGACAACGCCGAGCTGACCCAGGCGCTCGGGCTGGCCGCGCTGGTGATGATCCTCACCGAGGGTGGGCTCACCACACGCTGGTCGGAGGTGCGGCCCTCGCTGGGGCTGGGCATCGCACTGTCCACAGTGGGCGTCGTGGTCAGCATCGGGATCACCGGTGCGGCGCTGCACTTCCTGCTCGGGTTCGACTGGCAGCTGGCGTTCTTGTGGGGTGCGGTGCTGGCGCCGACCGACGCCGCGGCCGTGTTCAGTGTGCTGCGCCGGATCGGGGTGGGCCGTGGTCTGGTCGGCGCCCTGGAGCTGGAGTCCGGGTTCAACGACGCGCCCTGCTACATCGCGGTGGTGCTGCTGGCGTCGGGCAGCGCGCTCGACTGGACCCTGCCGCTGGTGGTGCTCTACGAGCTGATCGCCGGCGCGGTGCTCGGGTTGGTGTTCGGCTGGATCGGCGTGCTGGCGTTGCGGCGGGCGGCGTTGCCGGCCACCGGGTTGTATCCGCTGGCCACCGTGGCGGTGTGCGTGGCGGCGTTCTCCTGTGGCCAGTTGGCGCACGCGTCCGGACTCCTGGCCACCTACGTCGCCGCGCTGCTGCTCGGCAACTCCCGGCTGCCGCACCGGTCCGACACGCTGTCGTTCGCCGAGGGTCTGGGCTGGCTGTCCCAGATCGGGCTGTTCGTGCTGCTGGGCCTGTACTCCTCGCCGGGCCGGCTGCTGGAGTCGATCGTGCCCGGGCTGGTCGCCGCGGCCGTCGTGACGCTGCTGGCCCGGCCGCTGTCCGTGCTGGCCTCCGCCGGGCCGTTCCGGATGCCGTTGGGGGAGCAGGTGTTCCTGTCCTGGGCCGGGTTGCGCGGCGCGGTGCCGATCGTGCTGGCGCTGATCCCGCTCACCTCCGGCGTCGACGGTTCCCGCCAGCTCGTCGACGCGGTGTTCGTGCTGGTGATCGTGCTGACCCTGGTGCAGGGCGGCACCCTGGCGGTGCTCGCTCGGGCGCTGGGCCTGAACCGGGGCGCGGAGTCGGTCGAGCTGCAGGTCGACGCCGCGCCGCTGGACGAGTTGGGCGCCGAGCTGTTGCAGGTGCGCATCCCGTCCGGTTCCAAGCTGCACGGCGTGTACCTGTCCGAGCTGCGGCTGCCCCCCGGTGCGCTGGTCAGCCTGGTCGCCCGCAACGGCAGCGGCTTCACCCCGGATCACACCACCCGCCTGCAGGAAGGCGACGAGATCCTCGTCGTCACCACCGAGCAGGTCCGCACCGCGACCGAACGCCGCATCCGCGCCGTGGACCGCGCCGGCCGCTACGCCCGCTGGCGCGGCGAGACCGGCAACTGACGTAACCTGCCGGCATGGCGGCAAGATCGCGCCGGGCGCGGGTGGCGGACGTGCACGAGCTGGCCTCGGGCATGCCGCACGTCACGGTCGTGCACGGCTCCGGCGGCAACCCGGTCTACCAGGTCGGGCGCAAGTCGTTCGTGTTCTTCCGTACTCCGCGGCCGGATGCGTTCGATCCCGAGACCGGCGAGCGGTACCCGGACGTGATCGTGTTCTGGGTGCCGTCCGAGTCCGACAAGCAGGCCCTGGTTCAGGACGAGGGATCACCGTTCTTCACGACGCCGCATTTCAACGGCCACCCCTCGGTGCTGGTCCGGGCCAGCCGGATCGGGGAGCTCACCCTGCGGGAGCTCACCGAGGTCGTGCAGGACGCCTGGCTGTCGCAAGCCTCGAGAAGCCGGGCCGCCGCCTGGTTGGCTACAATGGGGACAAGGTCATGAGTGCCAGCGCATAGCCCCGGCTTGCTGGCCGGCAACCCTCCAACCGCGGTGGGGTGCCCCGGGTGAGGACCTGGCCCTCCGCGAGGTGCGGGTTGGGCAAGCGCGGGCCCTCCGGGTCCGATGTGGACCGTTGGAGGCCACCATGACCCTCACCGCTGTCGATCTGTCCACTGCCGCGCTGCCGGGGGTGACCGGGGCGACGCTTCGGGTTCCGCTCGTGGACGGCTCGCGCCGGGAGTACGCCAACCTCGATCACGCGGCCAGCGCACCCTGCCTGGCGGCGGTGCGCGACGCGGTGGACGAGTTGCTGCCGTGGTACGCGAGCGTGCACCGGGGGGCCGGGTTCGCCTCGCAGGTCTGCACCCGGGTGTACGAGCAGGCGCGGGACGTGCTGCGGCGGTTCGTGGGGGCGCACCGGGGGGACAGCGTGATCTTCACCCGGAACACGACCGATGCGCTGAACCTGCTGGCCCGGGCGGTGCCCCGGGGGACCGCGGTGGTGCTGTTCGACAC
>NZ_DASTBH010000147.1:0-43087 GCF_035712165.1 Actinophytocola sp. | reverse complement strand
GCGCGCCCGCATCCTTTCTTTCTTCTATAAATGATTTTTGGGTTTAAAGAAGCCGCGCCTGACCCTGCCCGGAGCGGGAGACCTGCCCCGGTGCACGGCTGTGGGCAGGCCCCCAACCATCTAGCTACGCACCCCGAGGGGCTGTCCACAGCCGTGCACCGCAACGCCAGTCCCAGCCCACCCAAAGCCGACCACCCCAAGCATCCCGACCCCGCCAGGGACCCGCAACCAGTCAACCCGCGTCAGTTGGCGAGATGCGGGATGGGCACCCGGGACCAGATCATGTCCGAGGCGAGATAGAAACTCGTGTACGAAGGCTGGTTGTACGTGGTCTGCTGACGAGCAACTTCGGCGCGGTACTGCGGATCATGCATGAGCGTATACAGCTTGTGCTGCGTTACCTCCGTGCTGAGGTAGATGCGAATGGCCGAGCTATCGACCGTGCGGACCAGCATCTCTTCGCGCCAGTCACCGAAGATGTCAGCTACGAGGCTGGGGTTTCCCTTGGTGCCGTTGTTGGTCAGGGTGCCCTCGGCGGTGAGCAGCCGACCTCGCTTCCAGTCCTCGATAGACGGCGTGGTGGTCAGGTTGCCGTCGACGATCTGGGTGGTCATGTCGGCCGCCCACCGGATGCTTTGGTTGGTGCCGGGAGTAAGCGGACCGAGGCGGCGCCCATCTGCCGACCACAGGCCGGAATCCGAACTGGTCTGCGGCAGGGAAGCCCAAGTCTCCATGCCCGGCACATCGGGCTCGATGTCGCCGATCATGCCGCGGCCGGTGTCTCGGCCGGAGTAGCTCCCATAGATCACCTCACCCGTCCGGGCATCACGCAGTGCGAAACCGTACGGCGCGAAGGTCGCGCCCTCGTGAACCTGGAAGACCTCCAGACCGGGGCGGTTCGGGTCGATGTCAGTCACGTGCAACGCGTCGCCGTGGCCGAGGCGGACGACGGCTCCCGGGTCGGCGCTCGGGGGCGGCAGCACGCCGAACGAACTCGACAGCACGCTGCCGTCGTCGTCAATTGTCGCCGCCCCGTACACGATCTCCTGCCGGCCGTCTCCGTCCACATCGGCCACGGACAGCGAATGCACACCCTGCGTGGTGATCGTGGCGAACTCCGGGACAGTGCCGTCGCGGCCGTGCGGGTTGTCGTTGAACGGGTTGGTCATCGGCACGTGGCCGCTGTCGACGAACCACTCCTCGCGCAGCCGGCGACCATCCCACCGGTAGGCGACCAGCGTGGTCCGGGTGTAGTAACCGCGGGCGAACACCGCCGACGGCTGCCGGCCGTCCAGGTACGCCACGGTCGCCAGGAACCGGTCCACGCGGTTACCCGGTTCGATCCGGGGAAGCGCGTAGTCGCCCCACAGCAGACCATCGTCGCCCCGGCCGGGTTTGTACCGAACGGTCGACAACTCGCGGCCGGTGGCGCCCTCGAACACGGTCAGGTACTCGGGCCCGTCGATGATGAAGCCGGCGAAGTTGCGTAACTGGTTGCGGGTGCTGCGGCTCGGCGCGTACACGTCGATGAAGTAGTCGGCGAGCGCGGCGGCGTCGGCGCGGGACAGCGGGTAGGCGTACCGCTGCTCGATGCCGAACGCGGCCTCCAGTGTCGCCGGCCAGTGCCCGGCCACCACCTCGGGATGCCGGTGCCAGTTCTGGAACATCTCGACGACGTGGTCGTAGTAGCCGGCGGCGCTGCGCCGGTAGTCGTCGGTGTGCGCGAACCCGGCCCGTACGTCTTCCTTCGGCATCGTGATGAATCGTTGCCAGGCAACGGTTCCGTCCCGGCGGTACCGGATGACCCTGGTGCCGGGCGCGGTCTTGAACATCAGCTCCGCGCGGCCGTCGCCGTCGAAGTCGTAGACCAGGAACTGGGTGTAGTGCGCGCCGGCGCGGATGTTCACCCCGAGATCGATTCGGTACAGCAGGGTGCCGTCCAGCTCGTAGGCGTCGATGAACACGGTCCCGGTGTAGCCGACCTGCGAGACATCCTTGGAGTTGGACGGATCCCACTTCACGATGTACTCGTAGGAACCGTCGCCGTCCACGTCGCCGACGCTCATGTCGTTGGCGGAGTATGTGTACGGCTCGCCGGCCGGGGTCACCCCGTCAGGCGGGCGGTGCAGCGGCAGGTCGAGGAACGGGGTGGCCCACGGGGTGGCCGTGGCGCCACGCCCGGAGCCGACGGGTTGGACCCGGTAGTGGCTCGCGACGCTGCCCGCGCGGTCGAGATAGTTGGTGCTGTCGGTGACGGTGGCGATCCGGCGGCCGTCCCGGTACACGTGGAAGGCCGGGCCCGCCATGCCGGTCGCGGTGTGCCCGGTGACCTCCTGGCCGAGCAGCCGCCAGCTCAGAAACACCCCTTCGCCGGTCGCGGCGGCGACCAGGCCGCGGTCCAGGCGTTCGAGTTGGACGCGGTCGCGGTGCCGGGCCGGATCAGCGGCGGCGGTTGCGGTGGTGAGGCTGGCGCTCATGCAGAGCACGGCCAAGACGGCGAGGACACGACGAGGAGTCATGGCGATCCCCTAGTGAAACGTTTAAAGGCCCCTACCCGCATCGTAGCGTTGTGATCACGCAGCGCCAAGGGCGGTAACGTGCGCACGATGACGAGTGCGCAACTGCTGATCGACGCGTTCGGCCGGGTCCGGGAGGAGGTCCACCACGCCGTCGACGGGCTGACCGAGGACCAGCTCGGCTACCGGATCGACGGCCAGGGCAACTCGATCGCATGGCTGGTCTGGCACCTGACCCGGATCCAGGACGACCACATCGCCGGCGCCGCCGGTCTCGAGCAGGTGTGGACCGCGGAGGGCTGGGGCGCGCGGTTCGGCCTGCCGCTGGACGAGACCGACACCGGGTACGGCCACAACGACCACCAGGTGAGCCGGGTCCGGGCCAAGGCCGAGTTGCTGACCGCCTACTACGACGCGGTGCACCAGAAGACCATCGACTTCGTCGGCGCTCTCACCGACGACGACCTGCCCCGGATCGTGGACCGGTCCTGGGATCCGCCGGTCACCCTGGCGGTGCGGCTGATCAGCGTGATCTCCGACGACCTGCAGCACGCCGGGCAGGCGGCATTCGTGCGCGGCCTGTTGCCGTGACCTGGCCGAGACTTGGCCGAAACCTTTTCGTGAACCCACTCCTCCGTTCGTACGTATCTGCCAGTGACACGGAAGATCCGTGCATCACGGAGGGAGTGATCGCGTGCGACACCGCGTGGACGCGGGCATGTTCCAGCAGACCGCGCACAGCCCGTCGTACTTCGAGCTTTCCAGGCGGATGGGCGACCACGGCGGCCAGCTGATCGACTTCTGCATTCCGTGCAACCCGTACTTCCCCACGCCGGACATGTTCGACTTCCTGGCCCGCAACCTCGAGTCGGTGCTGAAGTTCTACCCCAGCGACGCCGACACGATCTCCGGCCAACTGGCCCGGGTGCTCGGGCTGAACCCGGCCACGATCGCGATGTCCAACGGGTCGACCGAGCTGATCACCTGGATGGATCACCTGTGGGTGCGGGACAGCATCGCCATCCCGATCCCCACCTTCGGCCGGTGGACCGACCAGCCGATGGAGACCGGCAAGCGGGTGGACATGTTCCCGCTGCAGGAGGATTCCGGTTTCGCCCTGGACATCGACGCCTACATTCGGTTCATCCGGGCCCGCGGATCGCGCACGGCCGTGCTGTGCAACCCGAACAACCCCGACGGCGGATACCTGCCGCGCCGGGAGATCCTGCGGTTCATGGACGCGCTGTCCGATCTGGACCTGGTCGTGATCGACGAGTCGTTCATCGACTTCGTGGAGGCGGAGCGCAACCCCTCGGTCGCCGCCGACGCCGCCATCCGACCGAACGTCGTGGTGCTCAAGAGCCTGGGCAAGAACTTCGGCCTGCACGGCATCCGGTTCGGTTACCTGGTGGCGAATCCGGGCCTGGCCGGCAAGATGCGCCGCACCCTGCCCAAGTGGAACCTCAACTCGCTGGCCGAGTCGGTCGTGTTCATGCTGGCCCAGCACGGCGAGGAGTACGGCGAGAGCCTGCGGCTGCTGGCCCGGGACCGGTACAACATGGGCATGCAGCTCGCCCAGCTGCCCGAGCTGACGGTCTTCGCCTCCCAGGCCAACTTCCTGCTGGTGAAGCTCGCCCCCGGCATCGACGGCACCGAGCTGCGCGACCACCTGATCTCCCGGCACCAGGTGTTCATCCGGGAGTGCGGCAACAAACTCGGCATGAGCAACCAGTTCCTGCGCCTGGTGGTGCGGCCGGAGGCCGACGTCGCCCGGCTGATCGACGGCATCCGCGAGTTCGTCCAGCCGCGCTGGGAACAGGAGTCCTCAGCGCAGGTGCGACCGCTGGTGGTGCGCAGGATCTCCTGAGGCGCTACTGGATCGTCGAGCCGGACACGGCCGGGTTGGTGGCGCCGAGGAAGAAGATGCCGCGGAAGCCTTTGGTCTCGAAGCCGGCGCTGGGGTTGCGGCGCAGGGTCGATGCCTCGATGGACATGGTGCCGGTGCGGTCGTTGCTGACGAAGAACACCGCGCCGCCGCCTTCGTTGGCCTTGTTGTCCTCGACGATCGTTCCGGCCAGGCGCACGGTGAACCGGTTGCCGTCGGTGTAGATCGCGCCGCCGCTGCCGCCGCCCGGGGTGCCGGCGCGGGCCGGGTTCGCGCCGCGGCCGATGGCGGAGTTGCCCCGCAGCACGCTGTTGAGCACCACCCAGGAGACCCCGATGCTGCTCAGGGCTCCGCCGTTGGCACACACCCCGCCCTCGAAGGTGCTGCTCACGATGAACACCGGCAGGCCCTTGGACTGGCTGAGCACCCGTAGCGCGGCGCCGCCGAGATCCGGGCCGGTGCCGTCGCACCGGTTGCCCGTGAACCGGGAGTTCACCACCTTGACCCGGCCGCCACGGACGAACACCGCTCCCCCGCCACCGCCCTCGGTGGCCTCGCCGGTGGAGTTGCCGTCGGCGAAGGTCAGGTTCTGCAGGGTCAGCTGCGGGTGGTCCTGGTCCTGGCAGTGCGACGTGGTGTGGCCCTGCGCCTTGTCGCAGGTGTTCATGTAGAGGATCCGGCGTTTGCCGCCGCCGCTGAGGGTGACCTTGCCGCCGCCGTCGAGCACGATCTTCGGGCCGGTCGCGTTACGGATCTTGGCGGTGGCCGTCATCGTGATGGTGACCGGGTCCGGGCCGCACGCGAAGGTGATCACGCCGCCGGCCGCGACCGCGGCGACCACCGCCTGCGAGGTGCAACTGGCCGCGGTGCCGTCGCCGATCGTGCGGGTCGGGCGGCTGGTGTCGGCGGCCTGTGCCTCCGGCGGGACGGCGGCTTTGCCGGCGGGGTTGCCGAAAGCGGGTGACGGAGCGGGGGCCGGGGCTGGGCTCGGGGCCGGCGCGGCGGATACCGGCGAGGCGGATGCCGGCGAGGTCACCGGCGGTGTGGTCGTTCTGCTCGGGCGCTGGCCGGCCTGGACCGTGCCCGCCGCGCTGCTGCAGCCGGCGAGGGTGGCAACGAGCAGCACCGCGCCCATCCATCGACCTCGCATCCGCAGACCCTAGCGGGCCACATCAGGGCCGTGTCAGTGCCGCATCGGGGCGGTATCAGCGGGGGCGGTGAGGGTGGGCCGAGAACCGATCGATGAGGGGAGCAAGGCGATGATCGAGGTGACTGGGCTGCGCAAGTCCTTCGGGGACAAGGTGGTGCTGGACGGGATCGACCTCACGGTCGAGCCGGGCACGGTGTTCGCGCTGCTCGGGCCGAACGGCGCCGGGAAGACGACCACCGTACGGATCCTGTCCACGCTGACCGCCGCGGACGGCGGGCAGGTGCGGGTGGCCGGCCACGATCCGGTCGCCGAGCCGGACGCGGTGCGGGCGGCGATCGGGGTCACCGGGCAGTTCTCGGCGGTCGACGACCTGCTGACCGGGCGGGAGAACCTGCACATCATGGGCGACCTGCACCACCTGCCCAAGACCGAGAGCCGCCGGCGCGCGGCCGAGCTGCTGGACCGGTTCGACCTGACCGAGGCGGCCGGGAAGACGGCGGTCACCTACTCGGGCGGCATGCAGCGCCGGCTCGACCTGGCCATGACCCTGATGGGCCGGCCGCGGATCCTGTTCCTGGACGAGCCGACCACCGGGCTGGACCCGCGGAGCCGGCGGGGCGTGTGGCAGATCATCCGCCAGCTGGTCGCCGACGGCGTCACGGTGTTCCTGACCACCCAGTACCTGGAGGAGGCCGACCAGCTCGCCGGCCGGATCGCGGTGCTCGACCACGGCCGGCTGGTGGCCGAGGGCACGCCGGAGCGGCTCAAGCGGCTGGTGCCGGGCGGGCATGTCCGGCTCCGGTTCGCCGGCAGTGCCGCGCTCGACGCCGCCGCCCTCCTGCTCACCGACGCCGCGCCGGACGAGGACGCGCTGGCCCTGCGGGTGCCCAGCGACGGCAGCGTCGCCGCGCTGCGCGACCTGCTGGCCCGGCTGGACCAGGCCGGGGTGGCGGTCGAGGAGCTGTCCGTGCACACCCCCGATCTCGACGACGTGTTCCTGTCCCTCACCGAGGGTTCCGCCAAGGAGACTGTGTGATGAGTACTCTTTCTTACGCCGCAAGGGATTCGGCGACGATGGTGCGGCGCAACCTGATCCACGCGATGCGTTACCCGTCGCTGTCGCTCGGCTCGGCCTTCATCCCGATCATCTTCCTGCTGCTGTTCGTCTACGTGCTGGGCGGCGCGCTGGGCGCCGGGATCGCCGGCGGGCGCTACGTCGACTACCTGGCGCCGGGCATCATCCTGATGACGGTCACCAGCTCGACCGTCTCGGCGGCGGTGTCGATCAGCATGGACATGACCAAGGGCATCGTCAGCCGGTTCCGCACCATGGCGATCTCCCGTGCCTCCCTGCTCACCGGGCACGTGGTCGGCAACCTCGTGTGCACGATGGTCAGCATCGTGCTGGTGATCGGGGTGGCGCTGCTGGTCGGTTTCCGGCCCACCGCCACGCCGGTCGAGTGGGTCGCGGTTTTCGGCCTGCTCGCGCTGCTCACGCTGGCCCTGACCTGGGTGGCGATGGCGCTCGGGCTGGTTGCGAAGAACCCGGAGGGGGCCAGCAACATCGTGCTGCCGCTGACCCTGCTGCCGCTGATCGGGAGCACCTTCGTGCCGACCGACTCGATGACCCCGGCGGTGCGCGTGTTCGCCGAGTACCAACCGTTCACGCCGATCAACGAAACCCTCCGCGGGCTGCTGATGGGCACGCCGATCGGGGCCAGCGGGGCGATCGCGGTCGGCTGGTGCGTGGTCCTGACGGTGCTGGGCTACCTGTGGGCCAAACGGCTGTTCAACCGGCAGAGCTGAGCGTGCGCCCGGCGAGGGCGACCGCGTCGTCGATGCCACCCGCGAACGCGAATGCACTGTCGCCCAAGGCATCCCGGACGCCCGCCGCAACGCGGCGGGCGTCCGGTTGCGACTTGTCCGGGCCGCCGCGGATCGCCTCGCTCGCGGCCAGCAGTTGGGCGGCGCCGGCCGGGTCGCCCTGGCGCAGCGCCTGGTCGGCGATGCCGATCAGGACCAGCGCGACGGTCGGGGCGTGGATCGAGGTCACCGCCAGGTCGAGCGCCTCGGCGCGGTGGGCGGCCGCCGCGGCCAGGTCGCCCTCGGCCGCCTCGATGTGGCCGAGCGCGTCGCGGACCATGGCGATGAACACCGGATGGACGTCCAGGGTGCGCAGCGTCGTCTCGGCCCGGTCCAGCTCGACCCGCGCGGTGCGCAGGTCGCCGGACCAGCGGGCGAGGTCGGCCCGCGCCTGCGCCAGCACGGCGTGCGCGTCCGGCCAGCCGGTGCGGGCGGCGACCAGTTCGGCCTCGGCGATGGCCGCCGCGCTGCCCACCGGGTCGCCGAGCAGCCAGCGCAGCTGGGCCTGCCGGGCCCGCATCATCAGCACGTCCTCGCTGGTGCCGATCTCGGTGAGCACGACGATGGCCTGGTCGTAGTAGCCGAGCGCGGCGGTCAGGTCGCCGTCCTGGGCGAGCAGGTCGGCCAGCACGGTCAGCGCGTAGGAGGTCCCCCACCGTTCGCCGATGGCGCGGAACGCGGCCAGCGACGCCTCGATGTCGGCCCGCGCCTCGGCGTGCGGATGGCCCAGGTTGACCAGCGTGCGGCCGCGGTTGAGCCGGGCCTGGGCGGCCACCCACGGGTCCTCGTCGTCGAGCAGCGGATCCATCATCTGCACCACGTCGGCCGCGCCGGACCGGGCGCCCTCCAGCAGCCGCTGCATGGGTTCGAGGAACCGCAGCATGGGATGCCGGCTGGTCTCCGGACCGGCGAGCTGCCGCGCCCGGGTGAGCAGGCCCTCGGCGGCGCGCTCGTCGCCGACGCCGGTGGTGGCGAACAGCGCGCCCACCGCGCAGGCCAGGGCGACCAGCTCGGGTTCCACCTCGCCGGGCAGGGCCAGGGCCTGCCGGACCAGTTCGGCCCCCTCCTGCTTGTGCCCGGTCAGCCACCAGTACCACCCGGCGGCGGACGCCAGCCACACGGCACGGCGAGCGTCGCCGGCCGCGAGCGCGGCCCGCAGCGCGGCGTTGATGTTGTCGTGGTCGGCGGCGAGCCGTTCCAGCCAGACCAGCTGCTCGGCCCGGCGCAGGTGCGCCTCGGCGGCCACGGCCAGCTCGGCGAAGTAGGTGGCGTGCGCGACCCGGGTCCGCTCCCGCTCGCCCGCCTCGTCCAGCCGTTCCAGCCCGTAGGCCTTGATCGTCTCCAGCATCCGGTAGCGCGGCGCCGGGCCGGTGTCGTCGGCGACCAGCAAGGACTTCTCGGCCAGCGCGGTGAGCAGGTCCAGCACGTCCTCGGCGACGACCGGCGCGCCGGCGCAGACCCGTTCGGCCGCCTCGACCGTGGCCCCGCCGGAGAACACGGCCAGCCGGCGCAGCAGGGCCCGTTCGTCCTCGCCCAGCAGCTCCCAGCTCCAGTCGACCACGGCGCGCAGCGTCCGGTGTTGCGGCGGCGCGGTGCGCGAGCCCTGGGTGAGCAACCGGAACCGGTCGTCCAGCCGGGCGGCCAACTGCTCCAGGGTCATGGTGCGCAGCCGGGCCGCGGCCAGCTCCACGGCCAGCGGCATCCCGTCCAGCGCCCGGCAGATCCGCACCACGTCCCCGACCGTGTCCTCGGTGACCGCGAACCCGGGCCGGGCCGCGACCGCCCGGTCGACCAGCAGGCGCACCGCGGCGAACCCGGTCGCCTCGGCCACCCCCGCGCCGGCTGGCGGCAGCGCGAGCGGCTCCACCGGCCACAGCGCCTCACCGGTGATGCCGATGGGTTCCCGGCTGGTGGCCAGGATGCGCAGCCGCGGGCAGGCCCCGAGCAGCCGGTCGGCCAGGGCCGCGACCGCCTCGATCAGGTGCTCGCAGTTGTCCAGCACCAGCAGCACGGCCCGGCCGCGCAGGGCCGCCACGAGCCGGTCGGCGACCTCCCCGGCCGAGCCCGGTCCGAGCAGCGACTGCTCGCGCAGGCCGAGCGCGGTCAGCACGGCCTGCGGCAGCCCGGCGGCGCCGGTGACCGGGGCCAGCTCGACCAGCCACACCCCGTCCGGGGCGGCGTCGAGCAGCGTGCCCGCCGTCTCGACCGCGAGCCGGGTCTTGCCGGCGCCGCCCGGGCCGGTCAGCGTCGTGAGCCGGTACTCGCCGACCAGCTTGCCGACCCGTGCGACGTCCTCGTCCCGGCCGACGAAGCTGGTCAGCCCGGCGCGCAGGTTGGTCCGCGCCGCTCTGTCCACATCGGACACCGGGGTGAGCTCGCCGCGCAGCACCGCGGTGTGCAGGGCGGCGAGTTCCGGTCCGGGGTCGGCGCCCAGCGCGTCGGCCAGCGCCCTGCGGGTCCGGTCGTAGACGGTGAGGGCCTCGGCGGGACGGCCGGCGGCGCACAACGCGCGGATCAGCGCGGCGGCCAGACGTTCGCGCAGCGGGTGTTCGGCCACGAGCGTGGTCAGCTCGGTGACCAGTTCGCCGCCCCGGCCCAGGCGCAGGTCGGCCTCGACGCGGTCCTCGGTGGCGGCCAGCCGTAGTTCGGTCAGCCGGGTCAGCGCGGCGGCGAAGGCGTCCACCTCGGCCACGTCCAGCAGGGCCGGGCCGCGCCAGAGGGCCAGGGCCGCGCGCAGGGTGGCCGCGGTGGTGGCCGGGTCGGCGGTGCGGGCGGTCGCTACCAGACGTTCGAACCGGGACACGTCCACCTCGTCCGGTTCGATCACCAACCGGTAGCCCGCCGGGTGGGACTCGACCGGGACCGGCACGGCCCGGCGCAACCGGGACACCAGGGCCTGCAGGGCGTTGCCCGCCCCGGCCGGTGGGGCGTCCGCCCAGATCCCGTCGATCAGGCGTGCCGTGCCGACCACCCGGCCCGGGTCGAGCGCGAGCATGATCAGCAGAGTGCGCAGCCGGGCCCCGGGCACCTCGACCCGGCTCCCGTCCTCGGCCCGGACCTCCAGGGGTCCCAGCATCCCGATCCGCACGTGGCTAATTCTGCATTGCTCCGATCACCACGGTTGCGCCGAAGTCGGCCGACTCGGCCACCTCGGGCCGCAGCCCGGCGGTGCGGAAGGCTTCGGCGGCCGTGGGCGCCTGGCGGGTGCTGGTCTCGATCAGCAGGTGGGCGCCCGGCGCCAGCCATGCCGGGGCCAGCGTGGCGACGCGGCGGAGCAGGTCGAGGCCGTCCGTACCGCCGTCCAGGGCACGCAAGGGTTCGTGTTCGCGGGCTTCCGGCGGCAGCAGGGCGACCTCGGCGGTGGGCACGTAGGGAACGTTGGCGACCATCAGGTCGACCTTCCCGCGCAGCGATGTGGGCAGCGGCTCGGTCAGATCTCCTTGGTACACCTGGTGATCCGGCAGGTTGCGGCGGGCGCAGCGGACCGCGACCGGGTCGACGTCGGCGGCGTGCACCCGCGCGCCGGGCACGACCGCGACCAGCGCGGCGCCGAGCGCGCCGGAGCCACAGCACAGGTCCACCACGAGCGCTCCCGGCCGGGCCAGGCCGGCGGCCAGGTCGACCAGGAACTCGGTGCGGGGCCGGGGCACGAAGACGCCGGGGGTCACCGCGATCCGCAGACCGTGGAAGGACGCCCAGCCCAGCACGTGCTCCAGCGGCTCGCCGGCCACCCGCCGGGCCAGCAGGGCGGCCAGGCCGGCCGGGTCGTCCGCCGCCGCGTGCAGCAGCCGAGCCTCGTCCTCGGCGAACACACAACCGGCGGCGCGCAGCGCGGCGACCGTCTGATCAACCACCGAGCCGCCAGACCAGCAGGAACGGCATGCCGCCGAGGGCCTGCCGCACGGCGTCCGGAAAGTCGCCGTATGCCTGGTTTCCGGTCAGCGCGGCCTCGTCGACCGGTGGTTCCAGGCAGTCGCGGACCGGCAGCCCGGCCGCCCGGAACGCGGCCAGGTAGGCGGACACGTGGTGGATCCGGCTGCGCACGTACGGCACGCCCTCGGTCAGGTCCGGGCCGGGGAAGGCGGCGATGGCTCCGGTCATGGCGGCCATCGGGTGGATGTCGGAGAGCACCACCGTTCCGCCCGGCCGCAGCACCCGGGCGAACTCGAGCAGCACCGGCTCCAGGTCCGGCACGTGGCTCAGCGCCAGCGCACAGGTGATCAGGTCGACGCTGCCGTCCTGCACCGGCCGGTCGGCCCGGCTGCCGCGGCGGAAGTCGACCCCCGGCACCTTCTTGCGGGCCAGCGCGAGCATCGCCGGGGTGGCGTCCACGCCGACCACCTGATGCCCGAGTTCGGCCAGCCGCGCGGCGTGCCGGCCGGTGCCGCAGGCGGCGTCCAGCGCCCGGCCCACCGGCAGTTCGGCGAGCATCGCGTGCACGATCGGCTGCTCGCGCTCGATCGCCGGGTTGGGTCCGTCGTAGCGCGGCGCCCACCGGGCATAGCCCTCCGGCACGTCGTAGCCGGTCAGCGGGATCTCGGCCGAGCCGGGCAGCCCGTCGAGGATGCGGCGGATCTCGTCGACCCGGGGCCGGGCCGCGGCCGGGTCGGACAGGCAGGTGCGGATCATCGCCAACCCCTCGATGCCGAGCAGATACTCGCCCAGTCGAAGGGTCTGGCCGTGCGGCAACGGGTCCTCCAAAGTTAATCCACTAGGGGGTCAGCAGAACAGCGTTCGGTTCGGGCACACTATCGACGTGACGGTGACGAGGAAAGCCCGGGCCAAGGGGGCGCGTGAGCTGCTGCTGGCCGCGGCCCGGGACGTGTTCGTCACCGCAGGGTATGCCGATGCCAACGTCGCCGACATCGTGGACAACGCCGGTTCCAGCGTCGGTGCGCTGTACCACCACTTCGGCGGCAAGTCCGACCTGTACATCGCGCTGTACGACGACTACCAGTCCCGCCAGGCGCACCGGGCCGCCCGGGCGTTCCGGGCCGCGCTGGCCACCGGCGAGGACGACTCGCTGGCGCTGTTCCTGGCCGCGATGCGGGCCTACCTCAACGGCTGCTGGGAGGAGCGGGAACTGGCCCGGCTGTTCCTGTCCGGCGGCGGCCCGCCCGGCTTCGAACTGCTGACCCGGCGCCGCTTCCGGCACTGGATCAGCACCAACTCGGCGATGCTCTCCGAACACGCCCGGCCGCTGTCCGACACGCTGGTGCTGGTGCTGACCACGCTGGCCACCGAGGCCGGCCGGGAGGTGGCGGTGCAGCCGTCCCGGGCCGGCGCTCAGCGGTTCATCGACGAGATCCTGGAGATCGCCGCCCGGCTCTACCCGCCGGACTAGCAACCGCCGGGCTCGTAGGCGCTCACCGCACCGCTGCCCAGAAGTCGCACTGGTGGGCGGTGGCGAAGTCGGTGCTCACGTGGGGCCGGGGTGGGGCCAGGGTGAGCACCCGGTGGGTGGTGCTGTCGTAGCGGGGCCACAACGGGGTGCCGAACCGGGCGAAGGTGGTCCAGCCCTGGCGCATGGTGCTGGCCAGGCGTTGCTGGTCGGCGGTGAACGGGACGGCCGCGGTCTGGAACAGGTACTGCAGCTCGGCGGCGTGGAAGGCGCCGTAGGGGAAGCTCACCGGCGGCAGGAACGGCATGGGAGCGCCGCGGTCGGCGAACTCGTAGCTGAACGTGGGGACGAACCGGGAGGTCGCCTCGCTGACGGTGCGGCCGGGGCAGGCGAAGATCGCGTCGGTGCCGACGGCGCCGAGGGCTTCGGCGGGGCTCGGGTAGGCCGTCACCGGGTAGCGGGCGGCGATCACGGCGGCGACCGGAGCGGGGACGCCGAGCGTGGCGGAGATCCGGGCCTGATAGTTCTCGGCGGTGACCGGCACCCCGCTGAGCTCGTTCAGGCCGACGAACAGCCGCCACTCGTCGCGGGTGGTGCCGTTCACGACCGGCACCCGGGCGAAGTCGCCGGCCTGCAGCGCCGCGCCGATCGACCGGGTCAGCGTCCGACCGTCCACATTGGGCTGATAGCCGGTGCCCTGAGCCGCCAGCAGGCTCTGCACCGGCCTGCCGCGCAGGCAGGCGGCGGTCTGGTCCGGGCAGCCCACCGCGCTGGCGTAGGCCGCGCCCGCGGCCTCGGCGCCGCTCTGCGAGGCCAGGTTCAGGGCGTACCCGCCGCTCTGCACGACGGCGCGGTCGAACAGTCCCCGGGAACCGGGCGAGACGAGGTGGGAGAGCACGCTCAGGCCGCCCGCCGACTCACCGAAGATCGTCACATTGTGCGGGTTGCCGCCGAACCGGTCGGCATTGCGCGCCACCCAGCGCAGCGCCGCCTGCTGGTCCATCAGCCCGTAGTTGCCGGTCGGGCCGCCGGGCGCGTCGGCAAGCGCCGGGTGGGCGAGGAAGCCGAGCGCGCCGAGCCGGTAGTTGATCGTCACCACCACGACGCCGTTGCCGACCAGCTTGGCCGGGTCGTACTGGGTGCTCGCCCCGTTCACCAGCGCGCCGCCGTGGATCCACACCAGCACCGGCTTGCGGTGCAACCGGTTCGCCTGCCCGGAGGGGGTGAACACGTTGAGGTACAAGCAGTCCTCGGAGGTGCTCGGGATGCCGAACGGTCCGCCCGGCTGCGCGCAGTGCGGCGCGAAGGCGCTGCCGTCCCGGACTCCCGACCAGCGCGGGGCCGGACCCGGTGGCTGCCAGCGGGACGCTCCGACCGGTGGTGCGGCATAGGGCATCCCGAGGAACCGGTCGACCGCGCCGCTGTCCACCCCCCGGACCACCCCGCCCGAGGTGACCACCAGCGGCGCCCGGTCAGGTGCCGGGTTCGCGCTCGCGGCGGTCCCGCCGGCCAGCGACATCGTCAGCGTGGCCACCAATGCCAGCGCCGGCGTTGCTCGAGACATCGTGGCTCCCTCCGCTGAACAGAATGTTATTCGGTGACGGTTCTACTACATGAGGTACCATCAAAGCCAACTATGGTGTGGATGGTGAACGACGTTCTGTTCAACGGCGCAGGTCAACTGATGCCGCACCGGCGCGCGGAGGAGCAACCCATGTCCGACGCGCCCCCCGCGTCCGACCGGTTCGAGGGTCGCGTGGTCGTCGTCTCCGGCGCGGGTTCCCGGGGCGCGGGCATCGGAAACGGCCGTGCCGCGGCGGTTCTGCTGGCCAGTGCCGGCGCCCGGGTCGCGTTGCTGGACCGCAACCGGGAGTGGGCACAGGCCACCGCCGAACTGGTCGCCGCGGCCGGCGGCACGTCGATCGTGCTCGAGACCGACGTGTCGGAGCCGGACTCGTGCGAGGCCGCGGTGAAGGAGGTCGTCGCCCAGTTCGGCGGCGTGTACGGGCTGGTGAACAACGTCGGGATCGGTGGCCCGCCCGGCACCGCGATCGACGTCGACCCGGACGACTGGGACCTCGGCATGCGGGTCAACGTCAAGTCCATGATGCTGATGAGCAAGTACTGCCTGCCGCACATGATCGCCGCCGGATGCGGGTCGATCGTGAACGTCTCCTCGGTGGCCGGCCTGCGCGGCGGCACCCCCAGCCTGCTCTACCCGACCTCCAAGGCCGCGGTGATCGGCCTGACCCGCGCGATGGCCACGCACCACGGCCGGGCCGGCGTGCGGGTCAACTGCGTGGCGCCGGGCATGGTGTACACGCCGATGGTGGCCAGCACCGGGATGACCGAGCAGACCCGCGCCGCCCGGGCCGACCGGTCGCTGCTGGGCACCGAGGGAAACGGTTGGGACGTCGGGCACGCGGTGCGCTTCCTGCTCAGCGACGAGGCCCGGTGGATCACCGGCGTGGTGTTCCCGGTCGACGCCGGCACCGCCGCGGGCAGCATCGTCTACCCGTCCCTGCCACAGCAACGGTGACCATGACCGAGCCCCGAATCCCGCCCCTGGCGCCGTCGCAGCAGGACGAGCAGGCGCGGCAACTGCTGTCCGGCACGGGCAGTTCGAAGAACATCTTCACCACCCTGGTGCGCCACCCCAAGCTGTTCGAGGTGTTCACGCGGTTCGCCGGACGGCTGCTGCTGCGCTCCGGCCTGCCCGAGCACGACCGCGAGACGCTGATCCTGCGCACCGCCTACCGCTGCCGGGCGGCCTACGAATGGGCGCAGCACGTGGAGATCGCCCGGGGCATCGGGCTCGCCGAGGACGTGATCACCGCGGCCGGCAGCGAGCATCCGGAGCCGGCCGACCCGCACGTGGCCCTCCTGCTGGCCGCGGCCGACCAACTCAGCGTCGAGCGCGACCTCGACGACGCCACCTGGTCGGCGCTCGCCGAGCGCTACGACGAGCGTCAGCTGATCGAACTGTGCCTGCTGGTCGGCAACTACGGGATGATCGCCGGGGTGCTCAACGCGCTACGGGTTCCGTTGGAGGACGGGCAGAGCGCGCCGGGCTGGGCATGACGCGGGAGAACCGCATCCCGTCGCCGGTCAGCGGGCCGTGCCGGATCAGCCGCACGTCGCGCAGATAGTTCTGGTGCAGCCGCCACGGCGCCACCGGTCCCTGCCTGGGCAGCGCGGCCGGGCTGCGCAGCACGTAGCCGGAGGTCAGGTCGATCAGCGGCAGGTCCGGCCAGGTCGCGGCCTCGGCGGGGGGCTCGGGCGTGGCCACCTGGTGGCCGGTGCGGCGCAGGTGCGCCAGCAACCGGCACACGTAATGCGCCACCAGATCGGCCTTGAGCGTCCAGGACGCGTTGGTGTACCCGATGGTCATCGCGAAGTTCGGCACGCCGGACAGCATCATTCCCTTATAGGTCAACCGTTCCGGCAGCTCGACGGCGGCGCCGTCGATGCGCAGCGTCAGCCCGCCGATGGCCAGCAGGTTCAGGCCGGTCGCCGTGACGATGATGTCGGCGGTGAGTTCCGCACCGGAGGCGAGCCGGATCCCGGTCGCGGTGACCGTGTCGATGGTGTCGGTGACCACCGACGCCTTGCCCTTACGGATGGCGGTGAACAGGTCGCCGTCCGGGGCGGCGCACATCCGCTGGTCCCACGGGTCGTACCGGGGCGCGAAGTGCGTGTCCACGGCGTAACCCTCCGGCAGCCGCCGTTGGGCGGCCCGGCGCAGCAGCGACTTCACCAGGGCGGGCCGGCGGCGGGACAGCCGGAAGCCGGCCATCATCAGCAGCACGTTCTTCCAGCGCACCACCGGATAGCTCAGCCGGGCCGGTAACCGGCGCAGCAACCGCACCAGCGGGTCCCGGGCCGGCAGCGAGACCACGTAGGTGGGCGAGCGCTGCAGCATGGTCACGTGCGCGGCGTCGGCGGCCATCGCCGGGACCAGCGTGACCGCGGTGGCGCCGCTGCCGATCACCACCACGCGCTTGTCCCGGTAGTCCAGGTCGGCCGGCCAGTGCTGCGGATGCACCACCGGCCCGGCGAAGTCGGCGATGCCGGGCAGCACCGGCGTGTAGCCCTCGTCGTAGCGGTAGTAGCCCGTGCACGCGTACAGGAACCCGCAGGTGATCTCCACGGTCTCGCCCGTGTCGGACCGCTGCGCCGTCACCGTCCACCGGGCCCGCTCGCTGGACCAGTCCGCCCCGAGCACCCGGTGGTGGAACCGGATCTCGCTGTCCACGCCGTGCTCCCGGGCGGCGCGCCGGACGTAGTCCCGGATCGAGTCGCCGTCGGCAAGCGTCGCGCCGCTCCACGGCCGGAACCGGTAGCCGAGGGTGTACATGTCGGAGTCGGAGCGAACGCCCGGGTAACGGAACAGGTCCCAGGTGCCGCCGATGGCGCCGCGCGCCTCGAAGATCGCGAACGTGGTCCCGGGCAGTTCGGAGCGCAGGTGACAGGCGGCGCCGATCCCGGACAGCCCCGCGCCGATGATCAGCACGTCAACGTGGTCATACCGCATCGTCCGAGGTTAGGGACCCCCGAGTATTTTTGACAAATATTGCCATTACCACTTCGCCGGGTCGCCACCGCCGCCCGTTGCGGTAAATTAATCGAGCAGGTTCCCGAGCACAGGGAGATTTGTCATGGCGAACGGCGCCGCCCGACCTGTGGCCATCATTGTCGCGGCGATATTCCTGCTTGTCGGAATTCTCGGATTCATTCCGGCGGTCACCACCGACCACGCCGGGATGACATTTGCCGGGCCGGAGTCGACGGCCATGTTGCTCGGCGTTTTCCATGTTTCGGTGCTGCACAACATCGTGCACCTGCTGTTCGGCATCGCGGGTCTGCTGCTCGCCCGCACCGCGTCCGGGGCCACCGGGTTCCTGGTCGGCGGCGGCGTTGTCTACCTGCTGCTGTGGGTCTACGGCCTGATCATCAACCTGGACAGCGGGGCCAACTTCGTGCCGGTCAACACCGCCGACAACTGGTTGCACCTGACCCTCGGTGTGGTCATGGTCGCGGCGGGCGTGGTGCTGCGCCGGGCGCCGGCCCGGGTCACCAACTAGCTGGCCGTCTGCTGCGAACCGGCCGGAGTGGACATCGTCGCCAGCGCATCGGCCAGCACGGACCAGACCGGGATCGACCGGGTCAGGCCGGTCACCGCGAGCGGGCGCAGCACGACCTGGTTGGACGCGACCACCCGCAGTTCGCTGTGCTCGCCGGCCAGCTGACCTGCCCTGACCAGCGCCGAAAGCCCGGCCGACCCGATGAACCGCACCTCGCTGAGATCGATGACCAGCAACCGGGGCAGCGCGCGCATCGTCCGCGCGATCCACTCGTCGAGCAGGGGCACGGTCAGCATGTCGATCTCGCCGGCCACCGACAGCACCGCGGTCTCGGCGTCCGGGTGCCGGACCCGGACGGACAACCCGTCCGCGGCGGCGACCTCGGCGGTGTCGCCATGGACGGAGTTTGCGTAGCCGGCCAGCCGCCGGGCCAGGTCGTCGACGTCGTCGGCCCGCCGCAGCCGCGGCGGGGTGACCGGGCCGGGGTCGGCGCCGGCCATGATCCGGGCAGCGAACTGCGCCACGACCCGGGGCGCGGGCAGGACGTCGTTACCGAGGTAGGCCAGCACCAGCAGGTCCTCGCCGCTGTGCGACTCCACGGCCAGCGCCCAGCCGTACTCCTCGTCCCACAACAGCGCCACGTCCCGGCCCGGGTACCGCGCCATCCGGTCCTGCAACGGCAGGTAGACGGTCGCGGCCGGGCGCTCCACCTGCACGTACCAGCCCTCGCCCGCCAACCCGAGGGCGTCGGCCACCAGCCGGACGTATCGGTGCAGCCCACGCGCGGGGATGGCTTCGAACTCCAGGTCCATTCCGCTCTCCACTCTCCGGCGCCAGGCGAAACATCCAATGCTTGACGCCGCACCGATCCTAGCGGGAACTGTCCCCCACCCCGGACGGCTCCCGCTCAATTCACCCGACCAGCCCAACAGCCGGGGAGGCATATTCATTCCGCACGATTACCCGTGTCGGAGCGTGGGCATTTCCGCCCGATCGGGCGAAAAATATAAATACAATCGGGCGGGGCTGTGGCGCGGTCGTGTCGCGTGATCGACACGGAGTGTTCCGGTGGTAACCCGTTCGGGCCTAGTTGGCCCGGGGAGGGTGATCGACGCGCACCGGGCCTCCGACCGTGCGGCTGACCACCCCTGGCCCCGGCGCGGCCCGGCGGCCCGCGACCCACGCCGGAGGGTGATCATTCGGGCATATTTTCGCCATTAACATTTGCCATTTGCAGGCGCCTGTGGCGGGCATTTCCGGCACGCCGTACGTAGGGTTGGCGCAGCGTCGATCCTCGTCTAACGTGGCCCTTCGCCGGTCGCATCGGCTCCGAACCGCTGCCGCCCGACACGCGTAGAACCATCACGAAACGTGGCCCAGCGAGACGAGCCACAGCGACATCGAAAGGGGACAAGCCTGATGCGACGCAGCCGATTAGTCGGAGCTGCCGCCACGGTCCTCCTCCTACCACTCATCCAGGTCCTGCCGGCGGCTCCGGCGTCGGGCGCGGCCCCCGGCGCCACGACCGCCAAGAGCGACGTGCGCGAGTTGACCCGCAAGGACTTCACGCTCGACGGCAAGCCGGTGGCGACCCCGCAGCGGTACCAGCCGAAGGCAACCACCCAGCGCCAGGCGAAGGTCGCCGCGGCCACCCCGCCGGTCGGCACGGTCCGGGGCTGGCTCGGCCTGGACGACTTCAACGGCGTGCTGTACCGCAAGGACTACACGCTGCGCGCGGTCGGCACGAACATCGAGGTCTGGGTCGCCAACGACACCGCCTTCCCGGCCGGTGACTGCCGCACGCAGATCCCGAACACGACCACGGTCACCGACGCTCAGGCGGCCGACCTGGCCAACGAGTTCGACAACAACATGTACCCCAAGGAAGTGGCGACGTTCAGCCGGCCGCCGGACCGGGACGGCTCCAACGCGCTGATCTCGGGCGACTTCACCGGTGACGGCAACAAGACCGTCGCGCTGGTCGACAACGTCCGGGACGACAACTTCTACACGTTCCCGGCCGCGCCGACCTACATCGCGGGCTTCTTCTCCGCACAGTTCAACGAGTTGACCGACCGCAACATCATGACGGTCGACGCGTTCGACTGGGCGCACCGCACCGGGGTCAACCCGGCGAACGAGCCGACCGACGACCTGTGCACCAGCCGGCCGGCCCGCCCGCGGCTGTACGAGGGCACCTTCGCCCACGAGTGGCAGCACCTGCTGCACTACTACACCGACCCGTTCGAGGGGAACTGGATCAACGAGGGTCTGTCCGACTTCGCCCAGACCCTGGTCGGTTACGTGGACGGCACCCGGACCGTGTTCGACCGCGGCGCCGACAGCCACCTGTACTGCTTCCAGGGCTTCGGCACCGTGCAGACCCCGTTCAACACCAACCCGCGGGACTGCGGCGGTCCGGAGAACTCGCTCAACCTGTGGGGCGAGGGCACGCCGAACGAGGTGCTGGCCGACTACGGCAACGCCTACTCGCTGATGCTGTTCCTGTTCGACCGGTACGGCACCGACTTCATGTCGCGGCTGCACCAGGACGGCGAGCGGCAGGGTCTGGCGAGCCTGGACGCGGCGCTGGAGGCCGAGGGCGTCTCGGACATGTACAAGGTGCTGCACGACTACCAGTCCATGGTGCTGCTGGACAAGCCGATCGGTGACGCCCGGCACGGCCTCGTGCTCGGCGTGCCGAAGTCCCGCGTCACCACGCCCAGCCTGCGCTCGACGATCAACCAGGCCAACCCGCAGATCAACAACAACCCGGGCGCGGGCCCGAACGGCGCGGACTTCGTGCCGTTGCAGGCCGCGAACGGGACCGTGCTGAAGGGCAAGGACCTGCGGTCGCTGTCCTTCCAGGGCGCGGCGACGCTGCCGCCGAAGCCGCTGGAGTGGACGATCGTGTCCAACGACCCGGACCGCAACGGCAACCCGGTGCTGTGGTCGGGCAACGACAGCAACACCGACGCCACCGCGGTGGCTCGGGTGGCCGTGCCGGCCACCGACCCGACGCTGCGCTTCCAGGCGAAGTACGGCGCCGAGTTCGGGTTCGACTACGGCTACGTGATGGTGTCCACCGACGGTGGGGCGACCTACACGTTCATCGCGGGCGACAAGACGGTGGACGCGCCGCTCGGCCCGGGCCTCAACGGCACCACCGAGGGCTTCGAGCCGCACAGCTACGACCTGTCCGCCTACGCCGGGCAGAACATCCTGCTGGGCATCCGCTACGTCAGTGACGGCGGGGTCAACGAGGGTGGTCTGCTGGTCGACGACATCACCGTCGGCGGCACGGCGGTCAGCGACGGCTCGACGCTGGACGTGTTCGACTCGCCCACCGAGATCCACCCGGTCGAGGTGAACAACTGGAACGTCAAGCTGATCGGTCTGGACGAGAACCACGCGGTCGCCCTCCAACTGGAGAGCGACGGCCGGGGCTCGATCCGGCTCAACCGGCTCCAGTTGCTGGTGTTCGCCCTGTTCCCGAAGGTCATCGCCGTGGTCGCCTACGACGAGCCGACCGAGCAGGTCAACCAGTACGCGCCGTACACGCTGACCGTGAACGGCGTGGTCCAGCCGGGAGGGGCGCCAAGCACCTCCTGACCCGACACACCCGGCGAGTGCCCCCGACGCGAGCGCGTCGGGGGCACTCCCTTTTTCCTGGTGGCAGCGTGCAAATTCCCGGCCGGATGTTGAACCGCCGGCCGGCCGGTTCCGTGTGTCCGCCATGGACACGGCACTGTGGATCGGCGCCGCGGCGCTGGTCGTGCTGCTCGCAATCCTGGTCGCCTGGCGATTACGCCGCGCGGCGCGCACGATGCGCCGCATCCTCGACGAGGAGTTGACTGGCGGACATGACGAGTGACGGCCGGATCGAGACGGCCAGAGCATGGTGCGACCGGGCGGTGTTCGGCGGCGAGGACGACGCGCTGGACGCCGCGGCCCGGGAACTGGACGCGGTCGAGGCCGACCTCGCGTTGCTGCGCGGCCAGGTCGCACATGCGCGGTTCCAGCGTGACCAGGTGGTCCGGGAGACCGAACTGGAGCTGTTCGAACGGGCGGCGCGGCTCTACCGGGGGCTCGGCGACGCGCGCGGCGAGGCCGAGGCGCTGTTCTGGGCGGGCTGCTACCACCAGACCGTCCGGTCCGACCACACCACCGCCGGGCCGCTGTTCGACCGTTGCCTCGAGCTCGCCGGCGACAACCGGACCCGGTCCTACGCGCTGCGCCACCTCGGCATCGCCGAGCACGCTGCCGGGCGGCTGGACGCGGCGCGCGAGCGGCTGACCGAGTCGACCCGGCTGCGCCGGGAGATCGGTTTCCCGGCCGGGGTCGCGGCGAACCTGGTCGGCCTGGCCTACCTCGCCCTGGCCGGCGGCGAGGCCGCGCACGCCCGGGAACTGCTCGACGAGGCCGGGGAGCTTGCCGGGCAGAGCGGCGCCGCGGCGGTGCTGCGAACGGTTGAGCAAGCCCGCACGCAGCTGCCCCCGGGCGCACCGCATACGGTGGCGGGGAGCAGCTTTCCACGGGAGGACACCTCATGACGGCACAGATCGGCGTCACCGGACTCGCGGTGATGGGCCGCAACCTGGCCCGCAACCTCGCCCGGCACGGCTACGCGGTGGCCCTGCACAACCGCACCGCCGCCCGCACCCGGTCGCTGATCGCCGAGCACGGCGACGAGGGCACGTTCGTGCCGACCGAGTCGCTCGCGGACTTCGTCGCCGCGCTGGAGCGGCCGCGCCGAGTGGTGATCATGGTCCAGGCCGGGGCGCCGACCGACGCCGTGATCGAGGAGCTGGTGCCGTTACTGGACACCGGCGACATCGTGATCGACTGCGGCAACGCGCACTTCGCCGACACCCGGCGTCGCGAGGCCGCGCTGCGCGAGCACGGCCTGCACTTCGTCGGGGCCGGCGTGTCCGGCGGCGAGGAGGGCGCGCTGCTCGGCCCGAGCATCATGCCCGGCGGCTCGGCCGAGTCCTACGCCACGCTCGGCCCGATGTTCGAGGAGATCGCGGCGAAGGTGGACGGCACGCCGTGCTGCACCCACATCGGCCCGGACGGCGCCGGGCACTTCGTCAAGATGGTGCACAACGGCATCGAGTACGCCGACATGCAGCTCATCGCCGAGGCCTACCACCTGCTGCGGGACGGGCTGAAGGCCGAGCCCGCCGAGCTGGCCGCGATCTTCGCCGAGTGGAACAGCGGCGACCTGGAGTCGTTCCTGATCGAGATCACCGCGGAGGTGCTCGGCCACACCGACGCGGTGACCGGGGGCCCGTTCGTCGACATCGTGCTGGACCAGGCCGAGCAGAAGGGCACCGGCCGCTGGACCGTGCAGAGCGCGCTGGACCTCGGCGTCCCGGTCACCGGGATCGCCGAGGCGACCTTCGCCCGGGCGCTCTCGGCGCACCCCGAGCAGCGCGCGGCCGCCCGGGCGGCGCTGCCCGGGCCGAGCTCGGCGGTGCCGCTGGCCGACCGGGACACCTTCGTCGACGACGTGCGCAAGGCGCTGTACGCGTCGAAGGTGGTGGCCTACGCGCAGGGTTACGACCAGATGGCCGCGGCCAGTGCCGAGTACGGCTGGAACATCGACCTCGGCTCGACCGCCACGATCTGGCGCGGCGGCTGCATCATCCGGGCCCGGTTCCTGGACCGCATCCGCGAGGCCTACGCCAACGACCCGAACCTGCCGAGCCTGCTGGTCGACCCGTACTTCCGGGACGCGGTGGCCGACGGTCAGGACGCCTGGCGCCGGGTGGTCGCGCACGCGGCCCAGGCCGGCATCCCCACTCCGGCGTTCTCCTCCTCGCTCGCCTACTACGACGGCCTGCGCTCGGACCGGCTGCCGGCCGCGCTGATCCAGGGGCTGCGCGACTTCTTCGGCGCGCACACCTACCGGCGCACGGACCGGGAGGGCAGCTTCCACACGATGTGGGGCGCCGACCGCCGGGAGGTCTCCTCCTGATCAGGTCCCGCCGCTGACCATGATCACCTGGCCGGTGATGCCGGTGTTGGCGGCTGAGGCGAGGTAGACCACGGGGCCGGCGACCTCGTCGGCGTCCAGCAGCCGGCCGAGGGCGGCCTGGGAGCTGTACTGCTCGCCGGCGGCGTCGGTGATCGCGGCGTTGGTGTCGGTGCGGGTGAGGCCGGGCTGGACCACGTTGGACAGGATGTCGCCGGCCCGGCCCAGGCTGAACGCGGCCGAGCGGCTGAAGCCGTGCAGCGCCGCCTTGGCCGCGCCGTAGTACTCGCCGCCCGGCATCCCGTCGGTGGCGATGCTGGAGGAGATGTGCACCAGCCGGCCCCAGCGGCGCTCGCGCATGACCGGGGTGACCGCCCGGGACAACCGCAGCGCGCCTTCGATGTTGGCCCGGAGCATGGCCGGCCACTCCTCGTCCGGCACCTGATCGAAGGTCCGCTCCTGGTCCGGGTCGGTGCTGCCCCACACCACCGCGTTGTTCACCAGCACGTCGATCCGGCCGGTCCAGTCCAGCGTCGCCCGGACCACCGCCGCCGTGGACGGCGGGTCGGCCAGGTCGTGCCTGACCACCAGCGCGCGGCCGCCGATCTCCTTGGCGACCCGCTCGGCGTCCTGCTCGGCGCGGTGATAGGTGAGCACCACGTTGGCGCCCTCGTCGCCGAACCCGCGCGCGATGGCCCGGCCCAGGCCCCCGGATGCCCCGGTCACGATGACGGTGCGCCCGTCAAGTCCCATGTCCATGGCGCCGACGCTGCCCGAGCCGGCGGCGCTCAACCAGGCCGCGCCGAGACTGGCCCTGCCAGGGCCACCCTTGCCCGCGCAGCGCGCCGGTAGGTTGAAACCGTGGCCGACAACGAGTTAGGGGTGTTCCTGCGCTCCCGCCGCGACGCGCTCGCGCCCGGCGAGGTCGGGCTGGCCGCCGGTGCCCGGCGCCGGGCGCCGGGGCTGCGCCGCACCGAGTTGGCCACGCTCGCCGGGATCAGCGTGGAGTACCTGACCCGGCTCGAACAGGGCCGGGACCGGCACCCGTCGGTGCAGGTGCTCGGTGCCCTGGCCGACGCCCTGCGGCTGTCCACCGAGGAGCGCATCCACCTGCGCCGGCTGGCCAAGGCGGCCGGCGGCGGGCCGGGGCTGTGCCCGGCCATGGCGGCCGCCCGCGAGGTGCGGCCCACCGTGCGCGCGCTGCTGGACCGCCTCGAACCGACCCCCGCCCATCTGCTCAACCGCCTGGGCGACATCCTGGCCCACACCACCGGATACGCCGCTCTGGCCGGCCCGCTGGGCATCCTGGACGCCCCCGAGCCCAACTTCCTCTACTACTTCTTCACCGATCCGCGCGCCCGGCAGGCCTACCCCGACTGGGACCGCATCGCCGACGAACTGGTCGGCCAGCTGCGCATCGAGTCCACTGTGGACGATCCGCACCTCGCCGAGCTGACCGACGAGCTGACCGTCGCGGCCGGCGCCCCGTTCACCGACCGATGGGCCACGGGCACCGTGCTACCCGCCCGCACCGGCATCGACCGGGTCCGCCACCCCACCGCCGGCCTGCTCCGCCTCGCCTACGAGACCCTCGATCTTCCCGACCTGCAACGGATCGTCGTCCATCTCCCCGCGGACGACCCCACCGCAACGGCGCTGGCCTCACTCACCCACACCGGGCGGCTGCGGGCTATTACATAGTGTCCCGCGCCGGAAATTCGGTGCCTGAGTCCGGTGATCCAGGTGGCAGATTTCCGGCGCGGGACACTTAGGTCAGGCCGTGTTCGCGGGCGGCGACCACGGCGTCGCGGCGGTTGTTGACGCCGAGTTTGACGTAGATCGCGCGGACGTGGGTCTTGACGGTGTTGACGGAGACGGACAGCTCGGCGGCGATCTCCGTCAGGGAGCGGGCCGAGGACAGTCGCAACAGGACGGTCTGCTGCTGGCTGGTGAGGCTGCCGTGGATGGGAGTGGCCTGGACGGGGGCGAGCACGGCGCGGACGTGGTCGGCGAAGGACCCGGCCGTGCCGAACCCGCCGGCCTGTTCGACCAGCAGCCGCCACACCGAGGTGTCGGTCGCGGCGAACGGGCGGATCAGCATGTGCGGTTCGGCGAGGGCGAGCGCGGCGGCCAGCGCGCGACGCGCGGTGGTGCGCTGGTTCGACCTCAGCGCGGCCGCGGTGCGCAGCAGCTGCGCGTGGATCGGGGTGGTGGCCAGCAGCACCGGCTGGATCGCGTCGAGCACCGCCGGGTCGGCCTGGTTCCACGCGGCCATCAGGGTCAGCTCGGCGCAGCCGTCCAGCCGCTCCCGCGCCCAGGCCAGCGTCTCGCGGGCCTCGGTCTCCAGCCCGACCAACGCCTCCGCCTGGTACTCGATGGTCGCCACGGCCGCGACCAGCCCGTCGGACAGGGCGCGGTCCGACAACTGCCGGCGGGCCTGGCGCATCAGCCGCAACCCGGTCTGCCGGTGCCCGATGTCGAACTGGGCGGCGCCGTCCAGGAACTGGGCGACCGCGCGGATCTCCGGCCGCGTCGCGGCGGACCGGGCCAGCGCGCTGTGCTGCCGGCACGCGTCCGGTTCGAACTGGGTCAGGCTGGCGAAGGCCAGCAGCAGGTGCGCCTCGGCCTGCCACGGCGCCTGCTGCCAGCCGTACTTCTCGGCGATCGCGGCGGCCTCGGCGCACGCGGCACGCATCGCCGAGTAGTCCTGGTCCAACGCTCGGGCGGAGCCCAGCGCAGCCAGCGCCTGCATGACCAGGTAGCGCAGCCCGTCGTGCCGGGCCCCGCGCAGCGCCTCGTCGAACTCCGCGACGGCGCCGTCCCGGTCGCCGTCCCGCAACCGCCGCCACCCGGCCGCCAGACGGTCCCAGACCGCCCCGTCGTCCGGGTCGCCGGCCGGCGGCCCGGCCGGCCAGTTCCCGGTGACCAGCGCCAGCTGACCCTCGACCAGCCGGAGCAGCCCGGGCTCGGCGTCCGGGGCGTCCCGAACCCGGTCCAGCTCCGCGGTGGCCGCCGCCGTGTCCCCGATCTGAAAGTGCTGCAGCGCCGAGACCAACGTCAGCCGGGTGTCGACGGCGTCGGAGTCCAGCGCGGCCAGCGCGGTCCGGAACGGCCGGTGCTGCCCGGCGAGCACCATCGTCAGCGCGTGCCGGTGCAGCAGGTCGTGCGTGGTGACCTCGCCGCCGGTCTGCGCGGCGTGTTCGAGCGCCTCGGGAATCCGCTGATGCGCGGCGAACCAGCGGCTGGCCAGCGAATGCAGCACGATGCTGTGCTCGGGCTGGCGCCGGAGCAGGTCGGCCCGCAGGTAGCCGCGCAGCAGGGCCTGCATGCGGTAGGTGGCCTCGTGGCCGACCTGGACCACCAGGGAGGTCTCCCGGTCCAGTTCTTCCAGCATGGCCGCGGCGTCGGGCCGGCCGGACAGTGCGGCGGCCAGGGAGGCCGGCACCTCGTCACAGATGCTGATCACCCGCAGCAGGTCGGCCTTCTCCTCGGCCAGCTGGCCGATCACCTCGTCGAGCAGGTAGTCGGCCACGGTGCGGTCGTCGCCGGCGAACCCGGCCAGGAACGGGTCCGGGTTCTCGGCGTGCCGCAGCGACAGCGCGGCCCAGCGCAACGCCGCCGGCCAGCCGTCGGTGTGCGTCACCAGCCGGGCCACCCGGTCCGCGGTGAGCTCGACCCCCGCGGCGCGGAGCAGCCGGGCGGCGTCGTCGACGGAGAACCGCAGGTCCTCCGCCCGGATGTCGGTCAGCCCGCCCTGCAGCCGGGCCCGGGCCAGCGGCAGCGCCAGGTGACCCCGGGCGACGAGCACCAGCCGGACCCCGCTGAGCTGGTGCCGGATGAGCGTGGCCAACCCGTGCAGCAGGGTCTCGTCGGTGAGCTCGTGCGCGTTGTCCAGCACCAGCCGGACCGGGGTGGGCAGCATGTCCAGCGCGTCCACCAGTTCGGCGAGGAAGGCCGGGTCGTCCGCCGCCGGGGTGAGCCGGCGCAGCGGGCTGGCCCTCGGCACGGCCGCGCACTCGGACAGCGCCAGCAGCACGGCCGCCCAGAACCGCTCCGGGTCGTTGTCGTCGTGGTCCAGCGACACCCAGGCGGTGTCCGGCCCCGCGGTGTCGGCCAGCACCGCCGTCTTGCCGTAGCCCGCCGGGGCGTTGATCACCGTGAGCGGGCCTTCGGTCGCGTTGCCGATCAGCTCGCGCAGCGCGGTCCGAACGACGAACCCGGGGGGAACGCCGGGCACGGTGATCTTGGTATGGGGGATGCGCGACGCCGGAACCCGGCGCCGGTTGGGAACCTCTCGCCGATGGGGGACTCGCGTCACCCTCATGGGTCCTGGCCAGGACCGGTCAGCGTGACGTCCTCGTCGAGCAGCCCGCCACGCCGGGCCGCGGCCACGGCGTCGCGGCGGGTGCCGACGCCGAGCTTGCCGTACAGGGTGCGGATGTGGGTCTTGACCGTGTTCGTGGACAGGGTCAGGTCCTCGGCGATCTCGTCCAGCGAACGCACCGTGGGCAGCAGTTCCAGCACGGTGCGCTCCCGATCGGTCAGCGCCACCGGTCCGGGCCGCGCCTGAAGCGTGCTGCGGGTCGCGCTGACGGTCGCGGTGTACCGGCCGCGCGGGAACTTGGCGGCGATCTCGGCGGGGGCGAACACCAGCGGGTAGAGCACGTCGAACGACTCGGCCAGCGCCACCGCCCGGCCCAGCGCCCGCCGGGTCTGGGTCTCCTCCTCGGCCGCCAGCGAGATCTGCGCCTCCAGCAGCCATGCCTCGATCGGCGACCAGGCCAGCGCCGGACGCACGGTGCCGTCGAGCACCGGCCGGAGCAGGTCCCGGGCCAGCCGGCGCCGGCCGAACAGCAACCGGGACCGGGCCCGCATGATCAGCACCTCGGCGGAGTCCGGAATGGCCTGCTGGGTCCAGATCACCACCTCGCGGCTGGCGTCGCCGTAGCCGAGCAGGCTCGCGGCCCGGTGCTCGAGCATCGCGGCCAGCGCCACGTGCTCACCGGACAGCACGGCCGGGTCGGCGGCCAGCCGGGCGTCGGCCAGCGCCCGCAGCCCCGCCGCCCGGGCGCCGTTGTCGAACAGCGCGGCTCCGGTGAGGGTGCCGACCAGCAGCCGCACGCCGGGATCGGCCGGCTGCACGCCCTCCTCGATCAGATGCGCCGCCCGCCCGGCCTGGCGCAGGCACTCGTCCGGATCGGCGTGCAGCAACGCGCCGTAGGCCAGCAGCGTCGCCGCGGTCGTGGTGGTCTCCTTCCACGACCGCTGCCCGATCAGCGTGTCGGTCTCCCGGGCCAGCCCGACCATGGCCAGGTAGTCGCCCCGGGCCGAGGCCAGCCCGCCGAGCATGATCAGGCACCGGGCCATCAGGTAGTCGTAGCCGTGCGCACGGGCCGCCGCGAGCGCCGCGCGCAGCGCCGCCTCGTCGTGCGGGGCCGGGCGCAGCAGCTGCGCCATGATCTCCAGCTCCGGCGTCGGGTCCTCGGGCCAGGCCGCGTCGGCGTGCGCGAGCATCGACCGCGCGGTGTCCGGTTCGCCGGCCTCGAGATGCAGTTGGGCGGACAGCAGCGCGAGCCCCGGGTCGTCGGCGACCGTCGGCTCGCCGAGCCCCACCATCGCCCGGTGCACCACGCTGTGCTCGCCGGTCAGCACCAGGGCCGGGCCGCGCGAGCGGACCAGCACGGTCAGGTGCGACGGGTCCTCGGCGTCGATGGCGTGTGCGAGGGCGGCCGCGGGCAGCCGCTGGGCGTCGAGCCAGTCGGCGGCCCGGCGGTGCAGCACCGGGACCAGGTCCGGGGAGCGGCGCCGCAGGTCGGCCTGCAGGTGGGCGCGGAGCAGGGTGTGCACCCGGTACCACCGCCGGCCGGCGGCGACGCTGATCACCATGGAGGTCTGGTGTTCGAGGGTGTCGAGCAGCTCACCCGCGTCCTCCCGGCCGGACAGCGCGGTGGCCAGCGACGCGGACACCCGGTCGCACACGCTGATCGCCCGGAGGAAGTCCTGGGTGTCCTCGGGCAGCCGGGACAGAATCTCGTCGATCAGGAAGTCGGCGACCGCGCGGTCGTTGCCGGCGAAGTCCTTGACGAACCCGTCCAGGTCGTCGACCTCGGCCAGGGACAGCGCCGCCAGCCGCACGCCGGCGGCCCAGCCGTCGGTGTGCGCGACCAGCGTGCTCACCTGCCGCGACTCGATGCTCACGCCCGCGGCCCGCAGCAGCGCGCTGGCCTCTTCGACGGAGAACCTCAGGTCGGCCGCCCGAAGCTCGCGCAGTTCGCCGGACAGCCGCAGCCGGGCCAGCGGCAGCGGCGGGTCCCGGCGGGTTGAGAGCACGAGTCGTAACCCGGCGGGCTGGTTGCGCAGCAGGGTCTCGATGCCGTGCAGCGGATCGGGGTCGACCAGTTCGTGCAGGTCGTCCAGGACGAGCCGAACAGGGGTCCGAAGAGCTTCCAGTCCATCCACGATTTCGGCAAGAAAGTCAGGATTTCGACTGGGATTTTCCGGAATTTTCATCGAGCGCAACCTGCTGTCCGCCGGCACCGCGGCACAGCCGGCCAGCGCCTCCAGCACGCTCGACCAGAACCTGTTGTCGTCGTTGTCGTCGCTGTCCAGCGAGACCCATGCGGTGTCACCGGTGTCCGGACGGCGCACCCACTCGGCGAGCAGCAGCGTCTTGCCGGAGCCGGCAGGCGCGCAGACCAGCGTGGCGGCGACGCGGCCAGGCCGGTCAAGAGCGGCGAGCAGGCGCGGCCGGGACACCAGGCGGGTGGGCAGCCGCGGCACCGCGACCTTCACCCGCGACACCCGCGGGCGGGGCAGCGGTGGTGGTTCAGACGCCCGTTGCCGCGGTACCCGTGCCGCGGCAACAAGTTTCAGCCCCGGCACGCGCGTAGGCGAGACCCGGGGAGCCGGCACGCGATTCGACGGTGGTTTCGCCATCGCCTTCCTCGCCTCGTTCGCGTCGGAACGCTTCGGTTGATTGATCACCCATACTTGCACTTCTCCCCCCGTACGTCACTTCGCCCGTTCCGGTGTATTTCGCCTGGAACGGGGGAGGTAACCAATCGATTACGGAGCGATCGTCAGTACTGACGCGGCACCAACGAGGTAACTGCGGCGGCGAGGAGTGACACCGTGGTGCGGTCCAACTACGAGTTGCGCGTGTCCGGCCGGCTGTCCGAACGCGCCACCTGTGCGGTCGGTGAATTCGCAGGTCTGACGGTCCGTCCTGGGCCGGCGGAGACCACCATCCACGCGGTGGTGATCGACGAGGCGCAGTTGCACGGACTGCTGGCCCTGCTCGAGTCCCACGGGCTGCGGATCTGCTCGATGCGGCGGGTCGACGGGGCGGGTGAGGCCGGATCGGGACCCGCCAGCCCGGCCTCACCCGTGGCGAGTGAGGAACCCGGCTCGTGCGGTGGAGCAGGATCAGGGGTTGACGCGCACGTCCGAGGGGGCCACATGATCGAATCCGATGACCGGGCCGAACCCCGGACCCCCGCCAAGGGCTAGGCACATGCCCCCCGAGCGCCCCGCGGGCATCGTCACCCGGATGCTCGTGGCGGTGATCGACGCCGGGGTGATCGGTCTGGTCGCGGGCTCGCTCTATCTCGGGGTGTCGGGCCTGGTCTTCATGCTGCGGCCGGGGTCGTTCGCCTGGCCGCAGCCGGACCTGATCATCACGTTGCCGCTGCTGTTCGCGCTCACCACGATCTATCTCACCCTCGGCTGGGCCACCACCGGGCGCAGCTACGGGGCCGGGCTGATCGGCGTGCGGGTGCTGTCCAACCGGCGCGAGCTGCTCGGCTGGTCCCGGGCAGCCGTGCGCGCCGTCCTGTGCGCGGTGTTTCCGTTCGGGTTGCTCTGGGCGGCGGTCAGCCCGCACCGCCGTTCGGTGCAGGACGCGTTGCTGCGTTCGACCGTGATCTACGACTGGCGCCGGGACGGCGGCGCGGCGGTCACCGCCGTTCCCGAACAGGTGGCCAGCACCGATGTGGATCTCACCCCGAAGGGGTGACTCTGCCCGTCGGAGGCCTAATTACGGTTGCCGGGCATGAGCAGCGGCCCGGCGGTCGGCCAGGACAGCGTGCCGCCGGTGAGCGTGCTGCCGCGCGGGCTGATCATCCTGCAGGGCCTGTCCGCGGCGGTGATCACCGCCGCCGGCATCTATCTGATGGCCTGGCTGATCGCCCCGGTGTTCCTGTCGCTGGTCATCGTCGTGTGTGTGAGCCCGGTGCAGGGTTGGCTGCGCCGGCACGGCGTGCGGCACTGGCTGGCCACCGCGGCGCTGGTGCTGTCGATCTACGGGCTGCTGGTCGTGCTCGGCGTGGTGCTGGTGATCGGCATCGGGCAGCTCACCTCGCTGCTGCCGCAGTACGCCGAGGCGGCGCATGACCTGGTCGACTCGATCACCGGGACGCTGGCCCGGTTCGGGGTCGCGCCGGAGGAGCTGCAGACGATGGCCGGGGCGTTCGACCCGGCACAACTGACCGACCTGCTCGGCTCGATGCTCGCCGAGTTGGGCAACGCCGTCAGCAACACCGTGCTGGTGCTGTGCCTGCTGCTGTTCATCAGCCTGGAGTCCCGCTATGCCGGGGCCCGGATAGCGCGGATCGCGGCCGAGCGGCCGCAGATCGCGGTGGCACTGCGCGAGTTCGCCTGGAGCACCCGCCGGTACATGGTCGTCACCACGGTGTTCGGGGTGCTCACCGGGATCATCGACGGGACGCTGCTGGCGCTGCTCGGGGTGCCGCTGCCGGTGCTGTGGGGGCTGCTGGCCTTCATCACCAACTACATCCCGAACGTCGGCTTCATCTTCGGGCTGGTGCCGCCGGCCCTGCTCGCGCTGCTGGACGGCGGGTGGGGACTGATGCTCGCGGTGACCGCGGTCTACATCGTGATCAACTTCGTGATCGAGTCGCTGGTCCAGCCCCGGTTCCTCGGCGGCGCCGTCGGGCTGTCCAGCACGGTCACGTTCGTGACGCTGCTGTTCTGGGCGTGGGTGCTCGGCCCGGTCGGCGCCATCCTGGCGATCCCGCTCACCCTGCTCGGCAAGGCGCTGCTGGTCGACGTCGACCCGCGGGCGGGCTGGCTGCGGGCGCTGATCGGACCCCGGACCATCCGGCCGGCGCCGGCGGAGACCGGGTGAACCGCCGCCGGATCCGGCCGGTGAAGCGCCAGGTCGACCGGTTCCTCACCGAGCCGGCGACCATCCGCCGGGCCATGGCGGTGATCATCTCGGCGATGACCGTCACGGTCGTCGCCGGCGGCCTGCTGGTCTGGATCTTCGACCCGAAGGACTATCCCCACTTCGGGCTGGGCATGTGGTGGGCCCTGCAGACGGTGACCACGGTGGGATACGGCGACGTCACGCCCACCACGCCGCTGGGCCGGGTGGTCGGTGCCGTGATCATGCTCGAGGCGGTGGCGTTCATGTCGGTGTTCACCGCGCTGATCGCCACCAGCTTCGTCGAGCGGGCCCGGGCTGAGCACGCGGCACTGGATCCGGAGCTGAGCCGGCTGGCGGAGATCGCCGACCGGCTGGAGCGGATCGAGCGCGTGCTGGGCATCCAGGACGAGGACGACCCGGAACGCTAGCGGTGTTTCATCAGGCGCGCGCAGCTGGTCGCTTTGATCGGAGCACTTTCGAAACAGGGCCCTAGACCGTGACCAACGGCCGCGGGTCGGGGTCGCCGATGATCGCGCGCACGTCGTCGAGGGGCAGGCAGCATTCGGCGGCGAGGCGGTCGATCCCGATCCCGGACCGGGCGGCGACCTCGCCCGCGGTGGCCAGCAGGGCGGGCCGCTCCGGCTGGTCGAGCGGGTAGGGCTCGGTGCGCCGGCCGTACCGGCGGTTCATGACCATGACCGCCCGGCGGTAGGCCGCGTCGCTGATGACCTCCAGGGTCCGCGCGCGGTAGAGCAGCGCCGCGATCGACACGCCCCACTCCTGCTTGAGCCGGGCGTAGGCGCCGAGGTCGAACCGGCGGGGCAGCACCCGCGCCATGTGTGCCCGGGGCATCAGCAGTTCCGCGGCGAAACCGTGCGCCTGCTGCTCCTGCTCGCCGCCGGGGTCCGCGTCCGGGTGGCACACCAGATGGCCGAGCTCGTGCGCGGCGTCGAACCGGCTGCGCGCGGCGTCGCCCTTGTCACTGCCCAGGATCACCACCGGCCGGGCGCCCTGGAAGTGGCTGAACGCGTCGATTCCCTTGTCCGCCACGGCCAGCCGGGCGACCAGGATGCCGTGCACCTCGAGCTGGCGGACCAGATGGCCGACCGGGCCGTCCGGCAGCCGCCACACCGAGCGCAGCTCCTCGGCGGCATCGGCCAGCTCGTCGCGCCCGGCGTCGGGGGCGAGCGAACGCATCGGCAGCACCGGATCGGGCAGCCGCACATGCCGTTCGAGCACCTCGGCCACGTCGAGCACCAGCTCCGACCAGGCCCACGCGGAGGCCCGGCCGGCCCGGCCGGTGGAGCGCAGGCTGCGGAAGTGGGTGCCGTCCAGCCCCCGGGCCGAGACCGGGCGCCGGTTGAACACGAAGAACCCGGCGGAGACGCCGGTGGCGATGGCCAGCCGGGCCAGCACGGCGGGCGTCGGCCGGGTGCGGCCGATCTCGTACTGCGAGATCGCCGCATGGCTCACGTCGACGCGGTCGGCGACCTCCCGGACGGTGAGACCGGCGCGAAACCGCGCCAGCCGAAGCCGTTCCCCGGAGAACCCCGCCGCGGCCTCCTCAGCCCTCATCGGCGCGGACGGCCGGATGGACCAGCAGGTCGAACTCGGGCAGCGGCTGGTCGACATATCCGACGCCGGTGCGGGCCCTCGGGATCGCGATCTCCCGAGCGGCGCCCGCGGACTCGTCGACCCGCAGCAGCACCGACCATTCCAGCTTGTCCCCGCCGGCATAGACCAGGCGGCCGATGTGCACGGCGGTCAGCCCGGACTCCGGCGTGCCGCTCCACACCAGGTGCACCACGGCGGGTTCGGGCATGCCGTCGAAGGTGAGCTGGCCGGCGTTGCTGGCGGCGGCCCGGCGCCGGGCCGGGGAGGAGTCGGCGTCGAAGGCGGCGGGGTCGGACAGGTCGGTGCCCCGGGCGACCGCGAAGTGCAGCTCGACGCCATCGCGCGCGCCGACCAGCCCGGCGCCCCGGCGGGAGACGCGGAAACCGTGCTCGGACAGCACTTCCGCGGCCAGCTCGGTGCCCCGGTGATAGCGGTCGGTGCCGAAGGTGAACCCGTTGGACCCCGGATCGTTGTGGTGCGCCTGCGCCACCCGATGAGCCTCGCGCCCACAGCTGACCAGCTTGCTGATCAGCTCATCCTCAAGATCAACCGTAACTCCGATCCGCACCGGCCAAGGTTAGCCCAACGTCGCGTCCGGAGCCGGTTTGTCAAGCGGCGTGTCGCGTAACGGGAGCGGGTGGGCCGGTCACGGGCGCGGGGACCGGCCCACCCGCCTTATTTCAGGAGGGTCCAGCAGTGCTCAGCAGGTCGGCTCGCCCGCCTGGGCCGGGACGCTCACCGCGTTCCAGGCCGCCCGCGTGGCGTTGAACTGGGTGCAGCTGTTGGGGAACAGCGCCCTGGCCGCCTGCAGGGTGGCCACCCGGGCCCGGGCATGGGTCCAGGCCGAAACCTTACGCAGCAGGCCGTTGTAGAAGATCTGCGCGGCCGCCTGGACGCCGATGCCGGTGACCGTCGAGCCGTTGCAGGTCGGGCTCGGCGGGTTGGCGTTGGAACCCTTGGCCAGCAGGTAGAACCAGTGGTTCTGCGGGCCGGCCGCGGCGTGCACCTCGGTGTTCGGAATGGCCGAGCTGAAGCAGTTCGGGTGGTTGCGCAGCGACGGGTTGTACATGAACCGGATCGGGCCGTTGCCAACGAGGTTGACCTCTTCGCCGACCTGGAAGTCCGGCGGGTCGTTGGGGTTGTTGGCGAAGTCCTCGGTCACGGCGCCGAAGATGTCGCCGGTGGACTCGTTGAGCCCGCCCTTCTCGTTGCCGCCGCCGCCGGAACCGCCCGGAGTGAACTGGAAGACGCCGTGCCCGAACTCGTGCGCCACGACGTCGATCGGGACCACCTGGCGCTGGCCGTCGGAGGACCGGCCGAACGTCGCCGAGCTACCGTTCCAGAACGCGTTGGCCTGGGTCAGACCCACGCGCGCCGGGAAACCCTGGCCCGCGGTGCTGATCCCGGTGCGGCCCAACCAGGTGCGCATCATGTCCCACATGCGCTGCGTGCCGTAGAGCGCGTCCACGCAGGCCGTTTCCAGGTTGGTGCCGGACCCGTTGCCCCAGTTGTCATCGGGCCCGGTGAAGGTCGTACCGGAGGTGTTCGTGCACCGCACGCCGGGACGGGTGGGGTCGATCATGGAGAACGACGTGGCGCTGTTCCTGGTGGTGTTGATGGTCACCGTGCCGTAGTAGAAGCCGTTGCCGGTGCCGGCGTGCACGTCGTCCCAGCTGTCCAGCACGGCGCCGGAGGCGGCGTCGACGAAGACGTGCAGGTTGCTCGGCGCGTTCTCGGCGGTCAGACCGGAAACCACGACCTCGTAGGCAAGCGCCTGCTTGCCGGCGAGGACCACCAGCCGGGCGCTGGCCACACTGTCTACTGTGGACAGCTGCTTGCTGGCGATGGCCACCGCCGCGTCCTTCGACAGCTTCGGGGTGGTGTCCAGCGCGATCGGCGTGGTGTCCGCGGTCACCGTGTCGTGCAGGTTGCCCTTGGCGTCGGTGACGACCACGGCGTCCCCGCCCACGACCTCGAGGCCGCGGTAGGTCCGCGCGTAGGCCGCGTAGTACAGCCCACCGCCGCCGGGAGTCAGGCTGGTCCGGACGAAGTCCTGGTCGACACCCTTGGCCAGGCCGGTGCCCTGGTCGGCAACCTGGTCGGCGGCCTGCCCGGCCACCACGTCCGGAGCCGGCTGGGCCGCCGCCTGGGCGGTCCGCAGCGGTACCACCACCGCCAGGGCGAGACCGGCCGCCGCGACCAGGCTCACTCGTATCCCTCGCTTGTGATTCATCTACAGGGTTTCCTTTCGAAGGCGTACGCCAACGCCCCCGAGAACAGGGAAAGGGACGCTGGCCGCCGCGAATTAGGCGCATTCCGAGTGAAGAACCAACCGGGCTAAAGGTCAATGCCACGATCGGCCCAGTCGAATAACTGTGAACCGCTATCCGGTCAAATTTCCGGAAACGTACCTAGGAAATACCCCTAGGTGGCCCGGGACTATCCTTGCGTGGCATGGAGTGGAGTTCGTCGGTGCGGATCGAGGCCCCGCCGCCCGTGGTGTGGCAGGTGATGACCGAGGTCGAGGCCTGGCCGGAGTGGACGGCGTCGGTCCGCTCCATCGTCCGGCTCGACCCGGGACCGCTGCATGTGGGCCAGCGGCTGCGCATCAGCCAGCCCCGGCTGCCCACCACGGTGTGGCGGTTGACCGAACTGTCCGAGAAATCCGAGTTCGTCTGGACCGCCGGCGGCCCGGGCGCCCGAACAACCGCGCGGCACCGGGTCGAACCGGACGGCACCGGCAGCCGGGTCACCCTCACCCTGACCCAGCGCGGCCCACTCGGAGTGCTGGTCGGAAAATTGACCAATGGGCTGACCCGACGCTACCTGGAAATGGAATCCGGCGGGCTGAAGAAGCGCAGCGAGGAACGAGCCGCGCGGGAGCCGGGCTGAGGGTCCTGCTCACCGGCGCGTCCGGCAACATCGGCTCGCACGTGCTGCCCTGGCTGCGGCGGCGCGGCCACTCCGTGCGCCCGTTCGCCCTGCCCGGCGACGACATCACCGACCCGGCCGCGGTGACCCGCGCGGTCGCCGGCGTCGACGCGGTGCTGCACCTCGCCGCGATGATCCCGCCGGAGGCCGACGAGCGGCCGGACCGGGCCCGCGCGGTGAACGTGGACGGCACGGCCAACGTGATCGCCGCCTGCCGGGCGCGACCGGAACCGCCCCGCCTGCTGTTCACCTCCACCTTCGACGTGCACGGCCGCACGCTGCACCGCGATCCGCCGCGGCGGGTGGACGACCCACTGGTGGCCACCGACCCGTACACCGCACACAAGATCGAGGGCGAGCGGCTGGTCCGGGACAGCGGGTTGACCTGGACGATCTTCCGGCTGACCGACGTGCCGGTGCTCGGCGCCCGGCCGCCGCACCCGATCATGTTCGAGATCGGCCTGGACAACCGGATCGAGGCACTGCACGCCGACGACGCCGGCCTGGCCATCGCGACCGCCCTGGAGACACCCGAGGTGTGGGGCCGGGTGCTGTTCCTCGGCGGCGGGGTGACCTGCCAGGTCACCTACCGCGAGTACCTCACCCGGCTGCTCGCCGCCATGGGCATCGATCCGTTGCCGGACGGCGCTTTCAGCGATGCCGAGTACGTCACCGACTGGGTGGACAGCACCGAGAGCGAGGCCCTGCTGCGCTACCAGCGGCACACCTTCGACGACATCGCCCGGGCGGTCGCGGCCGGCCTCGGCTGGCGGCGGTGGCTCGCGTCGATCGCCAAACCCCTTGCGCGGCAACGCATCCTGCGACTGTCGCCGTACTACCGGAGTTCCTGATGTGGTCGATGGTGGTCGGCGGCTCGGACGGCATCGGCGCCGCGTTCGCCGAGGAGCTCGCCGCGCGCGGCGACGACCTGGTGCTGGTGGCCCGGCGGCCGCAACCGCTGGACGAACTGGCCGCCCGGCTGCGCGCCGGCTACCGGGTGCGGGTTCGCTGCCTGTACCTGGACGCGGCCACCCCGGACGCGATCGCGCAGCTCGCGGCCGTGCCCGAGGACATCGGCCTGCTGGTGTGCAACGCCGCGCTCGCGCCGGTCGGGCCGTTCCTCGCGCTCACCGCCGAACAACTCGACGCCATGCTGGACCTCAACTGCCGGTCCGCGGCCCATCTCGCGCACGCCTTCGGCGCGCGGCTGGCCGCCCGCGGCCGGGGCGGCATCGTGCTGCTCGGCTCGCTGGCCGGCGAGCAGGGTTCGGCCCTGGTCGCCCACTACGCGGCGACCAAGGCCTACCTGCGGGTGCTGGCCGAGGGACTGTGGGACGAACTGCGCCCGCACGGGGTCGACGTGCTGGCCAGTTGTCCCGGTCTGGTCAGCACGCCGACGTTCGCCCGGACCGGCGCGCGGCCGGCCCGCCTGGTGCCGCCGCCGATCGACGCGCGCACGGTGGCCCGCGAGACCCTCGCCGCAGTCGGCCGGCGGCCGGTGGTCATTCCGGGCCGGCGGAACCGTTGGGTCGCGGCAGCGGCGCGACTGGTGCCGCGGCGCCGTCGGATAATGCTGGCTTCGGCCCGTGTCGCCACGATGTATTCGACGCGATCTCGTCGTAGGGCTCCGGCGGACGGAGCCGGCGGGTGAGCGCGTTGCCCGCGCCGACCAGCGCGGCGCCGATGCGCTGCCGGCGCCGGGACGGCGGTGAGCCGTCGGCGTGCGGCTGCTGGCAGTGGTGGCCGATCAGCGCGGCGTAGATGGTCACGGTCTGCGCGACCGTGGCGAAGTCCAACGTGCTGATCGCCGCGTCGGCGAGGCCGAACGGCAGGGAGAGGGGGAGCAGGCCGCGGGCGTACTCCACCGCCCAGACCCCGTTGGTGAAGTTCATGCCCCGGGCCTGGCCCGGCCCGACGTAGACCCGGTCGCCCGGCTTGTACACCCGCCGTTCGAACTGGCCCTCGCCGTAGTACCACATCTCGCCGTCGAGCACGGTGTCCCAGAACCCGACCGCGTGCCGGCCGGAATGCCCCTCCGACCCGATCGGCGTCCCCCAGATCATCACGTATTCGAATGCCGAGGCGTAATACACCTTCATCTGGATCATCGCGCCGCCGGCGTTGCTGAATATCCAGGGCTGTGAGCGATCGAGCCGGTCCGGGTACGACACGGCCATCGCGTCGGCAAAGGCGTCGAACATCGCCGGCTTGGGCTTGCCGAGCCCCGTCATCGCACAGTCGTGGATGACGCCGGGATCGAAGACGTACTCCATCCCGACATTCTGGCCCGACGAACGGCCCTTGACTGCTCCCCATGTTGGAGAAGGGTTGGCGAATACCAACCCCTGCGAGCCTGGGAGGCGCGTGATGCGGCGACGATGGTGGGTAGCGGCAACCGCCGCGCTACTGCTGTCCACGGTGGCGGCGGCGATCGAGGCCCCCGCGGCCGGTGCCACGGCCGGTCCGGTCAGCCTGGCGGCCGGGGAGACCGGCCTGGTGCGGCTGCGGTTGCCGAACGAGGCGATGGCCGACGCGCTGATCGCGGCGGGCGCGGACGTCGCCGCCCGGTCCCGTGCCGGCGGCGAGGTGCTGATGGACCTGGTGCTGACCGACCGGCAGCTGGCCGAACTGACCGCGCGCGGCGCCGAGCCGGTGCAACTGATCGCGCGAGAACAGGACGGCTCGGCCAACTACACGGCCAGCGTGCAGGCCGCCCAGGCGCGCCGGCAGGCCGGCGTCGGCAAGACGGGCCGCGCCCCGGACGGCACCGGGATCACCGCGGACACCCTGCAGTTCCTGTCCGCCTACTGGTGGACCAGCAACGGCCAGACCTTCCTGCAGACCCAGGTGGCCACCACGGCGATCAACGACCCGGCCGTGGAGATCACGGTGACCTGGCGGACCGCCGACGGAACGACCGGTTCCTACCCGCTGCAACGGTTCTCCGACGCCGGCGAGTACCAGTACCACGTCGCGCTGCCGCAACCGCTGCCCGCCCGGCCGACGCAGGTGAGCGCCGCGTCCAGCCTCGGCGGCAGCACCCGGGTGGTCACCCCGGCGCTGTGGCCCGGCACCACTCCCCCGGCCCCGCCCGCCGGCTACCAGAAGGACTTCATCGACGCCTACCTGACGCCGATCGACATCCGGGCCCGGATCGCCCGGCTGGCCCGGCAGTTCCCGAACCTGGTCGATGTGATCAACCTGCCGAACCCGACCCAGGGCTACCGGCGTACCGCGACCGCCTACCTCGGCGACCCGGCCACCGCCGCGATCGTGGTCGAGTCGGTCCGGTTCGGCGACCAGGGCCCGAACGGGATCCAGGTGCGCAGCGTCAACCCCGGCACGCCGAACCGGCCGCTGTCGGCGCAGTTGCGCGACCGGGTGCTGACCATCTCCCTGGCCACCGACGCCACCGGCGCGGCGATCAGCACCACCGACCAGGTGGCGGCCTTCATCTCGGCCCGCTACCCGCAGCAGTTCCAGTCCTTCGTGGAGAACGGGTCCGCCGGGCAGGTCATGCCCGTGGCCGGACCGGCGCGGCTCAGCGACGGGCTGCAGGCGCCGGCCGGTGTCCCGCACCGGCCGTGGACCGTGCAGGCGCTGCGGATCGGCGTGCACCGGGACGGCTCTCGGATCGGCGTGCTGACCTACTCCCAGGAACACGCCCGGGAATGGGCCACCCCGCTGGTCACCCTGGAGTTCGCCGAACGACTGCTGGCCAACTACGCCACCGATGCGGAGACCCGGACGCTGCTGGAGAACGTGGACGTGTTCGTGCTGCCGACGGTCAACCCGGACGGCGCGAACTACTCGTTCAACGACTTCAACTTCCAGCGCAAGAACCTGGTCAACCACTGCGCCGGCGCGCTGCGTGACCCGGCGCTGCGCGACTCGTGGGGCGTCGACGTCAACCGCAACTACACCGTCGGATCGCTGTTCGACGGGTACTTCGGGGCGAGCACGAACTGCCTGTCCGGCACCTACGCCGGCACCGCGGAGATGTCCGAGGCGGAGAGCTCCAACGTGATCGCGCTGGCCCGGGCACACGCCAACATCAAGTTCGCGATGAACGTGCACAGCTACGGCGGGTACTTCATGTGGCCGCCCGGGGCGTACGTGGCCGAGGGCCGGATCCCCCTGCCGCGACCGCCGATCGAGGAGGCGGCCCTGTTCCAGGCCAGCGCCAAGCGGATCGTCGGGGCCATCGCGGCCAGCCGGGGCACCGTGACCTGGCCGTCGCAGACCGGCCCGGTGGCCGACGTGCTGTACTCCGCGGCCGGCAACTCCGCCGACCAGCTGTACTACGAGAACGGCATCTTCGCCTGGGACTTCGAGATCGGCGCGGACCGGTGGAACCCGGCCGCGCAGCGGTTCGAGGGCGTCGGCTTCCAGCCGCCGTTCGGTGAGGCGCACGCCGAGTCGCAGGAGTTCGCCGACGGTCTGCTCGAACTGCTCCGGGTGGCCCGGGACTACGTCGGCTGACCCGAGGTTGCCGGCCCGGCTCGCACTCGCCCGCCGGGCCGGCAATCATGGTGGTATGGGATCAGACGGCGAGTTCAGCCGGGACATGCGGTACATCAACAGCCGGATCACCGCCGACGGCGGGGACGGCTATCCGGTCGAGCCCGGGCGGTACCGGCTGGTGGTGAGCCGGGCCTGCCCGTGGGCCAACCGCGCGATCATCGTGCGGCGGCTGCTCGGGCTGGAGGACGCGCTGTCGATGGGCGTGGCCGGGCCGACGCACGACGAGCGCAGCTGGACCTTCGACCTCGACCCCGGCGGCCGGGACCCGGTGCTGGGCATCGAACGGTTGCAGGACGCGTACTTCGCCCGGTTCCCCGGCTACGAAAAGGGAATCACCGTTCCGGCGATCGTCGACGTGCCGACCGGGCAGGTGGTCACCAACGACTTCGACCAGATCACCGTCGACCTGTCGCTGGAATGGTCCGAGCTGCACCGGCCGGGCGCGCCCGCGCTGTACCCGCCGGAACTGCGCGCCGAGATCGACTCGGTGAACGAGCTGGTGTTCGCCGACGTCAACAACGGCGTGTACCGGGCCGGGTTCGCCAGCAGCCAGTCGGCCTACGAGGAGGCCTACCACCGCCTGTTCACCCGCCTGGACTGGCTCTCCGAGCGCCTGGCGACCCAGCGCTACCTGGTCGGCGACACCATCACCGAGGCGGACGTCCGCCTGTTCACCACCCTGGTCCGGTTCGACGCGGTGTACCACAACCACTTCAAGTGCAACCGCAACAAGCTCACCGAGCTACCGGTGCTGTGGGCCTACGCCCGCGACCTGTACCAAACCCCCGGCTTCGGCGACACCATCGACTTCGACCACATCAAGCGGCACTACTACGAGGTGCACCGCAACATCAACCCCACCGGCATCGTCCCCGCCGGTCCAGACCTGTCAGGTTGGCTCACCCCCCACCACCGCGAGTCCCTCGGCGGCCACCCCTTCGGCCAGGGCACCCCACCCGCCCCACCCCCACCCCCCGAAACCGTCCCCCCCACCCACGCCCCGTAACCCCCCGCGAGTCCCCACTTCCAGCCCGGC
>NZ_DASTBH010000146.1:0-30894 GCF_035712165.1 Actinophytocola sp. | reverse complement strand
GAACCTCAAGATCCTGCTGTTCAACAACCGGATCTACGGCCTGACCAAGGGCCAGTACTCGCCCACCTCCGAGGAGGGCAAGGTCACCAAGTCCACCCCGATGGGCTCGCTGGACCACCCGTTCAACCCGATCTCGCTGGCGCTGGGCGCGGACGCCACGTTCGTCGCGCGCACGCTGGACAACGACCGGGCGCAGCTGACCGAGATCCTCACCGCGGCCGCCGAGCACCGGGGCAGCGCGTTCATCGAGATCTACCAGAACTGCCCGATCTTCAACGACGGCGCCTTCGACATCCTCAAGGAGCCCGGGGAGAAGGAGCAGCGGCTGATCCCGCTGGTGCACGGCCAGCCGATCCGGTTCGGCGCGAGCGGCGAGTACGGCGTGGTGCGCAGCGGCTTCGCCGGGCTGGACGTGGCCAAGGTGTCCGAGGTCGGCGAGGAGGCGCTGGTGGTGCACGATGCCAACATCGCCGACCCGACCTACGCCTTCGCCCTGTCCCGACTGTCCACTCAGGACCTTTCGCACACGGTCACCGGGATCTTCCGCGACGTTTCCCGGCCCACCTACGACGACACGGCGCGGACGCAGGTGGAGACGGCACGCACCCGGCGGCCCGGCGACCTGCAGAGCCTGCTGCGCGGTTCGGACACCTGGACTGTAGCGAGCTGATCCGCCTCCCCGGATTCCGACGCGGTCGTTGCGTTCCGGCAAACGGTGCGGATATCGGGTGGACTGTGGCTGAGCGCCGTCACGGTTCCCTGAGGTAGCTGTTGGCCGGGCACCGACTTCCCACAAAGATCCGTGGGACAGGCGGCCCTAGCCGACCGGGCGGAAGCCGACCCGCTCGGCGTCGGCGGCCGAGCGGAACCAGACCTCGGCGGTCGTGCGGCCGAACTGGGTGGAGTCCGGCGTGCAGTACCGCAGCGCGGTCACACTGGCCTTGACGGTGAACTCCGGGGACGGCGAACCGCCGCCGGGCAGCGGCATCGCCGAACCGGGGCCGAACGGACCGGCCGCCCCGCCGCCGGACCCGGAGTTTCCGGTTCCGCCGGCCGCGACCGTGCCGAACGCGCCCGGGCCGCCCGCCGCCTTCGCCGCCATCGATAACCGGTTCGGCGGCGGCGGCATCGACTCGTTGCCGTCCTCGGGTGCGATCACCGGCTCGAACAGCGACCGCGGCCGGTCCCCGGCTGCGGCGTCGGTGACCACCGGCTGCGCGGGCGATGACACGGCCACCCCGAACGGGACCCGGTGCTGCGGCTTGGCGGGGATTCGCTTCGGCAGCCCGGCCGGCGACCGCTCCGGCTCCTGCACGGTGATCTCCGGCGAGATCCTCGGCTGGAACGTGGTCCGCTCGGTCGCGAGCGCCGCGGCCGGCCGCACCGGCGGCAGGGCCGGCGCGCTCGCGGCCGCGGGCGGCACCTCCGGCTCGGTCTGCACCTGCTCGGCCCGGGGCGTGAACATGTCGTAGCCGGTCAGGGCGTGCCGGGGGGCGGGCTCCGGCTCGGGTTCCGGCTCGGGTTCCGGCTCGGCATCGAGGACGGTCGGCAGGAAGGTGGTCGGCGCCGCATCCGGCTCGGCGACCGCCGCGTCGTCCACCCGGGCCTCGCCGAGGCGGTGCGCGGCGCGCGACGGCCGGGACTCCGGCTCGGGTTCCGGCTCCGGCTCCGGCAGCGATGGGCCATCGTCGAGCCGGCGGATCTCCTCACGGAGGATCGGCCCGGTGCGCTGCGTGAAGATCGTGCCGTGCTCCTCGTCGTCCTCCTCGCCGTGGGCGTACTCGTGTTCCTGCGCGTACTCGTGCTGAGGCTCCTGCGCGTAGCCCTCGAAGCCGGGCTGGGCGGGCGCGCCCGGGGCCCGCTCGTCGAACCAGTCGGAGTCCGCGGGCACCTGCTGCTCGACCGGCGCGGACAGGTGCGGTGCACCACGCTCGGCCCGCGCGTCGGCCGTGTTGTCCCGGTACGCCAGCGGCGGGCTGCTCGGCACGCCGGGCAGCGCATAGGCCCGGGTGAGGGTGTCGGCACGGATCTCCTCCGCGGGCCGCTCCCCCGGTCGTGAGATCGGCTCAAGCCGGTCGGCGGTGCGGGACCGCTCCGCCGCCGCACCGACCTTGGCGTCCGCGCGCAGTGAGGCCAACCTGCTCTCCAGCGCGGCGATCCGCCGGCGCACCGGAAGGACAACCAGCACCCAGCAGAGCAGTGCGCCGAGCAGGAAGGCCAGCAGGCTCCATAACCAGACCTGGCCGAAAATCGGCATCGCCTAACTCCCTTCAGGGCGCGCCAAGTCGGCACGTCCTCACGGCCTTCGCCGTGAAAGGCTACTGCGAGCCGTCCGGCGCGCGGCACCGGCTCGCCCAATAACACATCGCAACCACGTTCGGTAGCGGCACGCGGGCCAGCGGAACCGGACTACCGGGTCCTGGCGATCCCGTACCGGGCCAGAAGGTCCAGCGCATCCCGCGCGGGGCAGGCCGGCAGCACGGCCAGTTCCGCGCGGGCTCGCGCGGCGTAGTCACCCAGCGTCTCGATGGCCCGGGTCAGCCCGGCGGACCGGCGCAGCAGCGTCAGTGCCTCGGCCACGGCATCGTCGTCGGTGATCGGCCCGGCGAGGAGCTCGCGGAGCCGGTCGCTGTCCGGCCCGTCGTCCGCGAGCGCGTAGAGCATCGGGAGCGTCTTGACTCCCTCACGCAGGTCGGTGCCCGGGGTCTTGCCGGACTCCGTGGCCGGCGACGCGATGTCGATCACGTCGTCGGAAATCTGGAAGGCGGTGCCGATGATCTCGCCGTACCGGTGCAGCGCGGCGATCTGCTCCGGGCCGGCTCCGGAGAACATTCCGCCGTACCGGGCGGCCGTGGCGATCAGCGAGCCGGTCTTCTGCCCGACCACCGACAGGTAGTGCGCGACCGGGTCCTCCCCGTCCCGCGGCCCCACGCTCTCCCGCATCTGACCGGTGACCAGTTCCCCCATGGTCTCGGCGATGATCCGGGTCGCGTCGCTGCCCAGATCGGCCACCAGCCGGGACGCGTGGGCGAACAGGAAGTCGCCGGTCAGGATGGCGATCGTGTTGTCCCAGCGGGCATTCACGCTCTCCTCGCCGCGCCGCATGGTCGCCTCGTCCATCACGTCGTCGTGGTAGAGCGTGGCCAGGTGGATGAGCTCGATCACGGCCGCCGCGGTGATCACGTCATCGGTGTTGCCGCCGGCGAACTGCGCGGACAGCAGCGTGAACAGCGGCCGGAACCGCTTTCCGCCGGCTTTGACCAGGTGCAGGGCCGCCTGGTCCACGAAGTCCACGTCGCTGTGCACGATGGTCAGCAGCACGTCCTCGACCGCGGTCAGGCCCTCGGTCAACGCCGTGAGCAACTCCGGGTCCGCATGGTCGAGACCGAGCGCGGTGGGAAGCGAGGCAGCCGTCTGATTAGGCACATGTGGAGCGTAACCGGCGACCCCGCACCGTGTTCGGCTTATGTAGCGGGGTTCTCACTGATCCGCCGCTCCGGAATCTTTGTGCGGTTGTCGTGGGGCCTTAATGCAGGGCGAAGCTGCCCGCACCGGCCCAGTCCAGGGCGAACGCGGGCCAGATTCCCAGCAGCAGGGTGACCACCACGCCCAGGGCGATCGCCGCGGTGGTGAGCGCGCCCGGCACGGTCACGCTCGGTCCGTCCGCGGCCGGCTCGCTGAAGTACATCAGCACGATCACCCGGAGGTAGAAGAACGCGGCCACGGCACTGATCACCAGCGCGATCACCACCAGCGGCGCCAGCCCGTCGGCGAAGGCCGCCGAGAACACCACGAACTTGCCGACGAAACCGCTGGTCAGCGGCAGTCCGGCGAGGGCGAGCAGCAGGAAGGCGAACACCGCGGCGGCGACCGGCGAGCGTTTGGCCAGCCCGGCCCACTGCGACAGGTGGGTGGCCTCCCCGTCGGCGTCGCGCACCAGGCTGATCATCCCGAACGCGGCCAGCGTGGTGAACCCGTAGGTGAGCAGGTAGAACAGCGTGCTGGACAAGCCGTCCGGGGTCAGCACGATCGCGCCGACCAGCAGGAAACCGGCGTGCGCGATCGACGAGTAGGCGATCATCCGCTTGATGTCGGTCTGGGTCAGGCCGAGCACCGCGCCGATCACCATGGAGATCACCGCGATGCCGAACAGCACGCCGCGCCACTCCCAGCTGATCGACTCGAAGCCGACCGACAGCACCCGCAGGATCGCGCCGAACGCGGCGACCTTGGTGCAGGCCGCCATGTACGCGGTGACCGGCGTCGGCGACCCCTGGTACACGTCCGGCGTCCAGGTGTGGAACGGCCCGACCGAGCCCTTGAACAGCAGGCCCACCACGAGCAGGCCGAACCCGGCGAACAGCAGCGTGTCCGAGCGGTCGGTGCCGGCGGCGGAGTTGGCGATGTCGGCCAGCCGCACCGAGCCGGCGTAGCCGTACAGCAGGGCCAGGCCGTAGAGGAAGAACGCCGAGGCGAACGCGCCCAGCAGGAAGTACTTGACCGCCGCCTCCTGGGACAGCAGCCGGCGCCGCCGGGCCAGACCGGCCATCAGGTACAGCGGCAGGCTCAGCACCTCGAGCGCGATGAACATGGTGAGCAGGTCGTTGGCCGCACAGAAGATCATCATCCCGGCCAGCGAGAACAGCATGAGCGGGAAGACCTCGGTCTGCATCTGGTACCGGGCGGCCTCGGTGCGGTGCGGCAGTGCGCCGAGCCGCTGCTCGCGGTCCTGGATGGTGCCGGGCCGGATGGCCGCCTGGGCGACCAGCGCGCCGCCCGGCTCGACCGACCGGTCGGCCACCAGCAGCACCGCGCCGACCGACAGGGCCAGCAGCGTGCCCCACAGGAACAGCGCCGGCCGGTCCACCGCCAGCGCGCCGGCGACGGTGACCTCGCCCGCGGCGGGCGCGTCGGTGAGGTAGGTGGCCATCGTGACGCCGGCCGCGGCGATCGCGACCAGGGTGAGGCCCACCTGGACCCCCCAGCGCTGGTGCCGGGGCAGGAAGGCCTCGACCAGCACACCGAGGCACGCGGCGCCGAGGATGATCAAGATCGGCATGATCGCCGGATAGTTGATCGCCGGCAGAGTCTCCTTGGCCGGCCCGGCGGGCTGGGCCAGCGCCAGGAACTGCGGGAGCGCGGTCACGTCAGTTTCCTTCCACCGGGTCGGTCAGGCCGACCGAGCTCATCGTCGCCTTGACCGACGGGGTGATCACGTCGAGCAGTGGCTGGGGATAGAACCCGATGCCGAGGATCAGTACGACCAACGGGATCAGCACGGCCTTCTCCCGGCCGCCGAGGTCGGGGATGGCGTGCCTGGCGGCGACCTCCGGATCGGCCACCGCACCCGGCCCGGCCATGGCGCCGAGCATGGCGTCGCCGCGCACCGGACCGTGCATGACCCGCTGGTAGAACCAGAGCACGTAGAGCGCCGCCATGATCATCCCGATGGTGGCGAGCACGGTGTACACCGGCTCCCGGCCATAGGAGCCGACCAGCACCAGGAACTCGCTGATGAAGGAGTTGGTGCCGGGCAGCGACAGGGTGGTCAGCCCGGCCAGCAGCAGCATCCCGCCGAGCAGTGGGGTGGCCGCGAACATCCCACCGTAGTCGGCGATCTGTGTCGAGCCGCCCCGGGCGATCACCATGCCGATCACCAGGATCAGCATCCCGGTCGCGATGCTGTGGTTGACCATGTAGGACACCGAGCCGACCTGGGACTGCGAGCTGAACGCGAAGATCCCCAGCGCGATGAATCCGAAGTGGGCGATCGACACGTAGGCGATGAACCGCTTCATGTCCCGCTGCCCGGTGGCCAGCAACGCGCCATACAGGACTCCCGCCACCGCGAGCACCAGCACCAGCGGCGCCAGGGTCTTGCTGGCGTCGGGGAACATCGGCAGCAGGTAGCGCAGGAAGCCGAACGTGCCGACCTTGTCCAGGATGCCGACCAGCAGCACGGCCACCACGATCGGAGACTCGGCGGCCGCGTCCGGCAGCCAGGTGTGCAGCGGCACCAGCGGCGCCTTCACCGCGAAGGCCAGGAAGAAGCCCAGGAACAGCCAGATCTGGTTGGCCAGCGGCGCGTCCCGCACCACCTCGACCAGCGTCGGCCAGTCGAAGGTGCCCTGGCCCCGCTCGTCGGCCGCCATCACGTAGCACCCGATCGCGGACGCCAGCATGATCAGGCCGCCGAGGAAGGAGTACAGGAAGAACTTGACCGCGGCGTACTGCCGGCGCACCCCGCCGTAGGAGCCGATCAGGAAGTACATCGGCACCAGCATCAGCTCGAAGAGCACGTAGAACACGAACACGTCGGTCGCGGCGAACACGCCGATGGTCAGCGCCTGCTCGAGCAGGATCAGCGCCAGGAACCCGCCGGCACTGCGACCCTCGGGCAGCTTGTCCACCCAGCTCGCGCCGATCAGCACCGGCACCAGCAGCGCGATGATCGCGATCATCACCAGCGCGATGCCGTCCACACCGAACGACAGGTGCACGCCGAAGGTCGGGATCCAGTCCACCGAGAAGTGCTGCTGCAGCCGGGCGCCGCCGGGGTCGTAGGCGAACCAGGACGCCACCGCGAGTCCGAACTCGACCAGCGTGAACCCGAGCGCCACCCGCTTGGCCAGCAGCGCGTTGTCCCGCAGCAGCGCGACGGCGACCGCGCCGACCACCGGCAACAGCAGCAACGCGACCAGCAGCGCCGATCCGGACGAGGAGGTCATGCGAACCTCACCGCCAACAGAGCCGCAACCACGAGGATCGAACCTCCGAGCATGGTCAGCGCGTAGGAGCGCACGAATCCGGTCTGCAACCGGCGCAATCGGCCGGAACTACCGCCGAGCGCCGCGGCGATGCCGTTGACCAGCCCGTCGACGCCCTTGTTGTCCACGTAGACCAGCGCCCGGGTCAGCCAGGTGCCCGGCCGGGCCACCAGCGTCTCGTTGAGCGCGTTGCCGTACAGGTCGTTGCGGGCCGCCCGGACCACCGCCGACACCGGCTCCGGCCGCACCACCGGCACCGGCTTGCGCCCGACGAACAGCCACGCCGCGCCCGCGCCGACCACCATCAGGGCGACGGACAGCAGCACCAGCGTCGCCTCCGGGACGATGTGCTCGCCGCCCTCGGCCAGCTCGCCGAGCGAGGGTTCCAGCCAGTTCGCCAGCCGGTTCCCGGTGGCGAGGAACCAGCCGGCCCCGACCGAGCCGACCGCCAGGATGATCATCGGAATGGTCATCACGGCCGGCGACTCGTGCGGGTGGTAGTCGTGCCCGTCCTCGCTCTTGAGGTCCTTCCAGCGCTGCTCGCCGAAGAAGGTCATCAGCATCAGCCGGGTCATGTAGAACGCGGTCAGCGCCACGGCGAGCATTGCCGCGCCGCCGAACACCCAGGCCCGCCACGGCTCCTCCGAGGCGAACGCCGCCTCGATGATGGCGTCCTTGGAGAAGTACCCGGACAGGAACGGGAACCCGATCAGCGCCAGGTACCCGAGGCCGAAGGTGACGAACGTGACCGGCATCAGCCGGGCCAGCCCGCCGTAGTGCCGCATGTCCACGTCGTCGTTCATGGCGTGCATGACCGACCCGGCGCCGAGGAACAGCCCGGCCTTGAAGAATCCGTGGGTCAGCAGGTGCGCGATGCCCAGCGCGTAGCCGGCCGGGCCGAGACCCACGGCCAGCATCATGTAGCCGATCTGGCTGACCGTGGAGTACGCCAGCACCTTCTTGATGTCGTCGTAGGCGCAGCCGATGATCGACCCGATCAGCAGCGTGATCGTGCCGACGATCGCGACCGCCAGCTGGCCGTTCGGGGTCAGGTTGTAGATCGGGTTGGACCGCGCGATCAGGTACACCCCGGCGGTGACCATGGTCGCCGCGTGGATCAGGGCGGAGACCGGGGTCGGGCCCTCCATGGCGTCGGGCAACCAGGACTGCAGCGGGAACTGGCCGGACTTGCCGCAGGCGCCGAGCAGCAGCAGCAGGGCCAGCGCCAGCAGCGTGGCCGAGTCCAGCTCGCCGGCCCGCGCGAACACCTCGGTGTACTGGGTGCTGCCCAGCTCGGAGAACATGATGAAGATCGCGATCGCCAGGCCGACGTCGCCGACCCGGTTCATCAGGAACGCCTTCTTGGCCGCGGTGGCCGCGGACGGGCGGTTGGTGTACCAGCCGATCAGCAGGTACGAGGCCAGACCGACGCCCTCCCAGCCCAGGTACAGCGTCACGAACCCGTTGCCGAGCACCAGCAGCAGCATGGCCGCGGCGAACAGGTTGAAGTAGCCGAAGAACCGGCGGCGGTTGAGGTCGGCCGCCATGTAACCGATCGAGTAGATGTGGATCAGGCCACCGACCCCGGTGATCAGCAGCGCGAAGCTGATCGACAGCGGGTCGATCCGGAGTCCGAAGTCGACCTGCAGGGCCTCCACCGGGATCCAGGAGAACAGGTGGACCTCGCTGACCCGCTGGCTGGCCTCCTTGCCGAGCGTGTCGAACAGCAGCACCAGGGCGTAGACCAGTCCGCCGAGGATGGTCGCGCAGCCCAGCAGGTGTCCCCACCGGTCGGTGCGCCGGCCGCCGGCCAGCAGGACCAGCGCCCCGAACGCGGGCAGCACGAGCAGCAGCCAGGCGGCGCTGGCGACCCCGGTGGCCTCTTGCACGTGTTCCTGTGCTGCGACGGCCAGGGTTGCGGTTCCCGTCACCGATGTCCCCTTAGTACTTCAGCAGGTTGGCATCGTCCACAGAGGACGTACGCCGGGTCCGGAAGATGGACATGATGATGGCGAGGCCGACCACGACCTCGGCGGCGGCCACCACCATCACGAAGAACGCCATCACCTGGCCGTCCAGCGTCCCGTTGATCCGGGCGAACGTGACCAGGGTGAGGTTCACCGCGTTGAGCATCAGCTCGATGCACATGAACACCACGATGGCGTTGCGCCGGATCAGAACCCCGACGGCGCCGATCGTGAACAGCAACGCCGACAGCAGCAGGTAGTAGGTAGCGGTCACGGGGTGTCCTCCTGCGAGGGCGTTTCGGTCGCGGACCCGACAAGGGCATGGGCGTCGGCCGCCGGGGCGGTGCCGGCGACCGCGTCGCGCTCCTGGGCGAACTGCTCGGCCGCGGTCGCCTCGATGATCCCGGACAGCGACTCGGGCGCGACCGAGCCGTCCGGCAGCAGGGCCGGGGTGGCCACCGAGTTGGCCGTGGCGAACACGCCGGGCCCGGGCAGCGGCGACGGCCGGTCGTGCTCGCCGCTGAACCGGGCGATGACCAGTTCCTTCTGCGTACGCCGGCCGCGCACGTGCCGGTCGACGTAGCCGAGGATCATGCCGCCGACCGCGGCGGTGATCAGCAGCGCCGAGGTGAGCTCGAAGGCGAACAGGTAGTCGGTGAACAGCAACCGGCCGATGTTGTAGACGTTGCCGCGTCCGGCGTTGGCCTGCGGGGTGGCCAGACCGACCGGGGTGACCAGGCTGATTCCCCGGGCCACCACGCCGACCACCAGACCGGCCAGCCCGACACCGAGGATCGCCGCCCACAGCCGCTGGCCGCGCAGCACCTCGACCACCGAGTCGGAGGAGTCCCGGCCGACCAGCATCAGCACGAACAGGAACAGCATCATGATCGCGCCGGTGTAGACGATGATCTGGACGAACCCGAGGAACGCCGCCTGCTGCACCATGTACAGCACGCCGAGGCTGAACATGGTGAGCACCAGGAACAACGCCGAGTGCACGGCGTTGCGGGCGAAGATCATGCCGAGGCCGCCGGCCAGAGCCAGCGGGCCGAGCACCCAGAAGGCGAACGCCTCGGCGGTCGAGAGCTGGATCGCCGACTGGGCCAGCACGGCGTTCGCTTCCTGCGCAAGAGCAGCGTTCATCATTTCTCCTCCCCGGGGGCTGTCGTCATCTCTTTCCCCTCACCCACCGGGGCGGCAGCGGAACTCATTTCTTCTCCTCCCCCACCGGGTCGGGGTAGCCCCACTTGCGGGCGAGCTGTTTGCCGCTGACGTAGTAGTCCTGTTCGGACTCACCGAGCCGCATCGCGTGCGGCGGCTGCTCCATACCGGGCAGCAGCGGTGCGAGAAGCTGCTCCTTGGTCCAGATCAGCTTCTGCCGGTCGTCGTCGGCCAGTTCGTAGTCGTTGAGCATGGTCAGCGAGCGGGTTGGGCAGGCCTCGATGCACAGGCCGCAGCCGATGCAGCGCAGGTAGTTGATCTGGTAGTCCTGGCCGTAGCGCTCGCCGGGCGAGTAGCGGGCCTCGTCGGTGTTGTCCCCGCCCTCGACGAAGATCGCGTCGGCCGGGCAGGCCCACGCGCACAGCTCGCACCCGACGCACTTCTCCAGCCCGTCCGGATGCCGGTTGAGCTGGTGCCGTCCGTGGTAGCGGGGTGCGGCCGGGGCGCCGATCTCCGGGTACTCCTCGGTGACCACCTTCTTGAACATGGTCGAGAAGGTGACCCCGAAGCCCTTGAGCCCGTCGAACATTCCCATCAGTCGGTCTCCCTCTCGTCACCGGCGCCGACCCGGGCCCGCTCCCGGCGCGCCCGCGGTCGGACCGGCTTGCGCTTGGGCTTACCGGGAATCTCCAGATCCAGCGGCGGAACCGGGTAGCCGCCGCCCGTGACCGGCACGGCGTCCTCGTCCTCGTCGGGCACCCGGCGGTCGGGCAGCAGCATCACCACGCCGATCAGCAACACCACCACGATGCCGCCGAACAGCAGGGCCTGCGAGGTGTTGATGCCCTCGTTGCGGATCGCCCGGATCGCGGTCACCGCGACGATCCACACCAGGTTCAGCGGGACCAACGCCTTCCAGCCCAGCCGCATGAACTGGTCGTAGCGCATCCTCGGCAGCGTGCCGCGCAGCCAGATGTAGACGAACAGCAGCACCAGCACCTTGCCGAAGAACCACAGGATCGGCCACCAGCCGGTGTTGAAGTAGTTGTCGTTGATCGCCGAGATCGGCCACGGCGCGTTGTAGCCGCCGAGGAACAGCGTGGTCGCGAACGCCGAGACGATGACCATGTTGACGTACTCGGCGAGGAAGAACAGGGCGAACTTCATCGAGCTGTACTCGGTGTGGAAGCCGCCGACCAGCTCCGACTCCGCCTCCGGGAGGTCGAACGGCGCCAGGTTGGTCTCGCCGACCATGGAGATCAGGTAGATCACGAAGCTCGGCGCCAGCGCCAGCGCGAACCACAGGCCGTGCTGTGCGTCCACGATGTCCCCTGTGGACAGTGACCCGGTGTAGAGGATCACGGCCACGATGGACAGTCCCATCGCGATCTCGTAGGAGATCACCTGTGCCGCCGAGCGCAGCCCGCCGAGCAGCGGGTAGGGCGAGCCGGACGACCAGCCGGCCAGCACGATGCCGTACACGCCCATCGACGAGCAGGCCAGGATCACCAGCGCCCCGACCGGCAGGTCGACCAGCTGCAGCACGGTCTGCTCGCCGAAGATCGACACCTGCGGTCCGAACGGGATCACCGAGAACGCCAGGATGGCCGGGATCGTGGAGAGCAGCGGCGCCAGGAAGTACACCTTGCGGTCGGCCGTGTCCGGGATGATCTGCTCCTTGAACGGGAGCTTGATCGCGTCGGCGACGGACTGCAGCCAGCCGTTGGGCCCGACCCGGTTCGGTCCGGGACGCTGCTGCATCCGGGCCACCACCTTGCGCTCCCAGATGATCATGAACATGGTCATGATCGGACCGAGCAGCAGCAGGATGACGGCCTTGATCAGGATCAGCCAGATCGGGTCGTCGGCGAGCAGTTCGGCTCTGGTCATCCCTGCGCCCCTTTACTGCTCTGTCCCGGCAGGAGGTTCTCCGCCGTCACCGTCACCACGTCGCCGTGCACGGCGGCGAGCGTGCGGCGGACGGTGGCCTGGCCGGAGTTGGTCGGTAGCCACACCACCCCGTCGGGCAGGTCGGCGGACTCGGCCGGCACGGTGATCGCGCCGCGGTCGGTCGACACGGTCAGCATCGCGGCGCCGTCCACGCCGAGCACCCGCGCGGTGTGCGCGGAGAGCCGGGCCACCACCGGGCGCGCGGTGCCGGCCAGGTGCGGCTCGTCCACCTGCAGCGACCCGTTGTCCAGCAACTGATGCCAGGTGGCCAGCACCGCCTGCCGATCGCTCCTGGGCAGGTCGGCCGGGCCGGCGGACACCGACGGCGCGGCCCCCGAGCGCCCCACCACCGGCATTCTGGCCAGGTCGGCCGCGGCCGCCTCCGGCGTCTGGGTGAACAGGTCGACGTCCATCTCGACGGCGAGCGTGTCCAGCACCCGGCAGTCGGGCAACGAGCCGGTCTGGGCCAGGGTCACACCGAACGTGCGGCGCCGGCCCTCCCAGTTGAGGTAGCTGCCGGACTTCTCCGCCGGGGGCGCGATCGGCAGCACGACGTCCGCGTGCGCGGTCGCCGCCGAGGGCCGCAGCTCCAGGCTGACCACGAAGCCCGCGGCCAGCGCCCGCTCGGCCAGTTCCGGGTCGGGCAGGTCGTGCGGGTCGACGCCGCCGATCAGCAGTCCGTCCAGGTCGCCGGCGGCCAGCGCGGTGAGGATGCCGGTGGTGTCCCGGCCGGCCCGCGCCGGCAACGCACCCGGCGCCACCCCCCACAGTTCGGCGACCTCGGCCCGGGCCGCCACGTCGTCCAGCCGGCGCCCACCGGGCAGCAGGTTCGGCGCGGCGCCGGCGTCCAGCGCGCCGCGCTCCCCCGCCCGGCGCGGCACCCAGGCCAGCCCGGCGCCGGTCGCCGAGGACAGCTCCACCAGCGCGGAGAACAGGCCGGGCACCGAGGCGGCCCGCTCGCCCACCAGGATCACCGCGCCGGCACCGGTCAACGCCCCGTGGATGTCCGGCGCGTGCTTGCCGAGACCGGACACCGCGGCCGCCTCACCACCCGGCGCGCAGGCCAGCAGCGTGCCGAACGTCTTGGTGACCGACGGGGTCTCCCACTGTCCGATGTGGAACACCTTGGTCCGGCCGGTGCGCGCCGCCTTGCGCAGCCGCAGGAAGAGGATCGGCGCCTCCTCCTCCGGCTCGAGCGCCACGCACAGCACCGCGGGCGCCGCCGCCAGGCCGCGGTGGGTCACCGCGCCGGTCTCCGGCGAGCCGCCGACCACCGACGCGGCCAGGAAGTCCAGCTCCTCGGCCGAGTGCGGCCGGGCCCGGAAGTCGATGTCGTTGGTACGCAACGCGATCCGGGCGAACTTGGCGTAGGCGTAGGCGTCCTCGACGGTGAGCCGGCCACCGGTGAGCACCGCGGCGCCCTTACCGTCCCGGGCCTTGGCCAGACCCTCGGCCGCGATCCGCAGCGCGTCGGTCCAGGACGCCTCGACCAGCTCACCGGTCTGCGCGTCGCGCACCATCGGCCGGGTGAACCGGTCCGCCGCGCCGGCGTACCGGAACGCGAACCGGCCCTTGTCGCAGGTCCACTCCTCGTTGACCTCCGGGTCGTTGCCGGCCAGCCTGCGCATCACCTTGCCGCGCCGCCAGTCGGTCCGGGTGGCGCAGCCGTCCGCGCAGTGCTCGCACACGCCCGGGGTGGACACCAGGTCGAACGGCCGGGCCCGGAACCGGTACGCGGCACTGGTCAGCGCGCCCACCGGACAGATCTGGATGGTGTTGCCGGAGAAGTAGCTCTGGAACGGCTTGTCCTGCGCGATGCCGACCTGCTGCAGTGCGCCGCGCTCGAGCAGCTCGATGAACGGGTCGCCGGCGATCTGCGCGGAGAACCGGGTGCAGCGCTGGCAGAGCACGCACCGCTCGCGGTCCAGCAGCACCTGGGTGGACACCGGGATCGGCTTGGCGAAGGTGCGCTTGACCTCGCGGAACCGGGAGTCGGCCCGGCCGTGCGCCATGGCCTGGTTCTGCAGCGGGCACTCGCCGCCCTTGTCGCACACCGGGCAGTCCAGCGGGTGGTTGATCAGCAGCAGCTCCATCACGCCCTGCTGCGCCTTGTCCGCCACCGGCGAGGTGATCTGGGTGCGCACCACCATGTCGTCGGCGACCGTGATGGTGCACGAGGCCTGTGGCTTGGGCATCGGCCGGCCACCCATCTCCACCTCGACCAGGCACTGCCGGCAGGCGCCGGCCGGGTCGAGCAGCGGGTGGTCGCAGAACCGCGGGATCACGATGCCCAGCCGCTCGGCGGTGCGGATGACCAACTCACCCTTGGGCGCGATCACCTCGATGCCGTCGATGGTCAGCCGCACATGGCCTTCCGGCACCGGGGACTTCTCGGTCTTCTCTTCTGGCGCGATCGTCATGCGTTAGCTCCAGCGAGCGCAGGGTTGACGGCCTGGGCGCCCCGGTCGCACAGGGCGAGGAACTCGTCCCGGAAGTACTTGATGCCACTGACGATCGGGCTCACCGCGCCGTCGGCGAGCGCGCAGAACGAGCGCCCGAGCACGTTGTCGCAGATGTCCAGCATCGTCTCGATGTCGGACTCGGTGCCCCTACCGGCCACCATCCGCTGCAGGATCCCGGCCAGCCAGTAGGTGCCCTCCCGGCACGGCGTGCACTTGCCGCACGACTCGTGCTCGTAGAACTCGGTCCACTTCATCACCGCCCAGGGCACCGAGACGGTCTCGTTGAAGACCATCAGCGCGGTGGTGCCGAGCATCGAGCCGGCCTCGACCGCGCCCTCGAAGTCCAGCGGGACGTCCAGGTGCTCCGCGGTGAACAGCGGCGTCGAAGAACCGCCCGGAGTCCAGAACTTCAGCGGGATGCCGTCCTTCATGCCGCCGGCGAGGTCGAGCAGGGCGCGCAGCGTGGTGCCCAGCGGCGCCTCGTACTGCCCGGGCCGCTCCACGTGGCCGGACAGCGAGAAGATCTTCGGGCCGGGCGAGCGCTCGGTGCCCATCGTGCGGAACCAGTCCGAGCCGCCGTTGACGATGAACGGCACGCTGGCGATGGTCTCCACGTTGTTGACCGTGGTCGGCGCGGCGTACAGACCCGAGGCGGCCGGGAACGGCGGCTTGAGCCGGGGCTGACCGCGCCGGCCCTCCAGCGAGTCCAGCAGCGCGGTCTCCTCGCCGCAGATGTACGCGCCGGCGCCGGCGTGCACCGTGATCTCCAGGTCGTACCCGGAGCCGAGGATGTTCGTGCCGAGGTAGCCGGCCTGGTAGGCCTCCCGGATCGCGCCGTTGAGCCGGCGGATGCAGTGCGGCACCTCACCGCGCACGTAGATGAAGCAGTGGTGCGAGCGCATCGCGTACGCGGCGATCACGCACCCCTCGATCAGCGAGTGCGGGTCCGCCATCATCAGCGGGATGTCCTTGCAGGTTCCCGGTTCGCCCTCGTCGGCGTTGATCACCAGGTAGTGCGGCCGGTCCTCGTTGGCCGGCATGAAGCTCCACTTGACCCCGGCCGGGAAACCCGCGCCGCCCCGGCCACGTAGCCCGGAGTCCTTGACCAACTGGACGAGCTGCTCCGGGGTGCCGGCGAGGGCCTTGCGCAGCGCGGTGTAGCCCTCCAGCTGTTCGTAGGTCTGCAGCGTCCATGACCTGGGCGACAGCCAGCGCTTGGTGAGCACCGGCGTCAACGGATCGACCTGACTCGTCGGCTCTGCCATCCCCGTTCCCTACTTCTTCGCTTCCACGGACGGCAGCGGCGCCTCGTCCGGCATCGGCGGCGCGGTCCACCTGCGGTCGGCGGCCAGCTGCGCGCCACGCAGCGTCTCGGTCGCCGCCGACGGTCCGTCCACCCGGGCCTGGAACTCGGCCGGGTCGTCCGGATAGATCCCGGCCAGCTCCAGCGACACCGTGCGCCAGTCGGTCAGCGGCGCACCCCGGGTCGGCGCCGGCTTCTGTCCTTGGCGCAGCGCGTCCACGATGGCCACCGCCGACTCCGGCGTCTGGTTGTCGAAGAACTCGTAGTTGACCTGCAGCACCGGGCCGAGATCGCAGGCGGCCAGGCATTCCGCGTGCTCGATGGTCACCGAGCCCCGCTCGCCCGGCGTGCCGGCGGTCTCCTCGTGACCCAGCGGCTTGTTCGGCGCCCCGAGGTGCTCGCGCAACCGCTGGTAGATCGCGTCGCCGCCGAGCACCGCGCACAGCGTGTTGGTGCACACGCTGACCAGGTGCTCGCCGCACGGCTTGCGCTTGTACATCGTGTAGAACGTGACCACCGCGGTGACCTCGGCGGTGGACAGGTCCAGCTGCCGCGCGCAGAACTCGATGCCGGCCGTGCTCACGTAGCCCTGCACGGCCTGCACCAGGTGCAGCATCGGCAGCAGCGCCGAGCGGGACTGCGGGTACCTGGCGATGATCTGCTCCGCCCTGGCCACCACGTCCGGCCCGAACACCGAAAGGTCCGAAGTGGACTCCGTGACCAGGTTCCGCGACTCGGCCGCGGGCAGCACCGACATCTCCTCGATCGTGGTCTCGCGCTCGGCCGCCGCCCAGGTCACCCCGTCGCCGACGCTCGACCCGCCGTGGGTCAGCCCTGGCCCACTGCGCTGATCGTCCATTTTCACCGGTCAACGCCTCCCATCACCGGGTCGATCGACGCGATGGCGGCGATCACGTCGGCCACCATGCCGCCCTCCGACATGGCGGGCATGGCCTGCAGGTTCACGAAACTGGGGTCGCGCACGTGCACCCGCACCGGCCTGGTGCCGCCACCGGAGACCACGTGGTAGCCCAACTCACCGCGCGGCGACTCGACCGGCACGTAGACCTGGCCCGGCGGCACCGAGAAGCCCTCGGTCACCAGCTTGAAGTGGTGGATCAGGGCCTCCATCGACTGGCCCATGATCTTGCGCACGTGCTCGAGCGAGTTGCCCATGCCGTCCGCGCCGATGGACAGCTGCGCCGGCCAGGCGATCTTCTTGTCGGCCACCATGGTCGGGCCCGGCTCGAGCTTGTCCAGGCACTGCGCGATGATCCGCAGCGACTGGTGCATCTCCTCGACCCGCAACAGGTAGCGCGCGTAGGAGTCGGCCGCGGTCGAGGTCGGCACCTCGAACTCGTAGTCCTGGTAACCCAGGTACGGATCGGTCTTGCGCATGTCCCAGGGCAGGCCGGCGCTGCGCAGGATCGGGCCGGTGACGCCCAGCGCCAGGCAGGCGTCCACCGGCAGGTAGCCGATCCCGATCAGCCGGTTCTTCCAGATCGGCTGGCCGGTCAGCAGCTTGTCGTAGTCCGGCAGCCGGGAGTCCATCACCTTGATGAAGTCGCGGACCACCTGCTCGTAACCGGCCGGCAGGTCCTGCGCCACCCCGCCGGGCCGGATGAACGCGTGGTTCATCCGCAGGCCGGTCAGCCATTCCAGCAGGTGCAGCACTTCCTCGCGCTCACGGAACCCCGCGGTCATCGCGGTCAGCGCGCCGAGTTCCATGCCGCCGGTGGCAAGTGCCACCAGGTGCGAGCCGATCCGGTTGATCTCCATCAGCAGCACCCGGATCACCTGCGCGCGCTGCGGCGCGGTGACCCCCAGGAGCTTCTCCACCGCCAGGCAGTAGGCGGTCTCATTGAACAGCGGCGCGAGGTAGTCCATCCGGGTCACGAACGTGACGCCCTGGGTCCAGGTGCGGTACTCGCAGTTCTTCTCGATACCGGTGTGCAGGTAGCCGATCACCGACCGGGCCTGCGTGACGGTCTCGCCCTCCAGTTCCAGCACCAGGCGCAGCACGCCGTGCGTGGACGGGTGCTGCGGACCCATGTTGATGACGATGCGCTCGTCGGAGATCGCGTCCTCGAGCATCTCGTCCCAGTCGCCGCCGGTGACCGTGTAGATCCGGCCCTCGGTGGTCTCCCGCGCGGTGGCGTAGGGATCGCTGGAACGCTCGGCCCCGGTCGTGGCGGTGCCGGTCTTGACGTCTGACAGATCTTCGCTCATTACGAGTAAGCCCTCCGCTGGTCCGGTGGAGGAATCTCGGCGCCCTTGTACTCCACGGGAATCCCGCCGAGCGGGTAGTCCTTGCGCTGCGGGTGGCCGTCCCAGTCGTCCGGCATCAGGATCCTGGTCAGCGCCGGGTGTCCGTCGTAGACGATCCCGAACATGTCCCAGGCCTCCCGCTCGTGCCAGTCGGCGGTCGGGTAGACCTCGACCACGCTGGGCAGGTGCGGATCCTCGACGTCGACGGCCACCTCGAGCCGGATGCGGCGCCGGTAGGTCATCGAGGTGAGGTGGTACACCGAGTGCAGCCGCTGCGGAACGCCCTCGCCATAGTCCACTCCGGACACCGAACTGCACAACTCGAAGCGCAGCGCGGGATCGTCGCGCAGCGTCCGGCACACCTCGAGCAGGCTCTCCCGGCGCAGGTAGAACGTGATCTCGCCGCGGTCCACGGTGACCTGCTGGATCACGTCGGCGGCGATGCCCCGCTCGCGGAACGCGGTGGCCAACTCGTCGGCGAACTCGTCGAACCAGCCGCCGTAGGGGCGTTCGGACGGCGCCGGGCTGTAGGCCGGCAGGCGCAGCCCGCCGAAGCCGCTGGTGTCACCGGAGCCGGCGACGCGGAACATGCCCTGGCGTTCCAGGCCGGTGACGACCGGGGTCTGGTGATCGGCGGACTGCTCCTGCGCCCGGGGCGCGTCGACGCCCTCGGCCGGGCGGTCCACACTGGACTGCTCGCCGCCGGGGACCGGTGCGGTCTCGTCAGGCATGCGTACCTACTTCTTGGCGAACTTGACGGAGGACGGGATCAGTTCGGTGGTGTCGCCGCGCTCGGCCCGTAGCGCCGCACGCCGGGCGTTGATCGGCTCATCGGCGATCTTGGCGTGCAGCTTGAGGATCGCGTCGAGCAGCATCTCCGGACGGGGCGGGCAGCCGGGCAGGTACATGTCCACCGGGACGATGTGGTCCACGCCCTGGACCACCGCGTAGTTGTTGAACATGCCGCCGGAGGAGGCGCACACGCCCATCGCCAGCACCCAGCGCGGCTCGGCCATCTGGTCGTAGATCTGGCGCAGCACCGGGGCCATCTTGTTGGTCACCCGGCCGGCGACGATCATCAGGTCGGCCTGGCGGGGCGAAGCGCGGAACGCCTCCATGCCGAACCGGGCGATGTCGTAGCGCGGACCGCCGGTGGTCATCATCTCGATCGCGCAGCAGGCCAGGCCGAAGGTGGCCGGCCACAGCGAGTTCTTGCGCCCCCAGTTGACCAGTTTCTCCAGGCTGGCCAACAGGATTCCGTTGGGGAGTTTCTCCTCGATGCCCACGCCATCGCCTCCCGTCAGTTCCAGTCGAGGCCGCCGCGCCGCCACACGTACGCGTAGGCGAAGCCGACCGTCGCGATGAACAAGAAGATCTCCACCAGGCCGAAGATGCCCAGCGCGTCCGCCGCGACCGCGAACGGGTAAAGGAAGACCATCTCGATGTCGAAGAGGATGAACAGCATTGCGGTCAGGTAGTAGGCGATCGGGACCCGGCCGCCGCCGATGACCGGCTGCGGCGACGGTTCGATGCCGCACTCGTAGGCCTCGAGCTTGGCCCGGTTGTACCGGCGGGGGCCGACCAGCGGCCCGAGCAGCGCCGAGAGCAGTGCGAATGCCGCCGCCAGCACGAAAAGCAGCACCAGCGGGAGGTAGATCGTCAGGCTCGAGGAGACCGCGGCCGGAATCTCGGGTTGGCGGAGCGCTGCACTCATGGTTTGGCCCAGTGACACCTGCGTCGTCCTTTCCCCGATCCTCGCTGGCACCCTATGGGTCGCGCACCTTGACCGAAGTAGTAAGGCGGACCTAACTTCTACCGGTGCGGGCGCTTGTGAAAATCTTCACAAGCTCGGTCACTCGCCTGTGAATCACTTCACAAGAACCTGGGCCTCAGTGTAGGACTCGCCACACCGGCCGGTTGCGGGGGGACATACGAAAAGGGCGCCCGGCCAAGCGGCCGGACGCCCTTCCCTTGCGAGGCAAGCGCTAATCGCTCTGTAGATAGGACAGCAGGCGCAGCATCTCCAGGTACAGCCAGACCAGCGTGACCAGCAGGCCGAAGGCCACGTACCAGGCGAACTTCGCCGGCGCGCCGGTACGGATCATCTGGTCGGCCATGTCGAAGTCGAGCAGGAAGTTGAACGCCGCGATGCCGATGAACAGCAGGCTGATCACGATGCCGAGCGTGCCGGCGGAGCGCATGCCCGAGTTGACGCCGAACAGCGCCAGCAGCAGGTGGATCAGCATCAGGCCGGCGGCGCCCACGGTCGCGCCGATGATCCATCGGGTGAGCTTCGGGGTCACCCGGATCGCGCCGGTGCGGTAGACGATCAGCATCGTGATGAACACCAGCGAGGTGCCGATCACGGCCTGGATCGCGATGCCCGGGAACCAGATCTCGAACACGCCGGTGATGCCACCGAGGAACAGACCCTCGGCGACGGCGTAGGCGAGCACCAGACCCGGGTTGGGGTTCCGCTTGAAGATGATGACCAGGGACAGGACCAGCCCGGCCAGCATCCCGATGATCGTCGGCGGCCACGGCGAGATGGCCCCGGCCTTGACGGCGAGGGTCAGCGGCACGCCGACCACGATCGTCGTGCCAAGGGTCACGGCCGTCTTGGTCACCACGTCGTCGACCGTCATCGGACGATCGCCGGTGGTGGGCGGGGCATAGCCGTAACCCGGCTCGACCGGGGTGCCCTGGGCTTGTGTCTGGAAGCCCGCGTACCCGCCTGACCCGCCGACCGGCAGGTTGCGGAACGCGGGATTGCTCGTAGAACGCACCTGTTCCTCCTGGAAGCCTGATGGCGCCTTCACCGGGTTCAACGACCTAGCAAGCCGGTCGGTTCCCGCCTAGGTAAAGCCGACTTTACCCACCTCGGGCAACGGGCACACAGTAACCCGTCCCAGGTTGTCACAAACCCGATTGGGCCATCTCACGCCAACGATTACACCGGATCGTGTCGCTCCCACCGGTCTACTCCGCTCACGACTACTTTGAGCGACAGAACTTCCCTCGATCGAGGATGAAGGACGACCGGCATCGGGGACCAGTGATGGCGACGCGCAGGAGATGGGGTCCGATCGGCGTCGCGGCGGGTCTGACCGTGACGTTCGTGATCCTGCTGGGGATCGGCACCGTGCGGCCGGACCACGACCGGTCCACGACGCCGGCCACGGCGGTGGCCGAGACCGCCGAGACGAAACCGCCGTGGCTGCGCCGGTACGCACCGGACGAGCTGCCGCCCCAGTTCGTGCTGTTCTCCTTCGACGGCGCCGGCTCGCACGAGGTCTGGCAGCGGCTGCTGCCGGCGGCCGAGGCGAGCGGCGCCCATCTCACCGCCTTTCTGTCCGGCGTCTACCTGCTGCCCGACGAGCGCAAGGGCGAGTACACCGGGCCCGGCCATCCCCAGGGCGAATCGGCGATCGGCTTCGGCGGCACGGCCGAGCAGGTCCGGGAGCGCATCGCCGACCTGAGCGCCGCGGTGCGGGCCGGGCACGAGATCGGCACCCACTACAACGGGCACTTCTGCAAGGGAGCCGCGCCCGGCGCCGCACCGTGGACGACGGCCGACTGGTCCAGCGAACTGTCCCAGTTCTTCGGCATCCTCGGCGCGGCGCCCGAACTGAAGCTCGCGGGCGACGCCGTGCAGGGCGGCCGCACGCCCTGCCTGGAGGCCCGCCCCGAGGCGCTGCTGCCGGCACTGGCCGCGCGCGGCATGGACTACGACGCGAGCCAGGTGTCCGACGGCATCGCCTGGCCCGCCATGCACGACGGGGTCTGGCAGTTCACGCTGCCCGAGATGCGGGTGCCGGCGCTGCGCAACCGCAAGGTGATCATGATGGACTACAACCTGTGGTTCGGGATGAACCGGGCCAAGGAGGAGCCGGCCCGGGCCGAGGAGTTCACCACGATCGCGCTGGACACCTACCGGTCGGCCTACGCGGCGGCGCTGGGCGGCAACCGGGCCCCGCTGCTGGTGGGCAACCACTTCAACGACTGGTCCGGCGGTGCGTTCGCCGCGGCGGCGGAGCGGTTCCTGGCCGAGGTGTGCACCAAGCCGGACACGGTGTGCGCCACCTACTCCGAAGTGATCGCCTGGATGAAGCTGCAGGACGCGGCCGTGCTGGATGCGCTGCGGGCCCTGCCCAAACCGCTGGCCGGGTAACCCGACGGGGGAACTCGCCCGTCCCGAAATGGGGACTCGCGGAGGACGGGCCGCGAATGTCGCCGCGCTGCGGGCAGCGGTGGAAGGCTCTTGGCCATGGCGACTTACCTCGTGACCGGCGCGACCGGACTGATCGGGCGACACCTCGTGGCGGAACTGCTGCCGAGGGCGGACACCGACCGGGTGTGGGTGCTGGTGCGCGAGCCATCCCGGGACCGGCTGGCGACGCTGGCGCAGCGCTGGCCCAACCCGGAGAAGCTGCGCACCGTGGTCGGCGACGTGCGCGAGCCGGAGCTGGGGCTCGCGCCGGAGGTGCTCGCCACGCTGTCCGGCGCGGTCGATCACCTCGTGCACCTCGCCGCGCTCTACGACCTCACCGCGGGCGAGGAGGCCAGCCTCGCGGCCAACGTGGCGGGCACCGCCAACGTGGTCGCGCTGGCCGCGGCGATCCAGGCCGGCTGCCTGCACCACGTCTCCTCGGTGGCGGTCGCGGGCGACTACCGCGGCACCTTCACCGAGGACATGTTCGACGCCGGCCAACGGCTGCCCACCCCGTACCACCGCAGCAAGTTCGAGTCCGAACGGCTGGTCCGCACGCAGACCTCGGTGGCCTGGCGGATCTACCGGCCCTCGATCGTCGTCGGCCATTCGGTCACCGGCGAGATGGACAAGATCGACGGGCCGTACTACCTGTTCCCCGCGCTGGCCCGGCTCGGCCGGCTGCCCGGCCTGCCGCTGGTCTTCCCGGACATCGGCGACACCAACATCGTGCCGGTCGACCATGTCGCCGCGGCCCTCGCGTACCTGGCCGGCCAGCCCGGCCTGGACGGGCGCACGTTCCACCTGGTCAACCCGCAACCGCAGGCGGCGCGGACGGTCTACGACTGCTTCGCCCGGGCCGCGGGGGCGCCGGTGGCCACCGCCGAGTTGACCAGGCGGCTGACCGGTCCGCTGGTCGGCCTGGCCCGGCTGACCGAGCACGTGCCCGGGGTGACCATCGCCCGGGACGCGGTGCTCGACCGGCTCGGCATCCCACCGGAGGTGTTGGGCGTACTCACCTTCGAGCCGGTGTTCGACAACGCCCGCACCCGGGCCGCCCTGGCCGGCAGCGGGCTGGAGGTGCCGGACCTGGCCGGCTACGCCCGGACGCTGTGGCGGTACTGGGAACGCCACCTCGACCCGTTCCGCGCCCGCCGGTCCGGGGGTCGCGGCGTGCTCGACGGCCGCCGGATCGTGATCACCGGCGCGTCCTCCGGCATCGGTCGGGTCACCGCGCTGAAGGTGGCCGCGGCGGGCGGGATACCGCTGCTGGTCGCGCGCCGCGCGGAGGAGTTGGCGGAGGTGCGTGCCGAGATCGAGGCGGCCGGCGGGCACGCTGACTGCTACCCGTGCGACCTGACCGACGCGGAGGCGGTGCACAAGACGGTCGAGCGGATGCTCACCGAGCAGCCCGCGGTGGACATGCTGGTGAACAACGCCGGCCGGTCGATCCGGCGCTCGATCCAGCTGTCCTACGACCGGATGCACGATTTCGAGCGGGCCATGGCGATCAACTACTTCGCGGCGGTGCGGCTGGTCCTCGGGCTGCTGCCGCACATGGTGGAGCGACGGTTCGGGCACATCGTCAACGTGTCGTCGATGGGCGTGCAGGGCGTCGCGCCGCGCTTCTCCGCCTACGTGGCGTCCAAGGCCGCGCTGGACTACTTCAGCCGGATCGCGGCGACGGAGACCCACGGCGCCGGGATCACGTTCACCACCGTGCACATGCCCCTGGTGCGCACCCCGATGATCCGGCCGACCCGGTTCTACGACGCGTTACCGGCGCGGTCGCCCGAGCAGGCCGCGGAGTTGGTGCTGACCGCCCTGCGAGACCGGCCCAAGCAGGTGAGCACCCCGACCGGCTACCTGATCCAGGCCGCGTACACAATGGCGCCCGGGCTGGTCGACGCGGTGGCCTACCAGGGCTACCGGATCTTCCCCGACTCGACCGCCGCAGGCGGCACCGGCCGGGTCCGGCTCGGCAAGGGCGAACGCCATCTGTCCGCCGCGGCCACCGCGCTGGCCCGGCTCACGAGAGGATTCCACTGGTGATCACCGGCGCGCACACGATCATGTACGCCACCGATGCCGAGGCGGCGCGGGGGTTCCTGCGCGACGTCCTCGGCCTGTCCCATGTGGACGCCGGTGATGGCTGGCTGATCTTCCGGTCACCGCCCGCGGAGCTGGCCGTGCACCCGGCGGAGCAGCCCGGCCGGCACGAGCTGTACCTGATGTGCGACGACCTCGAGGCCACCATCGCCGACCTGACCGGCAAGGGCGTCGAGTTCACCGGCGGGATCAGCGACCAGGGCTGGGGCCGGCTGACCACGCTGCGGGTGCCCGGCGCCGGGGAGATCGGCCTCTACCAGCCGCGTCACCCGACGGCCTACGACCTGACCTGACGACGCACCCTGCGCCGTGTCGAACAGCGACCCTCCGAGTACGGTCGGAGAATGGCAGACGGCGAGGACCCCAAACCAGGTGCGACGTTCCCCGTGGTGCGCAACGGTTACGACCGTGGTCAGGTGACCCAGCACGTCCAGCGGCTCGAAGCCGACGTCCGGGCGGCGCACGCCGAGCGCGACCAACTGCGCCGTCAGCACCAGGAGCTCGCCGCCCAACTGGAGTCCGCCCGCGCCGAGATCGCCGCCCGGCCGGTCACCCCGACCGCCCCGGCCACACCGTCCGGGTCTGCCCCGCAGCCGGCACCCGCCGGGCCGGGTCCGGCCGCGCCTGCCGGGCCGATGCCGCCGCCGGGCACGCCCGGCTTCGACCCCCGCGACGAGCGCGGCGCCCGCGGCCTCGCCGTGGCCCGGTCCCAGGCCGCCGAGATCACCGCCCGGGCCCAGGCCGCCGCCGAACACACCTGGGCCGCCGCCGAGCAGGCCTCCGTCGCGCTACGCGAGCGCTACCAGGCGCTGCTCGCCGAACTGGACCGGCAACACCAGGAGATCCACACCGCGCACCAGGCGATCATGGCCGACGCCCGTGCCCGGGCCGAGGAGATGACCACGGCCGCCGAACGCCGGCGCGTCCAGATCGACGCCGAGGCCGAACGCGACCGCATCCGCATCGACCGCGAGTTCTCCGAGTCGATGAACGCCAAACGCGAAGCCCTGCGCAAGGAGATCGAGACCCGCCGCGCCGCCTCGGAAGCCGAAGCAGCGGGCCGGATCCGCGAGGCCACCCAGGAAGCCGACCGTCGCATCACCGCCGCGAACGCCGAGTTGGACCGGCTCAGCGCGCTCCGCGACCAGCTGGCCGCCCAGCTGCGCGACACCTACCAACTCGTCGAACGCGTCACCGCCACGCTCGCTCCCGCCGACCAGGAGCTGCACTTCGAGGACACCCTCCTCTTTCCGCCCCCCAAGCCCCTCAAGGACAACCCCACCCGCTGACCACCGACGCGGTCAGGCCGCGGTGTCCAGGGTGGTGCGGGCGCAGGTGTCGATGATGAGGCCGGCGACGCGGTCGGGGTCGTCGCCCATGGGGATGTGACCGCAGCCGGTCAGCAGGACGTGTTCGGCGCCGGGCAGGAGCTCGGCGGCCCGGCGGGCCTGGCGGGGCCACAGGATCCGGTCGCGGGTTCCCCAGCCGACGGTGACCGGGACGGTCGGAGCGGGGCTGGCGAAGGTGTAGTCCCGGCCGGCGCGGGCCACCAGGTCGAACGCGGTGCAGCCGACGAAGGCGTCCAGGTCGGCCAGGACCATCTCGGCGGACAGGCGGGCGGGCTTGCCGAACAGCATGCCGGCGGCGAGCAGACGGGTCGGCCGGCCGTGCACGAACGCGGTGCGCAGCCAGCCAGGAGCCCGGCCGGTCAGGCGAAGAACGGTGAGCAGGCCGAGGGCCCAGGCCCGGCCGCCGGCGTTCCAGAACCCGGCCGGCGCGAGGGCGGTGGCGGAGCTGACCAGGCCCTGGGAGGCCAGTTCGAGGGCGAGCACGCCGCCCAGCGAGTTGCCGGCCACGTGCGGGCGGTCCAGGCCGAACGACTCGAACATCTCGGCGGCCATCGCCACCGCGGCCGGCATGGTGTACTCCCGGTCCGCCACCAGCGGCGAAGCCCCGAAGCCCGGCAGGTCCACGGCGATCACGTCGTGGTGGCCGGCCAGCCGGTCCAGCACCGGCTCCCAGGCCTGCCACCGGTGTCCGATGCCGTGCAGCAGCACCAGCGGAGTGCCCCGGCCCCGCCGTTCGTAGACGACCTCGATCGGCATCAGCACTCCCTCGTGTCGCGCCGCACACGGCACCTGCCCTGTCGACCTACCCCACGGTAACAAGACCAAACCTTCGTGGGTGACACATCGGACGAACGACTCTCGCCTATGGTCAGACCCATGTCGTCAGGCCCAGTGCTCGCGTCCCAGATAGAGCGGGGACTCACCCCGGCCGAGGTCCAACAGCGGATCGACGCCGGACAGACCAACGACGTGCCGGCCCGCGCCAGCCGCAGCGTCGGCGAGATCATCCGGGCCAACGTGCTCACCAGGATCAACGCCATCCTCGGCGTGCTGTTCGCGATCATCCTGGTGGTCGGTCCGATCCAGGACGGCCTGTTCGGCGGCTTGATCATCGTCAACAGCGCGATCGGCATGATCCAGGAGCTGCGGGCCAAGCGCACCCTGGAACGGCTGGCGATCGTCGGGCAGGCCCGCCCCCGGGTGCGCCGGGACTTCGACACCCATGCCGACACCCGTGAGCTGACGCCGAACGAGGTCGTGCTGGACGACGTCATCGAGCTCGGCTCCGGCGACAAGATCGTCGTGGACGGTCTGGTGCTCGACGCCGAGGCGCTGGAGGTCGACGAGTCGCTGCTGACCGGCGAGTCCGACCCGGTGGTCAAGCGGCCCGGCGACCAGGTGCTCTCCGGCAGCTTCGTGGTCGCCGGCACCGGCCTGTACCGGGCGACCAAGGTCGGCCGGGACGCCTACGCCGCCCGGCTGGCCGAGGAGGCCAGCAAGTTCACCCTGGTCAACTCGGAGCTGCGCAACGGGATCAACAAGATCCTCAAGTTCATCACCTACCTGCTGGTCCCGGCCGGCGCGCTGACCATCTACAACCAGTTGGCCGGCGACCAGGCGCTGCCGGACGCGCTGCGCGGCATGGTCGCGGCGCTGGTCCCGATGGTGCCGGAGGGCCTGGTCCTGCTCACCAGCATCGCCTTCGCGGTCGGCGTGGTCCGGCTGGGCAAGCGGCAGTGCCTGGTGCAGGAACTGCCGGCGATCGAGGGCCTGGCCCGGGTGGACACGGTCTGCGCGGACAAGACCGGCACGCTGACCGAGAACGGCATGCGGCTGGCCGAGGTCCGGCCGGTCGGCGCCGCCACCGCCGAGCAGACCGCGGCTGCGCTCGGCGCGCTGGGCACCGTGGACCCCCGGCCCAACGCCAGCCTGCAGGCGATCATCGATGCCTATCCGGACGATCCGGGGTGGACGCCGGGCACCATCGCCCCGTTCTCCTCGGCCCGCAAGTGGAGCGGCGTGACCTTCGACGGCCAGGGCAACTGGGTGCTCGGTGCCTCCGACGTGCTGCTGCCGCCCGGCGACCCGCAGCGCGAGCAGGCCGAACAGATCGGCGCGGCGGGGCTGCGGGTGCTGCTGCTCGGCATGGCCTCGACCCCGGTGGACGCGGCGGACGCGCCGGGCACGGTGACCCCGGTCGCGCACGTGGTGCTGGAACAGAAGGTGCGCCCGGACGCCAAGGACACCCTGGACTACTTCGCCGAGCAGGACGTCACGGTGAAGGTGATCTCGGGCGACAACGCGCTGTCGGTCGGCGCGGTGGCCGCCTCGCTCGACCTGCCGAACGCCACGAGCCCGGTGGACGCCCGGGAACTGCCCGAGGACAGCGACCCGCTGGCCGACGCCGTGGAGCAGGGCACCGTGTTCGGCCGGGTCACCCCGGCGCAGAAGCGGGCCATGGTCGGCGCGCTGCAGTCCCGCGGGCACACCGTGGCGATGACCGGCGACGGGGTGAACGACGTGCTCGCGCTCAAGGACGCCGACATCGGCGTGGCGATGGGTGCGGGCAGCCCGGCCACCCGGGCGGTGGCGCAGATCGTGTTGCTGGACAACAAGTTCGCCACCCTGCCCTACGTCGTGGCCGAGGGCCGGCGGGTGATCGGCAACATCGAGCGGGTCGCCAACCTGTTCCTGACCAAGACGGTCTACTCGGTCCTGCTGGCGCTGATGGTGGGCCTGGCCGGGGTGCCCTACCCGTTCCTGCCCCGGCACGTGTCGATCATCGGCTGGTTCACCATCGGCGTGCCGGCGTTCTTCCTGGCGCTGGCGCCCAACAACGAGCGGGCCCGCACCGGGTTCGTGCGCCGGGTGATGCGGATGGCGGTGCCGGCCGGCGTCGTGATCGCCACGGCCACCTTCGTCGCCTACCTGCTGGCCCGGCGCGATGCCGGACCGGCCGACGTCGAGGTCATGCAGGACGCCACCACGGCGTGGATCACGCTGGTCGCGATCGCGCTGTGGGTGCTGGCGATCATCGCCCGGCCCTACGCGTGGTGGAAGGTCCTGCTGCTGGCCGGCATGGTGGTGCTCTCCGCGCTGCCGCTGGTGCTGACGCTGCTGGTCCCGGGGCTGCGCACGTTCCTGGGCATGGACCCCACCGACTGGAACCAGAACCTGATCGCACTGGGTTGCGCGGCGGTGGGCATCGTGGTGGTCGAGGCGGTCTGGTGGCTGGACGGCGCGCTGCGCAGCGAGAAACGCAGAGTCATCAACCGTTAACTATCCGTACATACATTTCGGGCATCGTCGAATACTTCAAGAAAATACGAACAGCACTTGAGCGACTACCTTCCGTAAATGGCGCGGACTAACTGTCCGGAACGGAACAAGCGCACTAAGTGATCATTCCCAGCTAGGAAAGCTGGAGTGGTGCCCCCGACCGGATTTGAACCGGCACTACACCCCTTTTAAGGGGGCCGCCTCTGCCAGTTGGGCTACGGGGGCAGGCGAAGCCTAAAGCGCGAACACGCTGTTCGGGGCCACTTTTATGCAACTGCGCCGTTGGCCCTGTACACATAGGCCGTTTAGCGCCGAATGCACTCGATGGCTTCCGGCCGATTGGACCAGTCAGGATGTATCAACTTTGTGAGACTCGGGCAAACTCCGCACGAGGATTGCTGATCTGGCCCATCGAGATGACTTCGCGCCGGAACAGACCACCGAGTAACCAGTCGGCGACCACCCGTGCTTTCCGGTTGAAGGTGGGCACCCGCGCCACGTGGTATCCACGGTGCGCCAGCCAGGCCGGCAGGCCCTTCAGCTTGACGTTGTAGACATCGGCCACGCCCTTGTGCAGGCCCAGGCTCGCCACCGAGCCGGCGTTGCGGTGCCGGTAGGCCTTCGGCGCCTGGTCGCGCAACGTGGCGACGATGTTTCTGGCCAGCACCCCGGCCTGCCGGACGGCGTGCTGCGCGTTGGGCTGGCACACCGCGTCCGGGTCCTCGTCGATCCGGGACAGGTCGGGCACCGCGGCGTTGTCACCCGCGGCCCACACCCCGGGCCGGCCCTCGACCTGCAGGGTCGCGCCGGTCCGGATCCGGCCGCGCTCGTCGAGCGGCAGGTCGGAGTCGGCGAGCACCGGGTTGGCCTTGACCCCGGCCGTCCAGACGATGGTGTCGCTGTCGAACTCGGTGCCGTCGGACAGGACCACGTGCCCGTCCTCGAACGACTTCGCCAGTGTGGACAGATAGACCTCGATGCCGCGCTTCTCCAACTGCAGCACCGTGTACACGCCCAGGCTCGGCCGCACCTCGGGCAGGATCCGGCCGGCGGCCTCCACCAGCACCCAGCGCAGGTCCGACGGCTCGATGGTCGAGTAGTACCGGGTGGCGAACCGGGCCATGTCCTCCAGCTCACCCAGTGCCTCGATCCCGGCGAACCCGCCGCCGACGAAGGTGAAGGTGAGCAGCTTCGCGCGGGTGACCGGGTCGTCGGTGACGGCCGCCTCGTCCAGCTTGGCCAGCACGTGGTTGCGCAGGTAGATCGCCTCGCCGATGGTGCGGAACGCGATTCCCCGCTCGGCGAGGCCGGGAATGGGCAGCAGCCGGGCGACCGAACCGAGCGCCACGACGAGGACGTCGTAGCCGACCTCCTCGGTGGTGCCATCCGGTTTGCACACGGTGATCGTCTTGCGGGAATCCTCGATCGCGGTGACCCGAACGTTGAGGATGTGGCAGCGCTTCAGCACGCGCCGCAACGGGACGACCACGTGCCGTGGTTCGATCGCGCCGCCCGCGGCTTCGGGCAGGAACGGCTGGTAGGTCATGTGTGGCTGGGGATCGATCACGGTCACGGAGGCCTCGCCGGCCCGGAGCCTGCGCTGCAGGCCGAGAGCCGTGTACAGGCCGACGTATCCGCCGCCCAGGATCACGATCCGGGTCGGTTTCGACTTCAGCGCCATGTCTTCATCGTCCCACTGAACGTGCCCCCATGTGGGGGTCACCCGGTGTGAGGCTAGTCGCCTTACGGTCCAGACCATTGCGGCTACGTTTCGCGTGCGTGCTGCCGATCAGCCTGCGCGAATCGCCTGCCCGACACCGTACCCGCATCTGTTCACTGTGGACGGTGCAGCAGCCAGGCGACCAGAAGCGCGATCGCGGTCACCCCGGCGACCGCGCCGAACTCCAGCGCCGCGGGCGGCCGGATCCCGGAGACCACGGCCATCAGCCCAGCCAGTGCGAACACGCCGGCCTGGATCGCGACGAACCGGAGCGCGGGCGCGCGTAGCGCGGACAGGTGTACCCGGGACCGCGCCGGCAGCAGCCCGGCCAGCGCGCAGCCGACGT
>NZ_DASTBH010000145.1:0-3086 GCF_035712165.1 Actinophytocola sp. | reverse complement strand
CGCCACGGCTACTGTGGTGCGGTCGATGTCGAGGATGCCCTCCATGGCGAGTTCCCGGCGAGCCCAGAGCCAGAACGGGATCACCATGGTCGGGGCGGTGACCGCACCGGACACGTACTGTCGCGCTGCGGCCGCCATGGCCAGGTGCCCGAAACCGTGTAACCCGAACCCCAGCAGGACTCCACGAAAGACGGGCGATCGCCCGTTCGACCTCACACCAAGCGCCGCTGCAGCGCTCATCACCAGACCCACGATGCCAACGCCCATGTTGAACTGCCGCTGCGAAATGCCGTTACGGCGCAGCCCTTCGGGAATGGGCAGGGCCTTCGGCAGCTTGCGCAGGACGTGTCCATCGGCCGTGTCCCGCCGGATTGGCGGGATGTCCCGATGGTCAGCGGCTGTCGGAGACGCGGTGTGACTCGCCGACCGCGGCCCGGCCGGCTTCCAGGCGCGCGATCGGCACCCGGAACGGTGAGCACGACACGTAGTCCAGTCCGATGTGGTGGAAGAACTGGATCGAGGCCGGGTCGCCGCCGTGCTCGCCGCACACACCCAGGGTGAGGTCGGGGCGGGTGGTTCGGCCGCGGTCGGTGGCGATGGCCATGAGTTGGCCGACACCGTCGCGGTCGATGGTGTCGAATGGTGAGATGTCCAGGATGCCCTGCTCGAGGTAGGCGGGCAGGAACTCCGCCTCCACGTCGTCGCGGGATAGGCCCCAGGTGGTTTGGGTCAGGTCGTTGGTGCCGAAGGAGAAGAATTGTGCTGTTTCGGCGATGCGGGCTGCCATCAGGGCGGCTCTGGGTAGTTCGATCATCGCGCCGATCTCGGGGTGGAGGTCGACGCTGTGCTCCGCGCTGACCTGGTTGAGGATCTGCCGGGCCCGGCTGGCGATGATCTCCAGTTCTTTCGGGTCGCTGATCAGTGGGATCATGATCTCCACGCGGGGTCGGCCGCCGGAGCGGATTCGGTCTGCGGTGGCTTCGGCGATGGCTCGGACCTGCATCTCGTAGAGGCCGGCGGTGACCAGGCCGAGCCGCACTCCGCGCAGGCCGAGCATCGGGTTCTGTTCGTGCAGCCGGTTGACGGCGTGCAGCAGCCGGGTGGCCTCGGTGTCGGGTTTGCCGAGCGCGTTGGCGACCGCGACCCGTTGCGAGAGTTCGGTGCGGTCGGTGAGGAACTCGTGCAGGGGTGGGTCGAGCAGCCGGATGGTCACCGGCAGGGTGTCCATCGCCGTGAGGATCTGCGCGAAGTCTTGCCGCTGCAGGACGAGCAGCTCGGCCAGGGCGGTGTCGCGTTCGGTCGCGTCCTGGGCGAGGATCAGCCGTTCCACGAGGATGCGCCGGTCGCCGAGGAACATGTGCTCGGTGCGGCACAGTCCGATGCCGTGTGCTCCGAACTTGCGGGCTCGTTGGGCGTCGCTGGGGGTGTCGGCGTTGGCCCGCACCCCGAGCCGGCGGCGGGCGTCGGCGTGGCGGATGATCTGGTCGACGGCCCGCAGCAGGTCGCTGTCCGGTGTGCGGGTGCCCTCGAAGTACTCCACCACCGGTGACGGCACGACGGGGACCTCGCCCAGGTACACCGCGCCGGTGGTGCCGTCGATGGAGATGATGTCGCCTTCGGCCACGATGGTGCCGTCGGGGGTGGTGAACCGTCGGGCGGCGGGGTCGATGTCCAATTCTTCGGCGCCGCACACGCAGGTGCGGCCCAGCCCGCGGGCCACCACGGCGGCGTGGGAGGTTTTGCCGCCGCGGGTGGTCAGCACGCCACGGGCGTGGATGAGGCCGTCGAGGTCGTCGGGGTTGGTCTCTCGGCGCACCAGGATCACCGGCACACCGTCGGCGGCCCGGCTGACCGCGGTCGGCGAGTCGAACACCGCCTGCCCGGCCACGGCGCCCGGCGAGGCGGGCACGGCGGTCGTGACCGGTCGGATCGTGGCGTCGGTGCTGAACCGGGGGAACATGAGCTGGGTGAGCTGGGCGCCGGTGACTCGGCGCAGCGCCTCGTCGGCGTCGATGAGTCCTTGGTCGCACAGCGCGGCGGCGATGCGGAACGCGGCGGCCGCGGTCCGCTTGCCCACCCGGGTCTGCAGCATCCAGAGTTTGCCGCGTTCGATGGTGAACTCGATGTCGCACAGGTCCCGGTAATGTTCCTCGAGCCGGCGCATGATCTCCATCAGCTCCCGGTAGGGCTGCGGCTGCAGTTCGGCCATCTGTTGTAGGGGCAGGGTGTTGCGGATGCCGGCGACCACGTCCTCGCCTTGCGCGTTGGGCAGGTAGTCGCCGTACACGCCGGGCGCGCCGGTGGCCGGGTCGCGGGTGAACGCCACGCCCGTGCCGGAGTTGTGGCCCACGTTGCCGAACACCATCGCGCACACGGTGACGGCGGTACCGAGGTCTTCGGGGATGTGTTCGGTGCGCCGGTAGATCCGGGCGCGTTCGGTGTTCCAGGAGTCGAAGACCGACCGGATCGCCAGGTCGAGCTGCTCGCGGGGATCCTGCGGGAACTCACGGCCGGTGTGCTCGCGGATGATCGCCTTGAACTCGTGCACCAGCCGGCGCAGGTCCTCGGCGTCCAGACCGAGGTCGGTGCGCACGCCCTTGGCCGCCTTGGCCGCCTCCAGCGCCGACCCGAACAGCTGCGCGTCGAGGCCCAGCACGGTCTGGCCGAACATCTGCAGCAGCCGCCGGTAGGAGTCCCAGGCCAGCCGCGGGTCGCTGAACCAGTTCGCCAGCCCCACCACGGACTCATCGGTCAGGCCGATGTTGAGCACCGTCTCCATCATCCCGGGCATGGAGAACCGGGCACCGGAGCGCACCGCGACCAGCAGCGGCTGGTCGACCTGCCCGAGCTTGCGGCCCAGCACACCCTCCAAGGCATGCAGCTGCGCGTCCACCTCCGCGGCCAGGCCGGCCGGCGGCTGCCCCTTGTCCAGGAAGATGCGGCAGGCCTCAGTGGTGATAACGAAACCCGGCGGCACCGGCAGGCCCATCGCGGTCATCTCAGCCAGATTGGCGCCCTTCCCCCCGAGCAGATCCGCCATACCGCGGTTGCCCTCGCTGAAGTCGTACACATACTTCGGCATGTGC
>NZ_DASTBH010000144.1:0-10146 GCF_035712165.1 Actinophytocola sp. | reverse complement strand
ACCCTGGACGGCGACCCGGTGCTGCTCGAACTGCTGCACGCGCTGTCCGAAGTGGACGCCCTGGCCACCGGTCCGGGGGTGTGGTCGGAGTGGAAGGCCCGGCTGATCGGCGATCTGGTGGCCCGGTGCCGTAGGCGGATGGCCGGCGAGTCGCACGAGGGCCCGGCCGCGATCGACCCCGCGCAGCGCGCGCTCGCCGAGACGGTCGCCGCCGCCGGCCGCCCGGACGTGATGATCGAGGGCGCCGGCGCGCTGTCGACGATCACGCTGGTCGCCCCGGACCGGCCCGGTCTGCTGTCCCGCGCGGCCGGGGTGCTCGCGCTGCACTCGCTGCAGGTGCACGCGGCGACGCTGACCAGCCATGCCGGCGCGGCGGTGGACGTGTTCACGGTCTCGCCCCGGTTCGGCTCGCTGCCCAACCCGGCCCTGCTGCGCGAGCACTTCGCCCGGGCGATCGGCGGAACCCTGGAGCTGACCGAGAAACTGGCCGCCAAGGAGCGTGACTACGGCGGCCGCCCGGCCGACGCCCCGGAGCCCCGGGCGCTGTGGTTCGACGACGAGGCCGGCGGGGAGAACTCCGGCGCCGTGGTCCTGGAGTTGCGCGCGGCCGACCGGATCGGCCTGCTGCACAGCGTCGCCGAGGCGCTGGAACGCTGCGGCGCCGACGTCCTGTGGGCCCGTGCCACCCAACTCGGCGGCACCGCCGTCGCCTCGTTCAGCCTCGCCGTCATCGGCGGCGCCACCCCGGACACGCAGTGGCGCCGCACCATCGAACGCGCCGTGCTCGCCGCCTGCTGAGTCGCGTAGTCCTACCTAGCCGGGTTGGGGGTCGTCCCGCTCAAGTTGGGAGTGTCCGGCGGGCAGGCTCGATCGCAAGAGGGAGGCCGAGACAGGGCCCGTCGAGGGGTCGGGCCCTGTCCGGGCGTCGTGCGATGCTGGAGCAGTGATCGAAGTCACTGCGGCCGGGGTGCGCGCCGGCCGGACCGACCCCGCCGAACTGACCGAGCAGGCCCTGCAGCGGGCCCGCGAGCATGCCGGGTTGGGCGCGGTCGTGCACCTGGACCCGCACGCCAGCAGCGCCGACCTGACCGGACCGCTGGCCGGGATTCCGCTGCTGGTCAAGGAGATCATCGCGGTCGCGGGGATGCCGCACACCTGCGGCTCGCGGGTGTTCGCCGGGCGGGTGGCCGGCGCGGACGCCGAGGTGGTGCGCCGCGCCCGGGCGGCCGGCGCGGTGCTCGTCGGGCTTACTCACAGCCACGAGTTCGCCTACGGCTGCACCGGGACGTCCAACGCGGCCGGCCCGTGCCGCAACCCGCACGACCCGACCCGGATGACCGGCGGCTCCAGCGCGGGGTCGGCCGCCGCGGTGGCCGCTGGCATCGTGCCGGTCGCGCTCGGCACGGACACCGCCGGTTCGGTGCGCATCCCGGCCGCGCTGTGTGGCGCCGTCGGCGCCCTGCCGGAACGCGGCACGCTGCCGATCGACGGGGTGTTTCCGCTGGCCAGAAGCCTGGACCGGGTCGGCTTGCTGACCGCTTCGGTTGCCGACGCCCGCTATGTCGCCGGGGTGCTCGCCGGCGTGGACCTGGCCGCCGAGGCGCTGTCGGCACCCCGGCTGGGGGTGCTGGCCGATCCCGAGTTGCTGGACTGCGCCGCCGAGGTGGCCGACGCCTACCGGTCCGGGTTGGACCGGCTCGCCGACGCCGGCGCCTGGGTGGTGGAGGTCAAGCCGCCGGACTGGCGGCTGCTCGCCGAGACCGCGTTCGATCTGCAGGGCCCGGAGGCCGCGGCCGTGCACAACGCGTTGGACGCCCCGCTGGAGGACTACCAGCCGGACCTTCGGCAGCGGCTGCGCGACGCGGCCAACGTGCCGGGCTGGCGCTATGTCCGGGCCCGGGAGCGGATGCCGCGGCTGGCCGCCGATCTGGGCCGCCTGTTGGCCACGGTGGATGCCGTGCTGCTGCCGACCGTGCCGATCGTGGCGCCGCCGCTGGACGCCGAGGAGGCCGACGTGGCCGGTGGCCGGCAGCCGGTGCGCGACCTGCTGCTGCGCAACAACCGCCCGCTGAACGCCACCGGCTTCCCGGCGCTGAGCGTGCCGATGCCGGCGCCTGGCCGGTTGCCGGTCGGTCTGCAGATCATCGCGACCGGCAACCGCCAGGCGTTCGCGGTCGCCGAGTGGATCGAAGCCGCGCTGGCGTCCTAGAACCGGTGGGCGAGGAAGATGTTCACCCCGCGGGCCGGGGCGCCGTCCACCGGTGCCGGGTCCTCCGGAGTCGGCGCGATCCCGTCCGCGGCCACCCGGTCCAGCGTGTGCAGCCCGGCCGGCCGGACCGATCCGAAGATCGAGTACAGCGGGCGCAGCCGGGAGTCGGCGTAGACCAGGAAGAACTGGCTGCCGTTGGTGTCCGGGCCGGCGTTGGCCATGGCCAGGGTCGCCCGCGGGTAGATCTTGCGCTCCCCGGTCGGGTCGTCCGGCCAGGGTTGCAGGTCGGTCGGCAGCTCGTCCTTGTACCGGTAGCCCGGTCCGCCCTCACCGGTGCCGCTCGGGTCGCCGCACTGCAGCACCTTCAGCGTCGGGTAGGCGGTCAGCCGGTGGCAGATCGTCCGGTTGTAGAACCCGTGCCGGGTCAGGTGCAGGAAGCTCTGCACGGTGCACGGCGCCTTGGCCCGGTCCAGGGTGAGCGGGATCGGGCCGTAGTTGGTCCACAGCAGTACCTCGACCGTGCCCCGGTTCGGGGTCTTGCGCGGGTCGGGTGGCAGGTGGACCGGGCGGGCGGCCGGTTCGTCCGGAGTCTCGATGTATCCGCACGGCCCGGGCGTGGTGCGGGCCGGGTCGGCCGACGCCGGGGTGGCCAGCAGCATGCTCGAGGTCAGAACCGTGGCCACGGCGATTCCGACGAGGCGAAGTGTTTTCCTCGACACGTCCCCACACTCTAGGACCGTTCCGGCACCCGGACGGCCATCCCGTTTTCCCAGACCGGCTACCCTCGCTTACGTGTTCGACACCCTCTCCGACCGGCTGACCGCCGTCCTGCAGAACCTGCGGGGCAAGGGCCGGCTGACCGACGCCGACATCGACACCACCGCGCGCGAGATCCGCATCGCGTTGCTGGAGGCCGACGTCGCGCTGCCCGTGGTCCGCACGTTCATCGCCAAGGTCAAGGAGCGGGCCAAGGGCGCGGAGGTGCACGCCGCGCTCAACCCGGCCCAGCAGGTTATCAAGATCGTCAACGAGGAGCTGATCGGCATCCTCGGCGGCGAGACCCGCCGGCTCAACCTGGCCAAGACGCCGCCCACGGTGATCATGCTCGCCGGTCTGCAGGGCTCCGGTAAGACCACGCTGGCCGGCAAGCTGGCCCGCTGGCTGCGCACCCAGGGGCACAAGCCGCTGCTGGTGGCGGCCGACCTGCAGCGGCCCAACGCGGTCACCCAGCTTCAGGTGGTCGGCGAGCGGGCCGGGGTGCCGGTGTTCGCGCCGGAGCCGGGCAACGGGGTGGGCGACCCGGTGGACGTCTCCCGGCGCGGGGTCGCGGAGGCCAAGCGGGCCCAGCACGACGTGGTCGTGGTGGACACCGCCGGCCGGCTGGGCATCGACGAGGACATGATGCGCCAGGCCGCGGACATCCGGCAGGCGGTCCAGCCGGACGAGGTGCTGTTCGTGGTCGACGCCATGATCGGCCAGGACGCGGTGACCACGGCCGAGGCGTTCCGCGACGGCGTCGGTTTCACCGGCGTGGTGCTCACCAAGCTCGACGGCGACGCCCGTGGCGGTGCGGCGCTGTCCGTGCGGGAGGTCACCGGCACGCCGATCATGTTCGCCTCCAACGGCGAGAAGCTCGAGGACTTCGACGCCTTCCACCCGGACCGGATGGCCAGCCGGATCCTGGGCATGGGCGACCTGCTGACCCTGATCGAGCAGGCCGAGCAGCACTTCGACGCGCAGCAGGCCGAGGCGGCCGCGGCCAAGATCGGCACCGGCGAGCTGACCCTGGAGGACTTCCTCGAGCAGATGCTCGCGGTGCGCAAGATGGGGCCGATCGCGAACCTGCTCGGCATGCTGCCCGGCGCCGGGCAGATGAAGGACGCGCTGGCCCAGGTGGACGACAGCCACCTGGACCGGCTGCAGGCGATCATCCGGGGCATGACCCCGGCCGAGCGGAACGACCCGAAGATCATCAACGCGTCCCGCCGGCAGCGCATCGCCAAGGGCTCCGGCGTCGCCGTGCGCGAGGTCAACGATCTGGTGAACCGGTTCTTCGAGGCGCGCAAGATGATGCAGCAGATGGCCGGCCGGTTCGGTCTGCCGGGCTCGCGCGGCAAGTCGGCGACCAAGCGCGGCAAGAAGGGCAAGAAGGGCAAGGGCCGCGGCCCCACGCCACCCCGGGTGCGCGGCGGGCTGCCCGGTTTCCCGGCCGGCCTGCCGGACCTCTCGGCGTTGCCGCCCAGCCTGCGTGAGCTGCCGCCCGGGCTGAACGACCTGCCGCCGGGCTTCGACCCCACCAAGTTCAAGTTCCCGAAGAGCGACCAGAACTGACGAAAGGAACCGGCCCGGCGCCAGACAGGCGCCGGGCCGGTCCGCTCCCCGGTCAGATCGCGAAGGCCTGGAACTCCGAGATCCGGACCGTCTGCGCCACCGTCGGGTTGCCGATGGTGCAGTCACTGTTCGAACGCGGGTCCGCCTGCTGCTGGCCGGCGTACGCGGGGGCGCCGGTGCACTGGTTGGCCAGCACCCTGATCATCAGATGGGTGGCGACGGTGGGCAGGATGCGGAACGACCGCATGCTCAGGTCCGGCGCCGTCGGACGCGGCACGTCCGCCGGGAATGCGTCGGCCGGGCTGACGAACACCCGCCGGTAGCTCGCCGGGTCGGCGCAGTTCAGCCCGAACTCGGCGTTGCACCCGAGCACCTCGAACTGCCGCAACGCGGTGAACCGGTTCTGCCCGCCCGGATCGGCGTCGCCCTCGATGGCCGGCCGCAGCAGGGCGCTCACCTGCACCCGGCTGACGGCCTGCGCGCGGTCACCGGCCAGGTCGACCATGACCGACTTGCCGGCCACCGGCGAGCCGATCGACGCCCAGTTGGTGCCCTCGGTGTCGTCGATCAGCCGGTTCAGGTTGACCCCGTCACCGCTGGCCGTCGCACCCTGGCTCGCCGAAGCCACGTTGCGCAGCACCACCGGCACGAGCACGGCCTGCTCACCGGCCTGCAGCCGGCGTTCCTGCCGGGTGCTGCCGACCCCGGCGCCGGTCACCACGAACGTGTACGACGCGGGCACCATCTCCACGGTGTCCGGCAGCGGTGTGTTCGGGTCGGTGTCGGCCACCGGGATCGCCCGCGCCTCGTAGTCGCCGACGTAGAGCCGAACCGGCGCGGAGCCGGCCTGGCCGATCGGGACCAGCCGCACGGTGGCGTTGCGGGCGAAGTCCGAGGCGAAGCTCGGGACCGCGTCCTGGTCGTTGGGCCCGTTGCTGGCGGCGCCGCGACCCAACCCGTGCTCGGCGAAGGCGTTCCACATCAGCGCCTGGTTGGCTCCGCCGAACCGGATCTGGTCGGCGGCGAGCATCGCGTTGCGCATGTCGACGTAGCTCACCGCGCCGGAGGCGTTGAGCAGCAACGCGTCGAACTCCAACTGGACCCAGCGCCGGTTGCCCGGGCACCGTTCCACCGGCACCGTCCCGTCCGCGCAGGCCCGCTGCAGGGTGGGCGTGCCGAGGCCGTACCGGGCGATCATCGCGGCGCGCACGTCGAAGCTGGTCGCGCTCCAGATCTCGCCGTCGGCGTGCACCTGCTGGCCGACCAGGTCGTAGGACAGGTCGCTGTAGTTGAGCGGGCTTCGGCTCATGTCGTAGTTGCGGATGCCCGCCTTGTCGTCGCCGGTGACGTAGCCGCCGGTGACGTAGGGGGTGTCGCCCTTGGGCCGGAACCCGTTCTCGTACAGGTACTCCATCGCGAACAGGTCGGAGTGCGACTCGTTCATCGCGCCCGCCTGCGCGCCCTGCCAGCCGGTGTCCGGCCCGCCGATCATGCGGCCGCTGATGGCGTGGCTGTACTCGTGCCCGATCACCGACATGTCGTAGTCGCCGTCGACGCACGGCGGGTAGAACAGGCCGGCCGCCGGCTGCCACAGGAACATGTTGGTGGTCGGCGCGACGCCGTCCGGGCCGGTGGCCTGGTTGGCGTTGTTGCGGGACGGGAAGTCCGGCGGTGCGCCGCCGACCCGGCCACCGGACTGGGCGTTGCCGCGCTCCATGTCGCCGCCCAGCCCGCCGCGGCCGTGGTTGTCGACCTGCATGTTCCAGGTCTCCTCGGTGAAGCCGAGGCGGTAGGACCAGTCGTGCATCCGGTTGTGCATGGCGAACAGGTTGGCCAGTGCGGCGTCGATGTCGTTCTCCTGCGGGGTGGCGAACACCGCCGGGTTGCACCTCGCCTGGTTCCACTGGTTGGTCCACGGGTAGGTGTAGTCGCGGGTGGGGCTGGTCCGGGCGGTCCGCGTGCCGATCGTGCCGCTGGACAGGAGGTCCCACTTCTCGTAGTTGCGGGTGGAGTTGCCGAGCGTGGTCCGGGTCGAGGCTCCGGTCGCCGGGTCGACGTCCCATGCCGCGCCGGTGTCGGCGGTGCTGACCGCGCGCTCGCAGCCGGGTCCGGGCTGGAAGCACCAGCGCACCCGGGTGTCCCGCGAGGAGTAGTCGGCCGGCGGGTTGGCCGGGAACACGTCCCACTCGGGGTTGTCCACCTCGTTGTCGACGATGTCCTCGCGGACCAGGACCGCGCCGGTCCGGGCGTCGATGTAGGTGGTGAAACCGACGAGGTTGACCTGGTCGGCACTGGTCAGCACGACCTGGTAGGCCGCGCGGGGCGCCGCGCCCGGCATCGGCACCGCGCCGAGCTTGACCCGGCTGGTGGCCAGCGCCGTGGTGGCCAGGCCGGCGTCGGCCGCCGCGGCGGACAGCGCGGCGTCGGCGGACAGGGTGGCCGCCTCGGGCGCGCCGCGGTCCGGGCTGAGCGTGGAGCTGAGGTAGACGACCGCGCCGTCCCGGATGCCGACGGCGGCCAGGCCGTCCAGCGCCGAGGGCAGCGTGCCGAACCGCTGGCGCAGCATCACGTAGGAGCCCTGGCCCATCGGCCGGTTCACCAACACATCCATGGAATTTATGGATTGCTCCGATAATCCGAATGCCGCACGGCTGGTCTGCAGAAATTCGCGGGCGATGCCGACCGGATCGGTCCCCGCGCTGGTCTTGGGCTGATTGTCGGTGCGCGGAACAAGGGTGGCCGGGGTGCCGTAGCGGTTCCACCGCACGGCGCTCGAGCGTTCCGCGGTCGTGCTGCGCTGCTGGGCGGTCGGTGCCGCGTCCGGGCCGCGGTTGTCCACGTCCCTGCTGGTGGACGCATCTCCCTGGATGTGCGCGGCCGAACTGGATGACGGCGCGGGAGCCGCCGCCGCCGGTACCGCCAGCGAGAGGATCGCCAGCACCCCCGCCGCGGTGAGCGGCATGGCTCTGCGGAGCACACGTCTTCGCATCTGGGCACGCCTCCTTGGATCGAGCCGGTGAGAATGGAACCGAAGTCGGCGAAAAAATATGACGTCCCAGCTTGCCTCTCCCGCGTAATCCATTTCCAGGGTCGAGAGCATGGTTTTCCAGCGGTTTTGTTCGCGATGCGAACGCGGGGATCGTGAGTAGCCTGTGCGCCATGACCGCACTGCGGGTGCGGGGAGTCGTGCTCCCCGATGACGAGGAACGCGAGCTCTGGATCGTCAACGGCCGGGTCCGCACCGATCCGGTGCCGGGCGCCGAGTCCATTGTGGATGGTGGCTTTCTGGTGCCGGGCCTGGTGGACGCGCACTGCCACATCGGTCTGGCCGCCGACGACCTGGCCGCCGCGCGGGCGCAGGCGCGGACCGACCGGGACGCCGGCACGCTGCTGATCCGCGACTGCGGCTCGCCGATGGACACCCGGCCGCTGCAGGAGCGGCTGGACCTGCCGCGGATCGTGCGGGCCGGCCGGCATCTGGCCCGCCCCAAGCGCTACATCCCGCACATCGGCGTCGAGGTGGACGATCCGGCTTCGCTGCCGGCCGCGGTCGCCGAGCAGGCGGAGTACGGCGATGGCTGGGTCAAGCTGGTCGGCGACTGGATCGACCGGGACCTCGGCGACCTGGCCCCGCTGTGGCCCGACGACGTGCTGACCGAGGCGATCAAGGTCGCGCACGAGGCCGGCGCGCGGGTGACCGCGCACGTGTTCGGCGCGGACGCGCTACCCGGTCTGATCAACGCCGGTATCGACTGCATCGAGCACGGCACCGGGTTGGCCGCGGACACCATCGCGGCGATGGCGCAGCGGGGCACCGCGCTGGTGCCCACCCTGATCAACATCGACACGTTCCCGGACATCGCCGCGCGGGCGGCGAAGTACCCGACCTACGCCGCGCACATGCTCGAGCTGCACCGGCGGGTCGGGGACACGGTCGCCGCCGCGATCGAGGCCGGCATCCCGCTCTACGCCGGCACCGACGCGGGCGGCGGCATCGCGCACGGCCGGATCGTGGACGAGATCATCGCGTTGCACCGGGCCGGTCTCGGCGCCGAGCAGGCGCTGGGCGCGGCGTCCTGGGCGGCCCGGCGCTGGCTCGGGCATTCGGTGCTGGACGAGGGTTCGGCGGCCGACCTGCTCGCCTTCGACGAGGATCCCCGGACCAACCTTGACACGCTGCGCACACCGTCGAGGATCATCCTGCGCGGTCGCGTGATCACATAGGAGTACGACTACTCTCGGGTACATCGCGTCGGGGTTCGGGTCCGGAGGTGACGGTTTGAGCGATGTTGCCGACCGTCGCCTCACGGAGGAGGCGACCCCGCCCGAGGAGCCGCGCCGGCAGCATCGCTGGGGTTTCGGCGCCTTCCTGGTCGTCTTCGCGGTGTTCCTGCTCTCGGCGGTGCTGATCGGCGCGATCGCCCGGGTCGAGTCGCCCGGGGGCGGGCTGTCCATGCGGGTCCTGATGATCGGCACGATGGTGCCGCCGCTGCTCGGCGCCGGGGTCGCGGTGCTGTTCACGGTGTGGCGCGGCAACGGCCCGCGGCTGGACCTGGGCTGGTCCTGGCGGTGGGCGGACATCCGGGTCGGGGTGCGGTTCGGGCTGATCGGGCTGGTCTGCACCTCGGTGGCGGCGTTCCTGTGGACCAAGGTGGTCGGCCAGCAGAACGCCACCTCGGCGCTGGGCGATCTGGTCGCGCACCAGCGGCCGTCGGTCCTGGCGGCGACCGTGATGTTCCTGTTCGTCTGGCTGGTCGGCCCGATCTGCGAGGAGATCATCTACCGGGGTCTGCTGTGGGGCGCGCTGGAACGGCTGAACTGGGGCCGCTGGTCGGTGTTCGGGCTCACCACCGTGATCTTCGCGGTCAGCCACCTTGAGCCGCTGCGCACCGTGCTGCTGCTGGTCATCGGGATCCCGATCGGCCTGGCCCGGCTGTACACCGGCCGGATCGCCGCGAGCATCGTGGCCCACCAGATCAACAACTTCCTGCCGGCGCTGGCCATCCTGCTGATCGCGTTCGACGTGATGCCGGCGTGAGCGCGGGTTCGATCGACCTGAACAGCGACCTCGGCGAGGGCTTCGGCATCTGGCGGCTGGGCGACGACGAGGCCCTGCTCGACGTGGTCAGTTCGGCGAACGTGGCGTGCGGCTTCCACGCCGGCGACCCGTCGATCATGCGCCGGGTCTGCCGGGCCGCCGCGGCGCGCGGCGTGGCCGTCGGCGCGCAGGTCTCCTACCCGGACCGGGCCGGGTTCGGCCGCCGGTTCATCGACATCGACCCGACCGAACTGGCCGACGCGGTGCTCTACCAGATCGGCGCGCTGGAGGCGTTCGCCCGGGCCGCCGGCACCCGGGTGGCCTACGTCAAGCCGCACGGCGCGCTCTACAACACCACCGTGCACCACCAGCCGCAGGCCCGCGCCGTGATCGACGGGGTGTGCGGGTTCGGCCTCCTGCCGGTGCTCGGCCTGCCCGGCTCCTGGCTGCTGCGGCTGGCCGAGGCGGCCGGGCTGCCGGCCGTGGCCGAGGCGTTCGCCGACCGCGGCTACACCCAGGAGGCCACGTGGCGCGCCGGGCGGCGCTGGGCATCAACGACCCGATCGTC
>NZ_DASTBH010000143.1:0-19123 GCF_035712165.1 Actinophytocola sp. | reverse complement strand
TGCTCGGACTGTTCGTGCTGGCCATCGCCGGGGTGTTCGTCTGGGCCACCCTCACCGACCGCCGCCGCCGCGAAATGGCCCATGACGCCTACGACGCGGACGCCGAGAACACCGCCGGATGCCACCACGGCACGACCCCGCAGGCCGTCACGGCCGCCGCTCACACCCAGGAGACGCAGCGATGAGCACCAAGAGCCCGACCCGTTCCCGGCCGGCGGCCGGCCGGCGGACCTCGGCCAACGACGCCAAGAGCCGCCGGGCGCAAGCGGCGGCGGCCGAGGAGTCGCGCAAGCGCCGCCGCGAACTGCTGCTGTGGGGCGCCGTACTGACCGCCGTCGCGGCGCTGATCGCGGCGATGATGTGGAGCGCCCGGGAAACCTCGGACACCACCGCCCGGCCCGCCCCGGACTTCACCCTCACCGACACGAGTGGCGCCACGGTCAAGCTCGCCGACTTCCGCGGCAAGAATGTGGTGCTGTACTTCAACGAGGGCGCCGGCTGCCAGTCCTGCATCCTGCAGATGGCCGACATCGAACGCAACGCCGCCGCGTTCACCGCCGCGGACATCACGGTGCTGCCGATCGTGATGAACTCCGCCGAGCAGATCAAGGCCGACATGGCCCGCAACGGGGTCAGGACCCCCTTCCTGCTCGACGACGGCACCGTCTCGGCCGCCTACGGCACCCTCGGCAAGGGCATGCACGAAGGACTGCCCGGGCACAGCTTCGTCCTCATCGACGCCCAGGGCACCCAGCGCTGGTACGGCGAGTACCCGTCGATGTACCTGTCCTCGGCCGACCTGCTCGACCAGGTCCGCGAACACCTGCCCTGACCGCGACGCGCCAACCGGGAAAGGTCCGCTGAAGAAGGCCCGACCGCCCTCGGCGGGCACGGTCACGCGCTGAACCTGCCACCGCTGTCGAAAGGGAAGTCGATGCCACCGGTGATCACCCGTAGACGACTGCTCGCCGGGGCTGCCGGGGCGGTCGGGCTGGCCGGCGCCGCCGGTGCCGCCGCCTGGGCCGGAGGTCTGCTCAGACCTGACCCGCAGCTGGTCGCTCCGGACGCCGACCTGGTCGGTCGCGTCGAGGCCGCCCGCCGGCGTGCCGGCGCCGGCACGGTCACCGCCACGTTGACCCCGCGCCCGGTCAGCCTCGACCTCGGCGGCCCGGTCGTGAGCACCTGGGGGTACGCCGACACGGCGCCGGGGCCGCTGATCCGCGCCCGCGCCGGTGATCTGCTGCGGGTGGAGGTGGCGAACCAGCTTCCGGCCGACACCAGCGTGCACTGGCACGGTGTCGCGCTGCGCAACGACATGGATGGCGTACCGGGCGTGACACAGCGGCCGATCCCGGCCGGCGGCCGGCACGTCTATGAGTTCACCGCCCCCGACGCGGGCACGTACTTCTACCATCCGCACTCCGGAGTGCAGCTCGACCGCGCCCTGTACGGCGTCCTCGTCGTGGACGACCCGGCCGAGCCGGGCGGCTACGACGCCGAATGGATCCTGGTCCTGGACGACTGGGTCGACGGCACCGGCCGCACCCCCGACCAGGTCCTCGCCGCCCTCGACTCGATGGGCGGCATGCACGGCGACGGTGGCGGCATGGGCCACGACATGGGCGGCATGCCGATGAGCGGCATGGAGACCATGACCTCACCGCTACTCGGCGGCGCCGGAGACGTCGCCTACCCGCACTACCTGATCAACGGACGGGTACCGGCCGCGCCGGTGACCCTGACCGGCAAGCCGGGCCAGCGGGTGCGGATCCGACTGGTCAACGCCGCCTCGGACACCGCCTTCCGGGTCGCGCTCGGCGGGCACCGGCTCACCGTCACCCACACCGACGGCTTCCCGGTCGTGCCGGCCGACACCGACGCGCTGCTGCTGGCCATGGGCGAACGGGTCGACCTCACGGTGACCCTCGCCGACGGGGTGTTCCCGCTGATCGCCGCCGCCGAAGGCAAGACCGGTCAGGGTCTGGCCGTGGTGCGCTCCGGCGCCGGCGACCCGCCCCCCGCCACCGCCCGGCCGAGCGAACTGGACCGGCAGGTGCTCAACACCGCCGTCCTGCGCGCCGCCGACCCAGTGCGCCTTCCCGAGCGGCGACCCGACCGCACCCACCGCCTCGTCCTCGGCGGCGGCATGATGCCGTACCGGTGGACCATCAACGGCGCCACCTTCCACGACGCCGAACCGCTACTCGTGCGCTACGGCGAACGGGTCCGGCTGGAGTTCGTCAACCGCACCACGATGTTCCACCCGATGCACGTACACGGGCACACCTTCGCCATCACCGGCACCACCGGCACACCAGGAGCCCGGAAGGACACCGTCATCGTCACCCCGAACCAGACCGTCGCCGTCGACCTCGACGCGACCAACCCCGGCCAGTGGATGACCCACTGCCACAACATCTACCACGCCGAGACCGGCATGATGATCAACCTGGCGTACCGGACGTGAGCCTCGGACCGCCAGCCGCCCAGGCACGCAACGACCCGCCCACGCCGCTGACCATCCACTGCGCCGGTGGTGTCCCTGCCGTTTCTGCGGCTCGCTGATTCTTGACCTCAAGTGCGGTCCACGAGGTGCGGCCGGTCTCCAGTGCGACCACCACCGAGTACGGCCAGCCGGGGACCATCAGGGGCTGGACCTTGCCGCGGCCATAGGTATGGCAGAACGAACGCTCCCCTGCGGTGTTGGCATCGGGCGCAGCCATGGCGACACGTCCACCACCAGCACGATGCGACCGCGGCTGCTCCTGACAACCGTTGTGCGGCAACTGTCGGTTGACAGCGGCAACAAGATCCCGCAGGCATGCGATGTCGGCACGGCCCTGGTTGGTCCCGTCGTACAACGCGCCGTGCCCGCGGCCGTGCTCCGGCGCCAACGACAGTCCGACCAGCGAACGCACCAGACCATCAGTGCACAGCACCGCGTCTGCCCACTCGAACATCGCATCCGCCCGAGCCGTCAGACACGCATAGGACTCCTGACGAAACCGGCCAACTCCCCCCATCACCGCACCCCGATCGGCATCGTGCGCACTGCGTCACCGCAGTCCTTGGATCGATCTTCGTACTGTCGCAAGACGAATGGTCAACCAAGGGCTGCGTTCATGATCAACCGAGCCCTACGCCACCAGCACCGAGCAAAATCAAGCGAATGGACACCGCGGCACCAGACGCACCGATGATCGGAGCGAAATCGACGACGTGGTGGCGCGGCGGGCCACCATCCCGACCCGCGGAATCACCCGCCCGGTGCCAGCAGCCGCCCGCCGCGCCCCATGCAGGCGCCGCCGGCGGCGCAGCTCAGCAAACAGCGCACGCTGGGTGCCGAACCCGGCCAGGATCAGCACCAGCCACGGCCAGTCGTCGGCGGCCTACTGCTGCAAATGGTGCGCTTCGCCGAAGCCGCCGAGCACCAGCGCGTAGAACGCGCCGAGCACGACTGCCCGGACAGTCCGAACTGGACACCTCGGGCGATCATCGCGGTGTCCGGGTGTGTTCGACGCGAGTCATTCGGGGCAGGAACGCCGGGGTGCGCGTGGCGTAAGTGGTCCATTCTTCGCCGTACCGTTGTGCGACGTCACGTTCCTCGCTGCGGGCCAGGCGCGTGTACACCAGCACCAGGATCGGGAACATGATCAGGGTCGGGATGGTGGGCCATTGCAGCAGAAAGCCGATCATGACCAGCAGGAACCCGTCGTACTGCGGGTGCCGAACCCGCGCATAGGGGCCGGCGGTGGCCAGCGTGCCCGTTTGGGCGGCGTCGTGCAGGTGCCGCCAGGCGACCGCGATCAGGATGAACCCGCCGCCGATGGCCAGGTAACTGGCCAGGTGGAACGGGCTCAGGTGCGGGTCGCCGGTCCAGCCGATCAGGTCGTTCCACAGATGCCCGCCGGCATGGGTGTCGCGCAGCAGCGGAAACCGCGACCCGAGCCAGGAACCGAGCAGATAGATCGTTAGTGGGATGCCGTACATCTCGGTGAACAGCGCCACCAGGAACGCGGTGAACGCGCCCATCGCCCGCCAGTCCCGTCGGCTGTGCGGGTGAAAGAAGCTCACCGCGAACGCCACGAACAACGCGGTGTTGAGAATCACCAACGGCCACAGGCCATATGCGGCGTCGGCCATGACACTTCCTTTCACCACAGGCGGCTGCGTGCGGATAGCTCTATTCGGGCACCGGGGTGTGCCCGCGCAACGTGGCGATACGGCTGCGGTACTCGTCCTCATCGATCTCGCCGCGGGCGAACCGCTCGGCCAGTATCTGTTCCGGGGTCGACCGCTGACCGGTCGGGAACCCAGACTGCGTGGTGTGGCCGAGATACCGGACCAGCACCACCACGGCCACGATCAGCAGACCCCAGAACAACACCATGCCCACGGTCATGAGCGCATACCCCCAACCGCTCATCCCGTTGCCGTACCAGAACATCATCGCCGACTCCCTTGCCGCTCCGATGTGTCGATGCCACCACCATCGCGCTCGGGACACTCCAGAGCCACCGGCGAAGGTCACCGTTGCCCGGGCGCAAAGTCCTAAACGGGATAGTAGATCCGTTACCTGACCCGCAGACAGCGCGGCAGGCGTTGGCCACGCTGTGAAGGCACCGCCACCACAACCCGCGGACTCGCAGCCGGACACAGAACGTAGCGGGGCACAACGTCCTATCCGACGTAGTAGTTGGTCTCTGTTTTCCGCTCGGCGGGCACGGAGACAATCGGTTCCGAAACCCGACCACGTCGCGACAGGACGAAGGAAGCGGAGGACGGTGAGCATCGCTCGGCGTCTCGACGTGCTCCTCGCCATCCCATGGCGGATCCGCGCCGCACTCGCCGGTGACCTGTCGATTGAACCCGACCTGGAGCGGTGGTTCCCCGTTTGGAACGCAGCCGTTCCAGAACCCGAAAGTCCATAATGGAAGGTGACGGAGGTGAGTGACGCGATGACTGGTGAAGGGCAAGGCGCCAGCGACGCCCGCCACCAGCGGCGCCGCGTGCATGCACGACCTGGCCGCCGGGCGCGCGCTGCGACGACCGACCACGGCGGCCCCGGTACCAACCGCCCATTCGGGCATGTTTCAAGGAGTTCTCCATGACCGTCGCTGACATTGTGGTCGTGGTTGTCGCTGTGGCGGCCATGGCCGCGCTGGGCTGGTTCTTCTTCGGCCCGCGCCGCGCCCGCACCGCGCACCTGGCCGGCGGAGTACAACGGGTCGAGGTCACGGTCCGCGGTGGCTACAGCCCGGACGTCATCCAGGTCCGGCAAGGCGTGCCGGTGGAAATGGTGTTCGACCGGCAGGAGAGCGGGGACTGCACGTCGCGGGTGGTGTTCCCCGAGCTCCAGCTCAGCGCGGCGCTGCCGGCGTTTGAGCGCACCACCGTCCACCTCACCCCGAACCAGGTCGGCTCGTTCGGGTTCGCCTGTGGGATGAACATGATCCACGGCACACTCATTGTCCAGCCGCCCACCGAACCCGCCGCACCGGACGCGACTGACCTCGCGGTGGCGGACACGATGGCGCAGCCGACGCGGACAAGTGGCCCGGCCGCGGCCGACGTCGAGGCCGCCCAAGCCAAAGAACGGCGCGCCGAGATCGCCGACCTGAACCGCCGGGTGATCGTCGGCGCGGTGCTCACCCTGCCGGTGTTGTTCGCGGTGATGGCCCAGTCGCTGTTCAAGGCGGACTGGGTGCCCGCCGCGCTGCTCAACCACTGGGTGCAGCTGGTCCTGATCACGCCGGTGATGGTCTACACCGGGTGGCCGATCCACCGCACCGGCTGGTTGACCCTGGCCCACCGCGGCGCCGACATGAACAGCCTCATCACCCTGGGCACGGTCGCCGCCTACGGCTACAGCCTGCTGGTCACCCTCGCCCCCACTGCGCTCCCCACCGATCTGCAGGAGGTCTACTTCGAAGCCGTCGGCGTGATCCTCACCCTGATCATGCTCGGCCGGCTGTTCGAGGCCCGCGCCAAGGCCGGCACCGGCGAGGCCATCCGCGCGCTGCTCGGCCTGCAGGCCCGCACCGCGCGCGTGCTGCGCAGCGGTGTCGAAGCCGAGATCCCCATCGAGGAGGTCGAAGTCGGTGACGAGGTCCTGATCCGCCCCGGCGAGAAGATCCCCGTCGACGCGACCGTCCTTTCCGGTCAGTCCGCTCTGGACGAGTCGATGGTGACCGGGGAACCCATACCAGTGACCAAACGGGCCGGTGACACAGTTATCGGCGCGACGATCAACACCACGGGTTCCCTGCGGGTGCGGGCGGTCAAGGTGGGGGCCGACACCATGCTGGCCCAGATCATCCGCATGGTGCAGCAGGCACAGGCGTCCAAGGCGCCGATCCAGCGGCTGGCCGACGCGGCGTCGGCCTACTTCGTGCCGATCGTGATAGGGATCGCGATCGCCACCTTCGCCGTGTGGTTCGTGGCCGGTCCGCCGCCCGCGCTGACCCTGGCGCTGGTGTCCGCGGTCTCCGTACTGATCATCGCCTGCCCCTGCGCGCTCGGCCTCGCCACACCCTTGTCGATCATGGTCGGTACCGGGAAGGGGGCCCACGCGGGCATCCTGATCCGCTCCGCCGAAGCCCTGGAGACCGCGCACAAGCTCGACACCATCGTGCTGGACAAGACCGGCACCATCACCGCCGGCCAACCCGCCCTCACCAACATCGAGGTCACCGCCACGCTGACCGAATCCGAACTACTCGCGCTCGTGGCCGCCGCCGAAGCCGACAGCGAACACCCCCTCGCGGCGGCGATCGTCACCGCAGCCCGCGACCGCGGCCTCACCATGCCGACCGCGACCGGGTTCGACTCGATCACCGGGAAAGGCGTGCAAGCAACGGTCGCCGGACGGGCCATCCTCGTCGGCACCGCACGCCTGCTCACCGACGCCGGAATCGACACCAGCGCGCTCGCCCCGATCAGCACCCGGCTGTCCGGTGAGGGCAAGACCCCCATCCTGGCCGCGGTCGACGGCCACCCCGCCGGGGTGCTCGCGGTCGCCGACACCGTCAAGAACGACTCCGCCGCCGCGATCACCGCGCTGCACCAACTCGGCATCGAGGTCGTCATGATCACCGGCGACAACGCCCGCACCGCCGCGGCCATCGCCCGCCAGGTCGGTATCACCCGCGTGCTCGCCGAAGTGCTGCCCGAACACAAGGCCGACGAAATCCGCCGCCTGCAAGCCGAAGGACGTCGGGTCGGCATGGTCGGCGACGGCATCAACGACGCCCCCGCCCTCGCCCAAGCCGACGTCGGCCTGGCCATCGGCACCGGCACCGACGTCGCCATCGAAGCCGCCGACATCACCCTGATCTCCGGCTCACTAGCCGGCGTGGTCACCGCCATCCGGCTCTCCCGCGCGACCATGCGCAACATCCGCCAGAACCTCTTCTTCGCGCTCTTCTACAACGCCATCGGCATCCCGATCGCCGCAGGCGTGCTCTACCCGCTCCTCGGGCTGCGGCTCTCGCCGATGATCGCCGCCGCCACGATGGCCCTGTCGTCGCTGTCCGTGGTCGGCAACGCCAACCGGCTCCGCCGCTGGCACGCCACACCACTGCCCGCCCCAGAGCAGATCACGGTCACCCCCCACGTCGAGACCCACACCGACCAAGCCCAACCCCAACCCCACACCGGGGCGGCGAAGGATGCCCGGTGACCTGCTGATCCAACTCGCCGCCGTCCAAGGCGCGTTACGCGCGGTGGGACAACCGGTCCTGGCCTGCCACCTCGCCCAGTCCGACTCAGATCGCCGGTTCCGGGTCGGAGGTCTTGACGTGCAGCCCCGCCTGTGAGAGCCGGTGGAAAAACGGTGCGGGGGCGATGACCTGCTCGGGCATCCAGGCACCCGGGGTCGCGATCGCACCGTCAGCCAGCGAGCGCACCAGCGCGGCCGTGCTCGTGGCGGTCGCGTGTGCCTGGCCGGCTCCGGTCAAGGTCGCGGTCACGGCGCGACCGTGGTGGATCACGTCGACCCGCAGCGCGTACGGCGCGTCCGGGTGCCCGGTGCGGCCTCGACGCAGCCGGCCCAACAGGGCGCGGATGCGTGGTCGTGCGGTGATGTGGGTGGCGCGCGTGGACACCAGCAGCGCCAGCAGGCGGCTCATCCGAGGCGGGTTGATGGCCAGTCTCGTCACCACGGTCCGGGCGCCGACGGTTCGGGGATAGAGCACTTGGTCGGAGAACGGGAACAGGTAGGCGCGGCGGATCCCCAGCGGGGCCGGGAAATCGACGCCACGCGGCGCGGTGAACGCCCGCACCCGGCGGTCCGCGCCATCGACGTGGACGTCGAAGGACATCGTCAACTCCTGCAGCAGGTAGTCGAACGAGCCCGGCCCCAGCACATCGTCCGCGCTGAGCAACAACGAGGTCTCGATGGTGTCCACGCCGCCGATCACCTCCGCGAGGGCGCGCACCATGACGTTCGAGATGCCCGGCACCATGCCGGCCCCCAGCACAATCCGCGCCCCGGAAGCCGTGGCCGCCGCGTCGATCCGTTCGTAGGCGGCACCGCGCCCGAGGTCGGTCAGGTGCGGGGTGATGTCGGTGTAGGCCAGCCCACGCTCGATGGCCGCCCACAGTAGGGCGCGGTCGGGTTGGTCGATGCAGTTGACCGCAACCGCCACGTCGTCCAGCGCGGCCGCGATCGACGACGGCACACCCACATCGACCCGCCGGCCCCGCACCCCGTGCCCGATCGCCGCCGCGGCGGCGTCCGCACGCTGCTGGCTTCGGCCCGCCACCACAACCCGGCCCGGGAAATCCACCGCGAGATCGGCCGCGATCCGGCTACCGACCACCCCGTACCCGCCGACGATGAGTATCGAACCCGTATCCATAGCCGCCAGGCTCCGCCCGGTCCGGGACACCTGACCAGAGCCGAATGTCCCGCCGGAACCCCACCGTTGTGCCGTGGCGCGCAGGGAGATTCGGCGTGCGGCACCATGTTGTTCAGCCGCCGTGGAAGTCGCGGCGGGTGAACGCGAACGCTCCGAGGGCGGCGGCCGCGACGCCGATCCCGATGAGGATGGCGGCGCTGTCCCAGCGCACATCGGCCGCCGGGGCGCGGGCGATGTGGTGCAGGACCGAGGTGTCCAGCAGCCAGCGGCTCGCGCCGAGGCTGGCGCCGATGATCTCCACGAGGAACGACCACGCCACCAGCCCGTAGGCGAACGGCGCGGCGTAGCGGGGTGCCAGGCCGTGCACCAGCGTGCCGAGCCCGAGCACCAGGATGCCGACCGGCACGATGTTCACCCCGGCGGCGAGCAGCGTGCCGAAATCCAATCCCGCGCCGGTGATGCCGGTGCCGATCCAGGTGCCCACGCCGGCCACCACACCCAGACCGGCCAGCAGCACCGCGGACACCGCCAACCGTCCGGCCAACCAGGGCAACCGGGCCACCGGCCGGGCCAGCAGGTGGTCGAGGTAGCCCTGGGCCTCCTCCTCGCGCGTGGCGGCCACCTGGCCCGCGGCAGCCATCGCAACAAGGAATGCCACGAGCAGGAAGACCACGCCGAGGAAGACCGCGCCACCTTGCGTCCCGGTCAGCGTGGTGAACATCCCGCTGGATTGGTTGGCCCACACGTCGGCGCTGCCCTTGGCGATCAATCCGATGATCAGCGCGCCCATGGTCAGCCCGCCGATCCAGCCCAGCGCCGTCCCTCGGCCGAGCCGTGCGGCCAGGCCGAGCGGACCGGTCAGCAACCGGGTGTGCGCGGGCTTGGTGTCGTGTGCGGGCCGCACCCCGGCCCCAAGGTCACGTCGCCCGGCCAGCAGGATTGTCAGCACCACCAACACACTGATGGTGACGGTGATCGGCACCAGGGCCAGCGGCCGGTTGCCGGTGAGCGGTCGCAACTCGTCGACCCACCCCAGTGGGCTGACCCAGCGCAGCCACCGCAACGACGTGCTGTAGGCGACGACCCGGATCAGGTAGGCCACCCCGAACACCAGCGCCGCCCAGCCGACCGCCTGCCGGCGGGTGGCAGCGAGCTGGCTGCACAGCGCCCCGACCGCGAGGAACATCGCGGTCGCGGCGACCGTCGCGGTCGCGGCGAACAGACTGGCACCCAAGGAAAACCCGGCATCGGTGCCCCGGCCGACCGCGACATACGCGGCCGCGGTCAGCGCCCACAGCAGGCCCAGCCCGACACCCAGACCGGCCACCGCGGCCGCCATCGCCCGGCGGCGGGTGGTCGGCCCGGCCAGCAGCACCTCCCACCGGCCGGCGTCCTCCTCGCCCCGCAGCAACCGGGTACTGGCCAGCAGCGCCCACACCGCTCCGATGACGCCCAGCACCCCCACGGCGTGGGCGGCCACATAGCCGTGGATGGTGTCGATGTGCGGCCCCGGTCCGAAGATCGCCTGAAACCCGACGTCGGAGCCCATGGTCGCAACCAGTCGCGCGCGGTCCGCTGCGGTCGGGTACTCCTGGCCGAACTGGACTGCCTCCAACCAGGTGACCACCCCGAACACCGCACCCCAGATGAACGCCCCCCGCATCGCCCGGCGCGCGACCACACCGATGGCCACCATGCCCGGGAAGCGAGCGATCGACACCGGACGTCTCGCGATCAGATCAACCGACATGGGAAGTCGCCTCCTGGCGCTTCGCGGCCGGCTCGATGCCGTACCGCGCGAGGAACAACTCCTCCAGCGAGGGCTCGCGGCTCAGTAGCCGGGTGACCCGCGCCGCGGTCAACCGCGCCAGCAGCGGTTCGACCGAGCCGCGCACCCGGCAGCGCACCCGGTTGCCTTCCACCTCAACATCACTCACCCCGGGCACCCCAGACAGATCCGGCGGTGCCCCGGCGAAGGTCGCCTCGATGGACAGCGCCGACAGATGCCGCATCTCGGGCAGCGTGCCGACCTCCACCAGATGGCCGGCCCGCAGGATCGCCACCCGATCGCACAACGCCTCCACCTCGCCGAGGATGTGCGAGGACAGGAACACCGTCTGCCCCCCGGCTTTCGCCTCGGCCACGCAGCGGCGGAACTCCCGCTCCATCAATGGGTCCAGACCACTGGACGGCTCGTCCAGCAACAGCAGGTCCGCCCGACTCATCAACCCGGCGATCAGCGCCAGCTTCTGCCGATTGCCCTTCGAGTAACTGCGCACCTTTTTGGACGGATCGAACGCGAAGCGCTCCACCAACTCCGCCCGGTACACCGGATCGACCCGACCCTGCACCCGCCCCAACAGGTGCAGCGTCTCCTGCCCGGTCAGCGACGGCCACAGACTGGTCTCACCCCCGACATAGGCCAACCGCCGGTGCGCCTCCACCGTCTCCCGAGCCACATCCAGCCCGAAGATCTCCGCCCGACCGGACGTCGGCCGCAACAACCCCAACAGCAGGCGGATGGTCGTCGTCTTGCCCGCCCCGTTTGGCCCCAGATATCCGAACGCCTCTCCAACTCCGACCTCAAGATCCAGCGGGGCGAGAGCCTGGAGATTGCCGAAGCGCTTCGAAAATCCCTCGGTTCGAATTGCCGCTTCCATTACACTCATCTCCTTCCCTTATCATCCCTATGGGATACCCCCGTACTGTATAAGCCCGGCAGGGCCGAACAGCCCCATCACCTGAGGACCTTCGCCGACCACAACGGTTCATCCAGCAGCGCAACAGTCCATCTCGTTGCGCGCGTCATCGATCGGGCGGAGTGGCACAGCGGGTAGGGATAGGACTTGGGGCCGGTGATGATAGTCCATTGTGGATATCGGCCATCATCGATGGACATGACCGGGCTCCGGCCGCGAGGCGCAGCTATGAACGATCTTAAAGAGGACCCGGGCGGCCGAATGCCACCAGCGGGCAGACGGATCGGCACCGCCATGATCGCCGTCGTCGCCATCGATCCGCGCCAACCTCAGTCAGCCTGCGGCGCCTGTTCAAACTCGGGCTCAGCCCGCCAACCTGGCCGGGGGTGACGTCACCCGCCGGCGCAAAGAGAGCCAACCGACGGCCCTGCACAGCACTGACGATGTCGGTTAGCGTCCTGGCCAGGTCCGCTCGTTTGCGTCGTCCTGGAGGTTACGATGAAACGATCACGGCTGGGGTCCTGCGCCGCGCTGCTCGGTCTGGTCCTGCTCGCTTCCGCGGCGCCTGCCAGCTCACAACCCGAAATCGCCGACCGGGCACCGGCCGGCACCGTTCTGGACAACTTCACCTTCGTTGGCCACTCGCCGTTGGACGGGTTCAACGACTACGGCGACCTCTACGCGCACGGCGACTTCGCCTATATCGGCAGCCGCTGCTCAAGCACTCGGCAGGGTGGCGACGGTGTGCAGGTCGTCGACATCTCTCACCCCAAGCGGCCCCGACTGGTAGGCAAACTGGCCAACCCCGCGTTCACCCGGGCCGAGGACGTCACCGTGCTCGACCTGCGCACCCCGTCCTTCACCGGAACCCTCGCCGTCGTCGGCATCCAGGCATGCTTCGGAAGTGGCCACGAAGCCGAGGTCGTACCCGGCATCCGGCTCTTCGACGTCACCCACCCCACCCGTCCCACCCTGCTGGGCCACTGGGACCTGCCGCAGGGAACCATCGGCTGCCACGAGATCGACGCTGTCCAACGAGCCGACCGCACGGTCCTGCTGGCCTGCGCCCGCAACCTGGTCGACCACCAGCGAAGCAACGCCGCCGACTCATTGCACCTGGTGGACGCCACCAACCCGGCCCACCCGCGCACGATCACCAACTGGACCCTCGGCGCCAACCCCGACCAGGGCACCGGGTGCCTGGCCAACCAGTTCGCCCACAGCGCCCGGTTCGAAGACGGCGGCAACTCCGTCTACGTCTCCAACTGGGACGCCGGCACCGTGCACCTGGACATCACCACACCCACCGCGCCGAAGACCGTAAGCACAACGAAGACCATCCCGCCGGACGAAGACGGCGACAACCACTCCATGACCCTGGCCGACAACGGCAAAACCCTGATCATCAACACCGAAGACTTCTCCCCCGGCGACTGTCCCGGCGACTCCACGCTGGGCGGCTGGGGCGAGGTTTACCTCTACGACAACACCAACCCCGCCGCCCCGGCATTCCTCGGCACCTTCTCCACCCCCAACAGCCGCTCCACCCGAACCGACGGCTCATTCACCGACCACAACACCGAAGTCACCGCCGGCAACCAGTTCTTCTCCTCCTGGTACTCCGACGGCATCGTCTGGTGGACCCTCGCCGAGCACGGCGTCACCCAACAACGCGGCCACTTCGTCCCACCCCCACGCCCCGACGGCTCCCTCGCCTCCGTCTGGGGCGTCTTCATCGACACGACCCACGATGTAATCCTCGCCAGCGACATCCGAACCGGCCTCTGGATCGTCAAACCCAAGGGCCTCAACCACTTCTAACCAACCTAGGCCCGGAAGGAAAGCGCGCAGAGCTTCGCCGCCGATGTCTGGAGGCGGAACCCATGATCGGTAGAGCCGGTCGCTCCGTGGCTTCCACGGCGGTCACCGGCACAGCCACAAATCCGGCCGGGCCCACCGCGATCAGCGACGGCCTAGAACGAGCCGCCGGACACTCATTGATTGGAGCGTAGCGGGAGCTGAGCGCCACAGTGGGTAACTGGGACGCGGTCACCTCCAAACCGCCACTCGACCTGCAAAGCCGCACTGCCCAGCGAGTCCAAACGGGGAAGTTGGCGACTCACGCAAACGTGGACACCGGGCCTTGGGTGCTCGGCGGCGGCGTGGCGACCCGACATAGTGCGGCATACGCTGACACGAGCGCTTGTCGCCGACCTGCGAAAATGGCACGGGGCGACACACGGCGATAGAGACCGACACAGCGGGAAGCCGGCTCTTAACCAGCGGGTCCGGTGTTCGAGTCGCTGGCGGCGCACACCCACTGGATCGATGCCGACCAGCAAGCTTCCTTGATCGTTGGATCCCTCCCGGGACGACCGGCAACCTTGAGTTAGTACCGCATGGCGTAATGGAGCCGCTCTCGCCAGGTGCGGTTGGCGGCCAGTTCTCGGACGTGTGCATTAAGCACGGTGGTATTAGCGAGGACTCGTTCTTGGGCCTGGTGGATTGCTTCCTCAACAGGCATGACGATAGGTATCTGATGGAGGGCGAGAATTTGCTCGATGCGTTCGGGGATGGTGCCGCCGACGATGTGGTAGGGGATGTCGAGGTTGTTGAGGGTCTCGACGAGTAGGCGGTCGGAGAGGTGGCGGAAGGGTTCGGAGACGGGGCGGTGTCCGTCGTGTTCCATGTCGAACTCGACGGGTAGGTGGATGAAGGCGTCGTAGAGTCGTTGGGCGCGGTTTTTGACGATGGTGCCGTAGGCGTTCATGTAGTCGCGGTAGAACTTGCGGTAGGGCAAGCCGAGGACGGTTTTGGTGGCACGGAGGAGGGGGCCGGCGCCGGGGTTGATCCCGACGCGCATGCGGGCTTCGCCGTAGATCCATTCGTGGATGACTGAGCCGTCGGAGATGAACGATCCGGGGATGGCGGCTTCGTTGTGGATGCGTTCTTCGAGCCGGCGCAGCCCAAGCAGAAGCAGTTCGTGGGCGGAGAGTTCTTGGACGGTCTTGCCGGGGATGAGGTCGGCGAGGATCTCGCGGGAGGTCAGGGCGTGGGTGCGGGGGATGCCGGTGGCGATGGCGAGGGCTTCGGTGGTGGTGGTTTTGCCGACGCCGAAGGTGCCGGAGATGGCTAGCCGCAACCGTGCTGGTGTGTCGTTGGGGTTGGTGGGTTTGGTCATTGCGCTGCTCCTGACGGGTTGCCGTTGGGGGCGGTGGGGATGGTGAAGGCCAGCGAGGCGTCGGCGCGGATGGCGGCGATGTCGCCGGCCAGGTGGTAGGTCCGCCAGCTCTTGCCGAGCCGGTCGAGGCGTTGGCGGCGGGTGACGTGGACGGACATGGCGATCGGCTCGGTGATGGGCAGGAACGGGGTGCTGGAGCGGAGGCGCAGTCGGCGCATCCACAGCGTTCCGGTGTTGGTGCGGTCGACGTGTTCGAGTGTGTAAGCGAGGGCTTGGCCGAGTTGCGCGGTGCAGATCGTCGCGTCGATCAGGGACAGCGATGGTTCGTAGTTGGCTGCCAGGCCCTGCCAACCGAGGGCGTTGGTGTCGTGGACGTCGAGGTGGGCGCCCGCCTGCTGTTGGGTGGGGTCGACGGTGATGGTGCGGATGTCGTGGCGGCGGTGGGTGTAGCCGCGGCCGTAGGGGCGGCGGTCGGCGCCGCCGAGCAGGTGATCGATGTCGGCCCAGTTCTCCGCGGTCCGGGCGGGGGTGCCGAGGTCGTGTTGGACCTGGCAGGTCACCTGCAGGGTGCCGATGCGGAACTCGAAGGTGGAGATGATCATGTGGGTTCCCCAGGGGCCGATACGCATCCCGATCCGGTGGCCGTGCACGGGGATCGCGGCGAGGTCGGTGTGCGCGGTGGAACCGGCGGTCATCTCGACGGCGGGCAGCCACATGCGGGCCCGGGCGGCGGCGTCGAGGATGTGGGTGTGGGCGAGGTATGCCTCGGCGAGTTGCGCGGCGATGGCCAGGGCGTCAACGGCGCTGAGGTGCGCGGTGCGCGGCCGGGTGGCCTTGGTCGACCAGGTGGGCGGGTAGGTGATGGCCGCTGTCGCGGACACGGTGCCGGTGAACAGTTCGGAAATGATGGCCAGGTCGGTGATCTGGTGGGTGACGTGTTGGTAGCCCTGCCCGAAATAGCGGGTGTTCTTCGGGCCGAGCGCGTCGTCCATGGTGTCTCGGGTGATGATCATGTTCGGAATGTCCCCAGATGGCTGTTAGTAGGCGATGCCGCCGTTGATGTGGACGGTGGTGGCGTTGATGAAGTCGGCGTGCGGGCCGGCCAGGAAGGCGATGGTGTGGGCCACGGAGGCGCCGCTGATGGTCCCGGTCAGGGAGTGGTCGAGTTTGCGTTGTTGGATCTCGACCGGTAGCGCGGCGCCGAGGCCGAGGTCGAGCAGGCCGGGGGCGAGGACCACGCTGCGGATGTTGTATCGGGCGTATTCCTGGGCGACCGATTGGGACAGGCCGTGTAGGGCGGCTTTGCTGGCGGCGTAGTTGCTTTGGCCGCTGCTGCCGATCACGGCCGCGAGTGAGGAGAGGTAGATGAGCCGTCCGTAGCGGCGTCGGACCATGCGGCGCACGGCGTGTTTGGTGATGAGGAAGGCGCTGCGCAGGTTGACCCGAATGACCTCGTCCCACTGCTCGGTTGGCATCCGCACCAGGAGTTCGTCGCGGGTGATTGCGGCGTTGTGGACCAGCACGTCCAGCCCGCCGAGTTGTTCGGCGGCGGCGATGACCGCGCGCGCGGTGTCTTCGTCGCTGACGTCGCCGGCGGCAAGGTGCACCCGGTCGCCGTGGGCCTGCACCAGCTGAAACAGGTCTGGTGCGGGTGAGCGGTGGTGGGCGACCACCCGGGCGCCGTGCTCGAGCAGGACGCGCACGGTGGCCAGACCCAGCCCGCGGCCGGCGCCGGTCACGGCCACCACCCGACCGTCCAACGGTCCCCCGCTGGCAGGTGTGGCGGTCATGACGCGGCCCGGGAGGTCGACTGGGCGGTGCCGAGGTGTTCGACCAGGGCGGTCAACTCCGCTGCCGTCCAGGGGCGTGGGTGGGTGCGCAGGCCGAACCACAGGGTGGCCGCGGGTGGGTCGGCCGAGTGCAGTAGCAGCGGAGGCATCAACAGCGCCGGCCTGTGGGTGAGCTGCTCGGCGGCGTGTTGGAGGAATCGCTGCCCGTGCCGCGTCCAGCTGTGCGGAAGCCAGGTCAGGGTAGGGATGTGCAGGTCGGCCACGTCTCCGGTGAGGGCGCCGGCCAGGTCGGTGACCGCGGCGGGTGCCGCGGCGAGTTCGTCGGCCAGCACCGGCACGGGTTGCGGGTGGCGGTCGAGGATGATCAGCACGGGATCGCCCTGGTTGATCGTGTCGAGGACCTCGGCGGTTTCGGTGGGGTTGGGCCACAGTCGCCTCGGCCGCCACCGGGCGGCGCCGATGCGTTGCCAGATCAGCCGGCGCGGCCCGTCGAAGACGATGAGCGCCTTGCCGTGGCGCAGCATCGGGCCGCAACTGTCCTGGTCTAATCGGCCCACGCGGTGGCGGGTGGCGGCGTGTGAGGCCTGGTTGGTTTCGTTGTCCCCCAGTTCAGACACGGTGGGTGTCCCTTTCATCTGTGGGTGTTGGCCCCGTGCTGGTCGCGCGGGTGGTGGTATGGATCGTGTGTGGCACAGGGGTCATGGCGTGTCGTTGGTGCGGTGTGGGAAGCCGAAGTGCAGGTCGGCGAGGGTGTCTAGGGTGTCCCCGCCAGGGTTGGTGTGGGGGTAGCGGTTGCGTTGGATGTCGGTGTCCTGCCGCCAGGTGCGGGGGTGTTCGCCGCGCCGACATTCGCCGGGTGAGACGCCGAGCAGCCGGTCGAGCCGGGTGCGGAAGCCGGGCAGGTGCCGCAGGTAGTACTCGCCGGCGATGGCGGGGGTGGTGCGCGGGTCGAGGTGCGCGGCGTACCACAGCCACAGCTGCACGGCCAGTTCGGTGGCCAGCGCGGGGTGCTGCGGCCAGCAGGGCGGGATGAGTTCGGCCGGGGTGATGGCGTGCACCTGGTTGTAGGAGGCAACCCACAGCTCGATCAACCGGGCCAGCGCCGCCTGTTCGGCCGCCGGCCGGGCCGACCAGGTCCACGGTGGTCGACGGGGTTGGCGGTCCTTGCCGGGCTGGTGGTAATGCGACAGCAGCTGGGCGAGGTCGTCGCCGTCGAGCGCGAGGCCGGGGACGGTCATGACGTTTCTCCCGGTGGGGTGGTCTGCATCCCAGCGGCCGCGGCCGTGGTGTGGTCGGTGTGGGTGGCGCGGTCGCGATTGCGGGCACCGGCGACGTCGCGGGCCACGATGGCGGTTTCGCGGGCGATCGCCCGGGCGGTGGCGCGGTGGTCGTGCAGGGAGGGCACCTGGGCCAGGAACGGGGCCAGGCCACGGGCGATGACCACGGCGTGGCCGTCGCCGAGTTGTTGTTGGTCGGCGACGGTGAGGGTGTCGTAGACCTGAAGAGACTCCTGGTGTGACCGCGCGCCGCGGGTGGGGGTGACCACGGGGGTGCGACCGGCCCGGTCGGACAGTTCCCGGGCGCTGTCGATGTCGATTCCGCCGATGATCGACACGCCGGCGGCGGCCCGCAGGGCCGGCGCGTCCGGGCCGTAGACGGTGTCTTCCTGGCTGGCGGTTTGGACACTGTAGACGTAGCCGATGCCGTATTTGCGTTGCGCGGAGGCCACATACGGCAGGTTGGGCACGGCGATGCCGTAGCGCAGCTCGTCGAGCACCGCGATGAACGGCACCGGCAGGCGGCGCTTGCGGCTGTGGAGGGCGGCGGTTTCTGCGGCCAGGAACATCTCGGCGGCGAACAGGCTCAACAGCGGTCGGCTGCGCTCGATGCGGCTGGTGTCGGCCAGCACGTACACCGTGCCCTGGGCCTGGATGAGGCCGGCCATGTCGAACTGGGCCTCGCCGCGGCGCCCGCACAACGCGCGGCCCTCGGTGGTGGCCACGGCGTTGAGCGCCAGGGTGAGGTAGCGCAGCACGCCGCTGGTGGTGCGGGCGGCGGCCGGGTCGAGATGGCGGCCCAGGTTGACCGCGGCCGACGGTTCGGCCCGGTGTTCGTCGCGCAGGATCCGGGCCCCGGTCGGGTCATCCGGGCGGCGCAACCAGTTCAGCAGCTCGTCGAGGTCTTTGCCGGCCAGGTCGGCGGCGTGCAGCCAGGCGGCCAGCACCTCGGCGGCGGAGTCGCGAAAGAACTGATCGTTGTCGGCGCCACCGCCGCGGTGGGCGGCGCGGTCGGTGCCGGCGATCAGGGCCAGGGCACGGCGGTAGGCCACCGGATAGTCCGCACAGCCCAGGATCGGCGACCACCGCACCGGCGGGTAGCCGGCGGCATAGCGCCGGTCGGATGCGGAGAAGTCCACCACCGCCACCGGAAATTCCCGCACCGTAAGCCACCGGCGGGCCAGCCGCGACAGCCACCGCCAGCGCACGGACGGGCGACGGAACCGGCGGGCCAGCACGGTCTTGTCGAAGATCCCCGGTTCGATCGAACTCACCAGCGCCGGTCCGGGCAGGGCGCGGATGATCGGCACCAGCA
>NZ_DASTBH010000142.1:0-2079 GCF_035712165.1 Actinophytocola sp. | reverse complement strand
CGGGGAGGGACGAACGCTGATGTCAGCGCAGGTGGAGACGGTGCGGCTGCGGCCGCCTGCCAATCGAGTCGAACGGAGGGCGGTGTGGTGGTGGATGACGCAGGAGGCGCTCGGGGCGGTGATTCCCGCTCTGATCCTCGCCGTGCTCGCGTTCGTGATCGAGCCCGCGCGGTTCTGGCTGGTGTTCGCCCTGGTCGCCGTTCTGGTGGTCGGCATCCCCTATGCGGTGGTGGTGCCGTTCTGGCGCTTCCGCGTGCACCGGTGGGAGGTCACCGGCGACGCCGTCTACGCCAAGTCCGGTTGGCTCTGGCAGGAGTGGCGGGTGGCGCCGATGTCCCGGATCCAGACCGTGGACACCGAGCGCGGGCCGCTCGAGCGGTCCTTCCGGTTGTCCAGCCTCACCGTGACCACCGCCTCCGCCGCCGGCCCGATCAAGATCGTGGGCCTGGACCATGAACGGGCGGCGGATCTGGCGCAGCGCCTGACCGAGACCACGCAGGCGACCCGGGGGGATGCGACGTGAGCCGGCCCGCGAGCGAACCAACCGCACCGGGCGGGATGGCGAGCGAACCTGTGGACGCGGGAGCGGGTGTGCCGGGCCCGGCGGGCGACCGGCGCGCCGATGCCCCCTGGCACGAGTTGGACCGGCGAAGTCCGGCCGTGACCGCGTTCGTGGTGGCCGGCATCGCGTTCGCGAGCGCCGTGCCGGCGTTCGTCAACGTCCGGGACAACGGGCTGCCGCACTGGCAGGTGCTGGCCATGTTCACGGTCGGGTTCCTGGTGGTGGTCGGAGGGGCCGCACTGGTCGAGCGCATGCGGTGGCGACACACCCGGTACCGGGTCACGGACGAACGAGTCGAGCTGCGGTTCTCCTGGGTGGTGCATCGGCTTCGGTCCGTGCCACGGGACCGCATCCGCACCGTCGACCTGACCGCCAACCCCCTGCTCCGGCTCTTCGGCGTGGTGCGGATGCAGATCGGCACCGGGCAGCACGGGGGCCAGAACAGTCAGCTGGTGCTCAACCCGTTGGACCGTCGTCTCGCTGAGCGCCTCCGGAGCGAGCTGCTGACCAGAACCTCGCCGACGCCCGCCCCGGCGGAGCGCCCCGAAGAGGCCGGGCAGCAAGCGGGGGCGGTTGCGCCCATCGCGGAGCTCCGCTGGTCGTGGATCCGCTACGCGCCCGTCTCGGTGACGACTCCCATCCTGGGTGCGGCGGCATTCGGTGCTCTGCTGCAGGTCTCGGACTGGCTCGGGCTGCGAGAGACGGTCATCGGCGAGGCGGGGGAGCTGCTGCGGGACATGCCGTGGCCGGCGCTGATCGGGCTGGTGGTCGCCGTGGGCGTCGTGGTCGGTGTGGTCGGCTCGCTCGGTCTGTTCGTCGAGCTGTGGTGGGGCTACCGACTCACCGGCGAGGACGGAATGTTCCGGGTCCGGCGGGGGCTGCTGACCACCCGGTCGCTCTCACTCGACGAGCGTCGGCTGCGCGGGGTCGAGGTGGTCGAGCCGATCGGCGCCCGCACACTCCGCGCCGCCAAGGTCGACGTGGTCGCCACCGGGTTGCGGTCGGCGGGAGACAAGGAGCGCAGCGATCCGAAGACGGTGCTGCCGGCAGCGCCGATCGCGGAGGCGCACCGGGTGGCCGCCCGAATCCTCGGCGAGCCGCGGTGTCCGACGGAATCGGTGCGGCTGCGCCGCCATCCCCTGGCAGCCCGACGGCGCCGGGTGCTGCGGGCCCTGCTGGCGACACTCCTTCCGGCCGGGGTGCTCGGGTTGCTGGGCCTGCCGCACATCGCCTGGATCGCGTTGGCGTTCTGCTTACCCGTCGCGGTCGCGCTCGCCCTGGACGCCTACCGCAACCTCGGGCACGGGATCACCGGTGGCTACCTGGTGACCAGATATGGCGCGGCCAGCCGGCGAACCGTCGCCCTGCGGCGCAGTGGGGTGATCGGCTGGACCATCACCAGCTCGCCGTTCCAGCGCCGGGCCGGCCTGATCACCCTGGCCGCGACCACGGCCGCACAGAAGGGGGCCTACCTGATCCGTGACGTGGGAGCGAGTGACGGGCTCAGCTTCGCCGAG
>NZ_DASTBH010000141.1:0-12813 GCF_035712165.1 Actinophytocola sp. | reverse complement strand
GATCGTGACCGTGCCCATCGTGGTCATCGCGGCCAGCCCGACGTCCGGGGCGTCCGGGAACACCAGCGCCGGGCTCTTTCCGCCCAGCTCGAGGGAAACCCGTTTGAGGGTGCCGGCCGACGCGGCGACGATCCGCCGGCCGACCGCGCGGCTGCCGGTGAAGCTGACCTTGTCCACCAGCGGATGGGTGACCAGCGCCTCGCCGGTCGGGTCGCCGGGTCCGGTGACCACGTTCAGCACCCCGTCCGGCAGCCCGGCCCCGGCCAGCAACTCGGCCAGGCGCAGCACGGTGAACGTGCAGTACTCGGACGGTTTGACCACCACCGTGCAGCCCGCGGCCAGTGCCGGCGCGACCTTCTGCGCGAACAGCAGGAACGGCGCGTTCCACGGCAGGATCGCGGCCACCACGCCGACCGGCTCGCGGAAGGTCAGCGCCAGGTGATCGCCGCCCTGGTAGGGCGGCAGGGTCTGCCCACCGGCCTTGTCCACCCAGCCGGCGTGGTGGTCGAACACGTCGGCCGCGGCGCCCACCGACGGCGCGTAGATCCCGCCGAAGGACACCGGGATGCCGTTGTCCAGCGCCTGGATGCCGCGCAGTTCCTCGGCGTGCTCGCGGAGCACCTCGGCGTAGCGGTACAGCAACCGGATCCGTTCGCCGGCGCGGGACCTCGGCCACGGCCCGTCGTCGAACGCGCGCCGGGCGGCCCGCACCGCATCGTCCACATCGGACACCGAGGCGATCGGGAACTCGCCGATGTCCTCGCCGGTGGCGGGATGCCGGTGCGTCCACGTCTGGCCGGTTGCCGCCGGCCGGGTGTCGCCGCCGATCAGCAGTTGTCCGTCGGACAGCCCGAGCTTGTCCCGGTACGGCCGCAGGGTGAGCGTCACGGTTCCTCCCGCGAGGTGAAGTAGGCGCCGATCGAGTCGAGGTCGTCGAACCGCCGCTCGACCTCGGGTGCGGACAGCAGGGCGATCATTCCGCCGTACACCACGAAGACCCGGCCGTTGATCGCCTCGGCGTCCGGCCCGGCCAGGTACGTCACGAACGCCGCGACGTGGTCGGGCGCGAGCGGATCGGGGCCGTCCGGCGGCTCCCCGAAGACGGCCGCGGTCATCCCGGTGCGGGCTCGCGGGCAGATCGCGTTGGCCCGCACGCCGAAGCGGGCCAGGGCGCGGGCCGCGGACTGGGTCAGCGCCACGATGCCGGCCTTGGCCGCCGCGTAGTTCGGCTGGCCCTCCGGGGCGAGCAGGAAAGCCTCCGAGGAGGTGTTGACCAGCCGCCCGTAGACCAGGCCGCCGCGCAGTTTGGCCTCCGCGCGCCAGTGCGCGGAGGCGTTGCGGGACAGCAGGAAGTGGCCGCGCAGGTGCACCCGGACGACCAGGTCCCACTCCTCGTCGGTCATGTTGAACAGCATCCGGTCGCGCAGCACCCCGGCGTTGTTCACCACGATGTGCAGGCCGCCGAAGCCTTCGACGGCCGCCCGGGTCAGCGCGTCGGCCGTGGCCCGCTCACCCACGTCGCCCTCGACCAGCATCGCCTTGCCGCCCAGGGCTTCGATCTCGTCGACCGTGCCCGCGCCGCCGGCCAGGTCGTTGACCACCACCCGGGCCCCGGCCGCCGCGAGGGCCAGCGCCTCGGCCCGGCCCAGCCCGGCCCCGGCGCCGGTCACGACGGCGACCCTGCCCTCCAGCTGAGTCATTCGAAGCTGACGATCTGCCGGATGAGGGTGCCGGGGCTGCGCAACACCTCGAGCGCGTCGTTGATCTCGTCCAGGCGGAGCCGCTTGCTGATCATGCCGGACAGGTCGAGCCGGCCGGACCGCCACAGCTCCAGCATCTTCGCGTAGTCCCGGCGCACGTTCGCCCCGCCGTAGAACGAGCCGAGCAACCGCTTGTCGTGCAGGAACAACTCCTGCGCGCTGAAGCTGACCATGGCGTCGGCCCGGCCGGCGCCGACCACGACCACGGTGCCGCCGCGCCGGGCGTTGTCCCAGGCGGAGCGGATCGTGGCCGGGATGCCGACCACGTCGAAGGCGTAGTCGAAGCCCAGGTTCGCGGTCAGTTCGGCGTTGCAGGCGGCGAGCCCGTCCGGGGTGGTGACGTGCGTGGCGCCGAACCGCCGGGCCGGCTCGTGCTTGTCCAGCACCGGATCCACCGCGACGATCCGGGCCGCGCCGGCCAGCCGCGCGCCCTGGATCACCGAGATCCCGACGCCGCCGCAGCCGATCACCAGCACGTCGGCGCCGGGCTCGACCCGGGCAGTGTTCACCACCGCGCCGACCCCGGTGGTCACCCCGCAGGCGACCAGCGCGGCGATCTCGAACGGGACGTCCTCGGCGATCTTCACCGCGCCGTCCGCCGGCACCACCAGTTCCTCGGCGAAGGTGCCCAGCCCGGCGTAGCCGAAGACCGGGGTGTCGCCGACCCGGAACCGCGGCGTGGTGAACGCCGCGATCGCGTGCACCGCGCACAGATGTGGTTGCCCCCGCAGGCAGTTGGGGCAGGTGCCGCAAGGCGGGACGAACGTGACGATGACATGGTCCCCGACCGCGAGGTGGTCGACCTGGGCGCCGGTCTCGGTCACCACGCCGGCGCCCTCGTGGCCGATGATGCCCGGCGCCAGCGCGGGAAGTGTGCCGTCCATGGCGGACACGTCGCTGTGACAGACCCCGGTGGCGCGCACCTGGATCCGGATGTCGCGCGGGCCGACGTCGATGGTGCTGACGTCCTCCCGCAGTTCGAGCTTGGTGTCTCCGACCCGGTTCAGCACCGCCGCCTTCATCATCCCAGATTAGAACGTGTTCTTGTCTGGAGCAAGAGAACGTCGCTGCTCTAAGCTCATCCATTAATAGAACGTGTTACACCTGGAGGTCGGATGCGGATCGCATACACCGACGAGCAGCAGCGCCTCCGGCAGGAGTTGCGCGCCTACTTCGCCGGCCTGCTCACCCCGGACCGGCGCGCGGCGCTCACCGGCGGCGAGTACGGCGACGGCACCGCCTACAAGGAGGTGGTGCGCCAGATGGGCGCCGACGGGTGGCTGGCCATCGGCTGGCCGAAGGAGTACGGCGGCCGGGACGGCTCGGCGCTGGACTCGCTCATCTTCGCCGACGAGGCCGCGGTCGCCGGCGCACCGGTGCCGTTCCTGACCATCAACACGGTCGGCCCGACGATCATGAAGTTCGGCACCGCCGAACAGAAGTCCTTCTACCTGCCCAGGATCGCCGCCGGCGAGGTGCACTTCTCGATCGGCTACTCGGAGCCGGACGCGGGCACCGACCTGGCCGCACTGCGCACCCGGGCGGTGCGCGACGGCGACGACTACGTGATCAACGGCCAGAAGATGTGGACCAGCCTGATCAGCTACGCGGACTACGTGTGGCTCGCCTGCCGGACCGACCCGGATGCCCACCGGCACAAGGGACTGTCCATCCTGATCGTGCCCACCACCTCGCCCGGCTTCTCCTGGACGCCGGTGCACACCGTGTCCGGCACCACCACCAGCGCCACCTACTACGCGGACGTGCGGGTGCCGGGCACCGCGCTGGTCGGTCCCGAGCACGGCGGCTGGCCGCTGATCACCAACCAGCTCAACCACGAGCGGGTGGCGCTCACCTCCGCCGCGCCGATCCGGCTGGCCCTGCGCCAGGTTCGGCAGTGGGCGCAGGCCACCCGGCTGACCGACGGCCGGCGGGTGATCGACCAGGAATGGGTGCAGGTGCACCTGGCCCGGGTGCACGCCAAGGCCGAGTTCCTCAAGCTGATGAACTGGCGGATCGCCACCGGAACCGACCTCAACCCGGCACACGCCTCGGCCACCAAGGTGTTCGGCACCGAGTTCGCCATCGAGGCCTACCGGGCACTGATGGAGGTGCTCGGCCCGGACGCGTGTGTCCGCGACGGATCGCCGGGTGCGCTGCTGCGCGGCCGGATCGAGCGCATGCACCGGTCCGCCCTGATCCTCACCTTCGGCGGCGGCACCAACGAGGTGCAGCGCGACATCGTGGCCGCCATCGGACTCGGCCTGCCGCCGGCGAAGAGATAGGAACCCCATGGACTTCTCGCTCACCGAGGCCCAGCACGACCTCGCCGGCCTGACCCGGGACATCCTCGCCGGGCACCTGACCGAAGAGCGGCTGCGCGCGGCCGAAGCGGCGCCGGACCGGTTCGACCGGGACCTGTGGCAGGCCCTGGCCACGGCCGGCGTGCTGGCCGCCGCACTGCCGGTCGCGGCAGGCGGTTCCGGTTACGGGCTGCTCGAACAGTGCGCGGTGCTCACCGAACTGGGCCGCGCGGTGGCGCCGGTGCCGTACCTGGACTCGATCGCGGTCGCCGCGACGGTGATCGCCGGGTTCGGCACCCCGGCGCAACGCAACCGCTGGGTGCGCCCGGCCGCCACCGGTGAGTTGGTGCTCACCGCGGCCCTGGCCGAGGCGACCGGCGCGGCGCTCACCACGGCCCGGCCGGACGGCGGCTGCTGGCGGTTGTCCGGCGCGAAGACGACGGTGCCGGCCGCAACCGTCGCCGACCTGTTCCTGGTTCCGGCGCGCACGAGCGATGTGCCGACCGTATTCCTCGTCGCGCCAACGGATCCGGGCGTCACCGTGCACGCACAGCGGACCGTCGCCGGCGCCGATGCCGCCCTCGTCGAGTTCGACGGGGTAGCGCTCGGTGCCGACCGGGTGTTGGACGGCGGTCAGGAGACCGTCGACGCCCTGCACACCCGCGCGACGATCGGCCTCTGCGCGCACCAGCTCGGCGTGATCGAGCGCGCCCTGGAGATGACCGCCCGGTACGCCACCGAACGCGTCCAGTTCGGTCGTCCTATTGGGACGTTCCAGGCAGTGGGACAGCGGCTGGCCGACGGCTACACCGATGTCGAGGCGATCCGGCTGACCCTGTGGCAGGCGGCGTGGCGGGTGGCCGAGGGACTGCCGGCCGGCACCGCGACCGCGACCGCGAAGTTCTGGGCCGCCGACGCCGGACACCGGGTCGCCCACACCGCGATCCACATTCATGGGGGGGTAGGTATTGACAAGGAGTACCCCCTAACCCGGTATTTTGTTGCCGCGAAGCGAAACGAGTTCAACTTGGGTGGAGCCACGGCGCAGCTCCGCCGGATCGGTTCAGTTCTCGCCGCCGAACCCGGGTAGGACAGGGAGGTCCGCATGGCGCTGCCCGGCCAGGGCATACCCACGGTGACCGAGCTGCTGCTGGCCCGTGGCCGGGACAACAGCCCTGGCCTGCTCTTTTCCGAGCAGCGCTGGACCTGGGCGGAGCATGTGCAGGAGTGCGCCGACCGCGCAGCGTTACTCCGTTCCTTACGCCGCCCCGGTCCCTTCCACATCGGCGTCCTGCTCGACAACGTCCCCGAGTTCTCCTTCCTGCTCGGCGGCGCCGCGCTGGCCGGCGCGGTGCTGGTCGGGCTGAACACCACCCGCCGGGGCGAGGCCCTGGCCAGGGACATCCGGCTGGCCGAGTGCCAGGTGGTGGTGACCGACAGCCGCTATGTCGAACTGCTGGACGACCTCGACCTCGGCGCCGCGCAGGGCCGGGTGCTGGACATCGACACCGCGGCCTGGCACGTGTCCGTGTTCGCCCACCGGGACCGGCCGCTCGAAGCGGTCCCGGCGGCCCCGAACGACCTGCTGATGCTCATCTTCACGTCCGGGACCAGCGGCGATCCCAAGGCGGTCCGCTGTACGCACGGAAAGATCGCCCACCCCGGCCGGATGCTGGCGCAGCGGTACGGCCTCGGCCCGGACGACACGGTCTACGTGTCGATGCCGATGTTCCACTCCAACGCGATCATGGCCGGCTGGGCCGTCGGGCTCGCCGCGGGCGCCACCCTGGCGCTGCGCGCCCGGTTCTCCGCCTCCGGGTTCCTCACCGACGTGCGCCGGTACGGCGTCACCTACGCCAGCTACGTGGGCAAACCGCTCTCCTACATCCTGGCGACGCCGCGCGCGGACGACGACGCGGACAACCCGCTGCGGCTGATGTTCGGCAACGAGGCGAGCGAACGGGACGCGGCGGCGTTCGCCGAGCGGTTCGGCTGCGAGGTCGACGACGCCTACGGCTCGACCGAGGGCGGCATCGTGCTGGCCCGCCCGCCGGGACGGCCCGCGGGGTCGATCGGCAAGCTCGGCGACGGCGTGGCCATCCTCGACCCGCGGACCGAGCGGCCCTGCCCGCCGGCCCGGTTCGACGAGCACGGCCGGCTGGCCAACCCGGAGGAGGCCGTCGGCGAGCTGGTCAACACCACCGGCCCGCGCTGGTTCGCCGGCTACTACCGCGACTCGGCCGCCGACGGACAGCGCATCCGGAACGGGATGTTCTGGAGCGGTGACCTCGCCTACCGCGATGAGCAGGACTTCTGCTACTTCTACGGCCGCTCCGAGGAGTGGCTGCGGGTGGACGGGGAGAACCTGGGCACCGCGCCGATCGAGCGGATCCTGCTGCGCCACCCGGACATCGACCAGGCCGTGGTGTACGCGGTGCCGGACACCGCGATCGGCGACCAGGTGATGGCCGCGGTCGTGCTGCGCCAGGGCTGCCGGTTCGACCCGGACGCGTTCACCAGGTTCCTTGCCGCGCAACCTGATCTGGGACCCAAGCAGGTGCCCCGGTTCGTCCGGGTGGCCACCCGGCTACCCCGCACGCCCACCCACAAGGTGCGCGGCCGCACGCTGGCGGCCCAGGGCTGGCGGTGCGCGGACCCGGTGTGGTGGCGGGAGGGCCGGGACAAGAGATTCCGGCCACTCACGGCTGAAATCGCGGCAATTCAACTCGACGGGGGAACCCGGAGCGTGCCAGGCTGAGGTGTTGACCACAGTGCATTCGGGAGGCAACCATGCCGGGCACATCGGAGCCAGACAAAACCCCTGAGGACGACGGCTCGGAGGCCGAGGACGTACGTGCCCGGTTCCGCGAGGCGCTCGAGCGCAAGCAGGCCATGGCCAAGGCCGGCGCGAACCACGCGGACGGCTCATCGAAGATCCACGAGGCGCACGGCCCGGCCGCCGGCCGCCGCACTTTCCGCCGCAAGAGCGGCTGAGCAGCCGCACGGAATCCACAGTGGACTGCTAATCCGCGTTCTCAGTACATGGGACTGGCGAGTGGCCCCGGGCACGGGCCCGGGGCCCTCGTCGCGGACAGCGTGCTACCGCGACCCGATCCGCTCGCGTTTGATTGCCGTCAGAAACGCCTGTCCCTCTGGTAGAGCCACCGCGAGGATGGGTCCGATGCGCTTCGAGTCGCGCACGGCCAACAGGGAGCCGGCCAAGGCCAGCTCAACGCAGTTGCCGCCGCTCGACCCGCTGAAGCTGGACTTTCGGAACGCCGCATCCCGCAAGGTTGCAGCTTTTTCAGTCATCGTGTCACCTCCTTCAGCGCTCGCTGGATCAGATCCCGCGACCTGTTCTGGTCGGCCGCGAGCGCGTGGAGGCGCGTCATGGCGCGCCGGTACTCGGCGATCTCCGCCGGGTTCTCGAAGTACTGCCCACCGGTGAGCAGTTCCAAGTAGACCAATCCCGGGTCGTTCTCCATGGCCGGCGGAAATCGCATGACCACAAAGCTGCCACCCTGGTGCGCGACCGCCGCGCCGGCGTTGTACGGCAGGATCTGCACATCGACCCGCGGCCGCTGCGACTGCTCGAGCAGGTGCGCGAGCTGCCGGTACATCGTGATCGCGCCGCCGTAGTTCCGGTAGAGCACGGACTCGTCGATCACCGCCCAGAGCGTCACCGGGTCCTCGTCCCGGTCGAGGATCTGCTGCCGGCCCATCCGCAGATCCACACACTGCTCGACCTGTTCCGCGGTCAGGTCGGGGTTGCCGCGGAACACCTCCTCGGCGTAGTCCCGGGTCTGCAGCAGGCCGGGCACCAGCACGGTTTCGAAGGTCGACAGCTCGGACGCGCCGGACTCCAGGCCCAGGTACAGATCGAACCAGCGGGGCACCGCCCCGGACAGGGCCGTCCACCAGTTGCGGGCCCGTTTGGCGGCGGACAACAACTCCCGCATGAAGGTGATCCGATCCGGCTTGCCGTACATGTCCAGCAGTAACTCCAGGTCGGCCGCGCTGGGTAAGCGTTCGCCGCTTTCCAGATTGCTGATGTGCTGCGGCGTGCGGTCCAGCCGCTTGGCCGCGTCCCGCTGGGCCAGCTTCGCGTCCTTGCGCCATCGTTGCAGCGACAGCGCGATGGTGCGCTTGAACAGCGCCGGGCTGCCCGACCGCAGCGCTGGCGGGACCGCGGAGATGTCCACGATAAATACCTTCCTGGGTTCAGCTACAACAGGCGCACCGGAACCACCCGAAAGGATGCATGGCGCTCCCTTGCCGCCGTAGAGTCCAAGATGTTGTATCAACAGTGGACGAACTCACGACACACGTTATCAGGACCGCCTATCGCGGGCGCCCAAAATCACCCGCGCGGCGCTGGCCAGACGCGGGTGCGGGGGCGCTCCGCGGCGATCATTCCCGCCGTGATCAGCGCAGTTTGTCCAACCGGGACAATACGTCCGCGGTCTCCCGCAGCAGGCGGTCCATTATCTCGGCGACCGGCAGGACCTCGGTCATTCGGCCGACGATCTGACCCACCGGCATCGCGACCAGGTCCGGATCCCCCGAACGCATCAGCCGCTGATGGGCCACTCCGACCAGCAGGTTCTGCAGGGGCATCGGCAGTGGAGTGGGCGCCCCGGACTCGGCCCACGCCTCGGTCCAGCGCGATCGCAGCAGCCGGGCGGGCTTGCCGGAGTAGATCCGCGACCGCACCGTGTCCCCGGATCCGGCCCGCAGCAGCGCAGGCTGCAGCGCCGAATCGCCCATCGTCTGTCGATATTCGGTCGAGGTCAGCCAGTAGGAGCCCATCCAGACGCCGACCGCGCCGAGCGCCAGCGCGGCCGCGACCTGCCGGCCGCTGCCGATGCCGCCCGCGGCCAGCACCGGCGCGCGTTCGCCCACCGCGTCCACGATGTCCGGAACCAGCACCATCGTCGCAATCTCACCGGTATGCCCGCCGGCCTCGTATCCTTGCGCCACAACGAGGTCCACGCCGCTGTCGACATGCCGCACGGCATGCTCGGCCTTGCCCGCGAGCGCGGCCACCGCCACCCCCTGCCGGTGCGCACGGTCGATCACGTCGGCCGGTGGCGGACCCAGCGCGTTGGCGATCAGCCGGATCGGATGAGCCAGCACGGCGTCCACATGGGACCGGGCCACCGAGTGCAGCCAGCCGAGCACGCCGGCGCCGGCCTCCTCGTCCTCGGGCAGCGGCGGAACCCCGAGCCGCAGCAGCGTCCGGTCCACGAACTCCCGGTGCCCGTCCGGAATCAACCGGTCCAGGTCGAGCCGGCTGCCCTCGGCCGGCACGCTCGCCGGCATCACGATGTCGACGCCGTACGGCCGGCCACCGGTGTTGGCATCCATCCAGTCCAGCACCGGGTCCAGGTCCTCGGCGCCGTTGAACCGCACGCACCCCAGCACACCCAGCCCGCCCGCCCGGCTGATCGCGGCGGCCACGTGCTCGGACGGCGTGAACCCGACGATCGGGTGCTCGATCCCCAGCAGGTCGCAGAGCGAGGTACGCATCCGCCGGCCCTCAGCGCGCCGCGGTGGCGCTCGGCGCGGCCCGCCAGTCCGGCGCGTGCCGCTGCGCATGGTCGCGGGCCCAGCGGTAGTCCGGTTTTCCGCTCGGCGAGCGGCCCACCTGCTCGACCGTCCACATGGTACGCGGAACCTTGTAACCGGCGATTCGCTTGCGTACGTGGGCATCCAGCGCGTCGAAGTCGACGACGCGGTCGGGCCTCGGTTGCAGGATGGCCGCCACCCGCTGGCCGAGCAACTCGTCCGGCACCCCGATCACCAGCGCGTCGAACACGTCGGGGTGGGACTTCAGCGCGCCCTCGACCTCCTCGGGAAAGACCTTCTCGCCACCGGTGTTGACGCACATGTTGCCGCGGCCGAGCAGGGTCAGCGTGCCGTCCTGCTCGAGCCGGCCGTAGTCGCCGGGCACCACGTACCTGGCGCCGTCCACGGTCACGAAGATCGACGCGCTCTTGACCGGATCCTTGTAGTAGCCAAGGGGAACGTGCCCGCCGCGGGCGATCCGGCCGACCTCCCCGGGGCGCACCGGCCGGTTCGCCTCGTCGATCACGACGGTGCTCGGCCCGGGGTTGACCCGTGGGCCGTCGCCGCCCGGCGCGCTCTGCGCGGCCACCATGCCCAGTCCGTTGAACCCCGACTCCGACGACCCGATCGCGTCGGTGATCACCACGCCCGGCAGCGTGTCGAGGTATTCCTGTTTGACCGACGGAGAGAACAGCGCGGCGTGGCTGGAGATCGCGACCAGCGAGGAGGCGTCGTAGCCGCCGTCCCGGTAGGCCTCGATGAGCGGGCGGGCCATCGCGTCGCCGGTGATCGTGACCACCCGCACCGAGTGCCGCGCGACCGCGCGCCAGACCTCGTGCGGGTCGAACTTCGGCACCAGCACCACCAGGTCACCGCCGAACAGCGCCGGCAGCGCGGCCCACTGCGCCGCACCGTGGATCAGCGGCGCGCACGCGAGCCGGGTCAGCCCGCCGCCCTGGGCGCCGGCGCGGGACTGCGCCCACTCGTCGGGCAACGGCTCGCCGGAGACGAAGTCGATGCCGCCGCCGAGCACCCGCCAGACGTCCTCGTGCCGCCACACCACGCCCTTGGGTTGGCCGGTCGTTCCGCCGGTGTAGAGGACGTAGTGGTCGTCCGGACTGCGTTCGCCGAAGGCCCGTTCCGCCGGTTCGCCGGCCGTTGCCGTGGCGAGGTCCTCGGTGGCCAGCACGGTGCGCAGGCCGGGTGCGTCGGCCCGGACGGCGGCGACCCGGTCGGCGAACTCGCGGTCGTGTACCAGGGCGACCAGGTCGGCGTTGTCGAACAGGTAGCGCAGTTCGTCCTCGACGTAGCGGTAGTTGACGTTGATCGGCACCGCCCGGAGCTTGTAGGCGGCGAGCATCGTCTGGATGGCCTCGATGGAGTTGCGGGCGTAGAGCCCGACATGGTCGCCGGGACCGATCCCCCGGCCGGACAGGTGATGCGCCAACCGGTTGGCGTCGCGCTCCAGTTCGGCGAAGGTCACCACCCGCTCCGCGCAGGCGACGGCGCTCCGGTCGGGGAAGGCGTCGACCGCGTGCTCGAACAGGTCCGCGATGTTCCTGGCCACCCTCCAAAACTAGAACGTGTTATCGTTTCTGGCAATCCCCAGACTGGAGCGGACCATGCCCACCGAGCCCCCGCACTGCCTGGTCGAACGCCAGGGCCACGTCCTCGTCGTCACGATGAACCGCCCCGAGGCCCGCAACGCGTTATCGGGGCCGATGCTGGCGATCATGCGGTCCGCCTGGGACCAGGTCGACGAGGACCCGGACATCCGGGTCTGTGTTCTCACCGGGGCCGGCGGCGCGTTCTGCGCCGGCGCGGACCTCAAGGCCATGTCCGCCGACGGAGCCGGGGTCGCCGGCCGCGACCTGTCCGTCATCGAGCCGCTGCTCAAGGGCCGGCGCCTCACCAAACCGCTGATCGCCGCCGTGGAAGGCCCGGCCATCGCGGGGGGCACCGAGATCCTCCAGGCGACCGACATCCGCGTCGCCGCCGAAAGCGCCCGGTTCGGCGTCTCCGAAGCCCGCTGGGGCCTCTACCCCCTCGGCGGCTCGGCCGTTCGCCTGGTCCGCCAGATCCCCTACACCGTCGCCGCCGACCTGCTGCTCACCGGCCGCCACATCACCGCCGCCGAGGCCCGGTCCATCGGCCTGATCGGCCACGTGGTCCCGGACGGCCAGGCCCTACCGCACGCCCTCGCCCTCGCCACCAAGATCGCCGCCAACGGCCCGCTCGCCGTCCAGGCCATCCTGCGCACCATCCGGGAAACCGAAGCCCTCCCCGAGAACGAGGCCTTCACGTTGGATGCCCGGATCGGCACCGAGGTCTTCGCCAGCACCGACGCCAAAGAAGGCCCCCGCGCCTTCACCGAGAAACGCACCCCCCACTTCACCGGCCACTGACCCGTCCGTCGCTCGGCATAGGGTTGAGCCATGGCACAGCGTTGGATCCCGCTCCAACCGGGAGCGAAAGTCATCGGGCTGCGCTGGGGTTACAGCCCGGAGAAGTACCAGTCCAAGAGTTTCTGGACCCCGGAGGAGGCAGCCGACTACGCCGGCGGCAACTCGTTCGTGGAAGTCGTGGCCCTCCGCAATCCGGCCGGCGGCCCCACCATCACGTTCGAAGGCCGGTTCCTCCAGGATCCCTCCGCCGCACTGCGCCCGGGCGCCGTAGTGGAGCGGGTCTGGTACACCCTCCCCCGGATGGACACCGTGTACGACGGCTTCGACGCCGCCTACGAGATCGTGGGCGAAGGCCGGAACGCCTATATCCAGGAACACCTGCGGTTGAAACAGTCGGACGACCAGGTGATCGAGCAGCAGGGCCGCGTACTCAACCTCGACCCGTCCCGGTCCGTGGCCAGCGGCCGCTGTGTCAACGCCTACCGCTAGATCAGATGTCGGCCGCATCCGGTGTCATTGCGTATCGACTGGCGCCTGGCTTCTTGAATCAGTTCCTCGTGGAACTCCTCTTGCTGGCGCCGCTGATCCGCCCACACCGCGCTGTGGTGTATGACATCCTTCGAAGCCGCCAGGGAGTACTTCCCGATCTCCACCAGGACTCGCATGGATTCCGTGATCGAAAGCCCGGACTCGCGCATGAACCGGAGCAGGTCATCCAGGGCGATGCCGGCATCGTCTTGATCCCGCACTGCCGAAACGATCAGGTCATACGTTTGC
>NZ_DASTBH010000140.1:0-26076 GCF_035712165.1 Actinophytocola sp. | reverse complement strand
GTACACCGCGTTCTCTATCACCACCGACACCGCGAACGCGATCGCCGCGGCGCCGACGAGCCGGCCTCGAACGAACCAACTGCGGACGTTCTCCCTGGTCGCCCCTTCCACGCTCATCCCAACTCCGCTCGCCCGTCGTCTGGCCGTCGGGCCACGACCGTCGCTGCTGCCGGTCTTGCTCATGATTGACGTCCTATTGGTCGGCGACGTGTTTCCCGAGCCACGTTCCACCGGGACCGTCGCGCCGGCTTCACCCGGACGCTCACCTCACCCGGGTGAAACCCGACCGGGTCACAACACGAGAAGCGGACCTACAGCAGGCCCAGCTCGCGGGCGCATTGCACGGCGTGGCGCCGGTCCCGTGCGGCCAGCTTGCGGAAGATGCCGCGGCTGTGGGTCTTGACCGTGTTGAGCGAGACGAACAGTTCGGCGGCGATCTGCCGCTGGGACAGCTGACCAGGCAGCAGGCGCAGCACGGCGAGTTCCCGGTCGGTCAGCGGCTCGACCGGCCCGGGCGTGCTGGTAGGGATGGACTGGGCCAGGCGGTGCCGGTCGCGGATCCGGCGTAGCCGCGAGCCAAGCACGCCAGGGTCGGGACAGCGGTCGGCGATCTCCTGCGCGTGCTGCAGCAGATCGGCACCGTCGGGCGCGCCTGCGGTCAAGCGGACGTCGGCGGCGACGGCGTACACGTACCCGGCGTCGAGCGCGCCGAGCGGTCGGCGGGCCAGCTCCAGCGCGCGGTCGACGTCGCTCGCCACCGCGGCCGGGTCGGTGGCGGTGGCGGCCCGGACGGCGTGGGCCATGGCGAGCCGGTGATAGCCGGCCAGACCGCGCTGCCGGGCGGACTCGATCGCGCGGTCGGCGGCATCGTGGGCGGCGATCCGCGTTCCGACCTCGGCCTCGGCCAGGGCGAGGTAAATCCAGGAGAGGACGTCGACCGTGGCGGCCGCATCGACCGCGGCCCGCTGCCGGGCGATCTCGAGGGTGCACCGGGCGTCGGCCAGCCGGCCCGCCCAGGCCAGCGCCATTCCGACGGATGTGGCCATCGGCGACATCAGCTCGCTCAGCCGGTCGGCGGCGAGCACGGGCAGCGCCGCATCGAGGGCGGCGGCGACGGTGCCCCGGAACAGCGCGATGTTGATCTCCAGGGCGTCGTAGAGTGGGTCCCAGGCGCGGTTGTCGTCCTCGCGCATCGCGCGGGCGCGGGTCAGGCGTTGCTGGGCGAGGTCGATCTCGTTACGCAGCAACGCGCACCAGCCCGCTTGGAGCACGCATCCCGTGATGGAATCGGCGGCGTCGCCGACCTCTGCCAGCATGCGGTGCAGCGTGTCGGCGGCGCCGGCGGCGATCAGTCGCCAGCCCAGACCCGCGGCCAGGACGGCGGCGGCCTGCAGCCGGTCGCCCGCCAGGACCAGGTGCCGCACGACCGGTTCGGGCTCGCCGTGCTCGCCGAACCAGGTCGCGGCCCGGCGATGCAGTTCAGGCAGCCGGTCGGGCAGCGAGCGGGTGGCCTCGGCCCGCAGCAGGTCGAGCACGAGCTGGTGGTGTCGGTACCAGGTGCCGGTGCTGTCCAGGGGCCGCAGCAGCTGGTTGGCGGCGGCGAGCCGGACCAGCCACTGCGTCCCGTCGTCGCGTCCGGTGAGGTGGTCGACGAGCGGCCCGCAGAGCCGGTCGACCACGCAGCTGGCGAGCAGGGTGTCGCGGTCGTGGTCGGCGAGGCTGTCGAGCAGCTCGTCGGCGAGGTAGTTGGAGACCAGGCCGTCGGCACCGCCGAAGGAGTCGACGAAGGTCTGCGTGTCGTCGCTGCGTCGCAACGACAGGCCGGCCAGTACCAGGCCGGCGGCCCACCCCTCGGTGCGTCGGCACACCTGCTCGATCTGAGCGGTGTCCAGGCCGTGCGCGGTGCCGAGCATGGCGGCCGCCTCGGCGACATGAAACTGCAGGTCGTCTGTGCGGAGCTCGATCATCCGACCCCGGACACGGAGCCGGCCCAGGCGCAGCGGCGGGTCGGTCCGGCTGCCGATGGCGACGGTGACCTGCGGCGGCAGCCGGTCCAGGAGCAGGGTCAGTCCGTTGTGCACGGTGGGGCTGTCGACCAGGTGGAGGTCGTCGAGCACGATCAACAGAGGCGATCCGGCGTCGAGCAGGTTCACCAGCACCGGAACCGTTGCCTCGCCGGCACCGCCGGTGGCCCGGGCGGCACCCGCGACGACCTCGGCGACGCCCGCCCGGACGCGGTCGACGGCTGCAGCGACGCCGGACCAGAACCGTGACGGGTCACGGTCGACGGCGTCGACCTGCAGCCACGCGACATCCTGGTTGCGCCGGTAGCCGAACTCGTCGGCGAGCGCGCCCAGCAGGGTCGTCTTGCCCGCGCCGGCCGCAGCGCTGAGCAGCACCAGAGCGACACGCGGGTCCTCGACGGCGACGCGCAGTGGTCCGAGCAGGTGCTCGCGGACCACGTAACGGGCCGGTGCCATCGGCGGCACGACACGGGTCACCATCACCGTGTCAGCCGCCGCCGATGGTGCCATCCGGCGAGAGTACCGCTCCACGGTGTACCGGGCCCTCGCCCGAACCCGCGCAACGACCTGATCGCTACTTTGCCCCTCGGGTCAGCTTCGGGAGTCCATACCTAGACGCCAACCAGAAGCCGGGTGAACAGCAAGGCCAACGGCACGAGGAGAGTGAGCGCATGCGCGTTGGAGACCCTGTCGTGTTCAAGAAGCCGCAACTGGCACGGGCCGACACGCCAACTTCATGAACAGCTCCCGGAAAGGACGAGAGCGCGCCTGATACCGGACATCCACTCATCGGCACGAGCGCGCATTCCCCCGATCTTCGGCGACCGTGGTGCGTTCCCTGCCTGTCAGTTGTGGGTTCAGCGCCAGCCGAGTCCGGGGGCGACGTGGGTGAGGATGTCCTCGAGCAGGTGCGTGTTGTAGTCGACGCCGAGTTGGTTGGGCACGGTCAGCAGCAGGGTGTCGGCCTCGGCGATCGCCTCGTCCCCGGCCAACTGCGCGACCAGCACGTCGGGTTCAGCGGCGTAGGTACGGCCGAAGATCGCCCTGGTGTCGGCGTCGAGGTAACCGACCTGGTCGCTGCTCTCGGCGTCACGGCCGAAGTAGGCGTGGTCCAGCTCGGAGGTGAGCGCGAAGATGCTGCGCGATACCGACACGCGCGGCTCGCGCTGCCAGCCTGCTTCGGCCCATGCCTTGCGAAACGCCCGGATCTGCTCGGCCTGCTGAACGTGGAACGGCGCCCCGCCCTCGTCGTTCTTCAGGGTCGAGCTCATCAGGTTCATGCGGTGCTCGGCCGCCCACACTGCGGTGCTGTTGGAACCGGCACCCCACCACATCCGCTCGCGCAACCCCGGCGAGTGCGGCTCGACGCGCAGCAGCCCCGGCGGGTTGGCGAACATCGGATGCGGGTTGGGTTGGGCGAACCCCTTGCCCTCCAGCACCGTGAGGAGGACCTCGGCGTGTTTGCGGGCCAGGTCGGCGTCGGTGTCGCCGTCGCTGGGCTGGTAGCCGAAATAGCGCCACCCCTCGATCACCTGCTCCGGTGAGCCCCGGGAGATGCCCAGCTGCAACCGGCCACCGGCGATCAGGTCCGCCGAGCCGGCGTCCTCGGCCATGTACATCGGATTCTCATACCGCATGTCGATCACCGCGGTACCGATCTCGATGCGTTCGGTCTTCGCCCCGACCGCGGCCAGCAACGGAAACGGCGAGGAGAGCTGCCGGGCGAAGTGGTGCACCCGGAAGTACGCACCGTCCGCGCCCAACTCCTCCGCGGCCACGGCCAGCTCGACAGCCTGCAGCAACGCCTCCGACGCCGACCTGGTCTGCGAGTGCGGACTGTCCGACCAGTGCCCGAACGACAAGAAACCGATGTTCTTCATACCCGCGAGAACACGCGACCCCACTGGTTGATTCCTCAACCACCCGTCCTGATGACGACAACCGACCAAGCTCACTGGCCAACTGGAAGCAGCAACGAGGACTTGGGCCGACTCGAGCAGCACCGCACGGACCGGCGCCGAGGCCAACACCTGAGGGAGGCCTCAGCCCTGCGAGCAGACAATCGGCGGATGGATCGTTCTGCGGTGCACGAGGAGATGGAGCGGGTGCGCGTGTCGTTCCACGAGCTGTTGACGAACGCGTCCCGTACGGATCTGCGCCGGAAGTCGGCGGGAACTCGGTGGAACAACAAACAGTTGCTGTTCCACATGCTGCTCGGCTTCCTGATTATCCGCGCGCTGCGCACCCTTGTCGTGATCTTCAGCCGACTGCCCGAGCCTGTAGGTCGGACCTTCGCCCAGTTCCTCAACGCCGCGACTGTGCCCTTCGACGCCATGAACTTCGCCGGTTCCTGGCTCGCCGGCACGGTCCTGCCCCGACGGGCACTCCTGCGTTTGTTCGACCGCGTCATCGCCTCGCTGCACCGACGCCTGGACCGCGAATCCGACACTAACCTGGCACGCACCATGCACTACCCGACCCGTTGGGACCCGTTCTTCCGCGACGTGATGACCCTCGCGGACGTGTACCGATTCCCCACCCGGCACTTCGGCTTCCACCAAGCCCAACTCAGCCTGGCCCCCTGACTGCAAACCCGGAAATAGGTCGAGAATCCGTTCGAGAGGTCGGCATCGTTGTGATCAGTCGCAACGTCAGAGTGGTCGCGCCACATCTGATCTTCGGCGGTCAGCCTGGTGCATTCCGTTTCTGTTGATCCACACGCGGCCAAGTGGCGTCAACGGACATCCCGAACTCCACAGCGGGCCCTGCATCGCGGCAGAGCAAGGCCGAAGGCCTCTGAAGGTTTCGTTCCCTTGCAAAACCCTAGCCGCAGCAATGCATGCCAACCCTGAGTGCTGATCATGATCGGTGGTGACCATGATGAGGAAGGCCAGGTTCGTCGGCGTGTTTCAAGGCTGCCACGACGAGTGCGCAGCGCTGTCGACGACACGGGTTCTGTTTCTCCGCCGAACTCGGACGCGCATCGGCGGTCGGCGCCGTCAGGTGACCAAGGCCGGGTGCGCCAGCGCCGCCGACGAGGCTGCGGCCAGGGCGACAGTGGTCGACGCCTACCGCGCCGGGCACTGGCCGACGCACCCGTCGATGACCGTGGGGGAGTGGCTGCAGCAGTGGTTCACGACCGAAACCACCGCCGGAACGCTGCGCCCGACCACCGCCCGCTGCTACCGCCAACGACTGCACGACTACCTCATGCCGCGGCTGGGCGCGGTTCGGCTGTCCCGGCTGCGGGTTGCTGACATCACCGCCCTGGACGCGGCGATCGCAGCGGCGGACCGCTTGCAGGAGCAGGAGAACATCCGGGCCGCCGCGACCGGTCGAGCACCGCGCCCGATCCGCCGCCCGCGACCGTTCGGCCCCACCTCTGTGGTTCGGCTGCATGGCGCCTTGCACGCCGCGCTCAACGCGGCGGTGCGCGCCGGTGAGGTTGCGTCCAATCCGGCCCGATACGCCGAAGTGCCGCGCCGCACACGGGCCAAGGTCCAGCCGTGGAGCCCGCAGGAGTACGGAGCGTTGCTGGACTACCTGCAGGACACGCACGACCCGATGGCAGCGCTGTTTCGAGTGGCCGGTCATACCGGACTACGCCGAGGTGAGCTGTGTGGCCTGCGCTGGACCGATGTGAACACCCAGCGTCGCGTGCTGGTGGTCCGTCGCCAGATCCGCGACATCGGCGCCGGCCTGACCATCGGCAAACCCAAGACCCGCAGCGGCGAGGACCGCATCGTCGACCTCGACCGCGGCACCGCAAGCATGTTGCACTTCCTGCGCCTACGGCAGCGTCGCGACACCCTCACCGCCGGCAGTCACGACAGTGGCTTCGTGTTCACCGGCCCGGACGGCCGGCCCTGGCACCCGGCCACCGTGTCACACCGGTTCCGGCGGCTCACCGCCGCTCGCCGGCCTGCGTCGCTGTCGCTTCCATGACCTACGCCACCTCGCCGCGTCGCTGCAGCTGGCCGCCGGCATCGACATCGCGATCGTGTCCAAGCGCCTGGGCCACTCCACCTACACCATCACCGCCGACACCTACTGCCACCTGCTGCCCGGCGTCGGCCAATACGCCGCCGAAGCCGCCGCCAAAACTCGTGCCCCGCCGACGACGACCGGCCACTGCCTAGCAATTCCCTAACATCACGCCCAAACGATCACGGGCCGAGGCATGGCCTCGGCCCGTTTCCGCTGGTAACAGGTGTGCGCCGCCAGGGACTCGAACCCCGAACCCGCTGGTTAAGAGCGCGCCGTGTCGGGTGGCAACGCCGCCGCCGAGCACCCACGGAGCACCCCAGGATGCCGTGGTTCGGTGAGTTGCTGGCGAGTATTGCCGCGCGCGTGCCGTTGCCGCAGGACGCGATGATCGACGCGGGCTTTCCGGGCGCTGCGGGTGTTCCGGTTGCCGCGTTGTTTGAGCTCATCCAGGACGGACGTCAATGACAAGGTCCCGGAGGGTATCAAGGGAGCGCTTACGTCCGTGACGTGTGGTGTTGTCTGAGCCGACGGATATCGACCTACCGGCTGACCAAACTTTCGGACAGGACTGAACGGCCAGCAGGAGACCAATTCCAGTCCACCCCAGGCCCGACCCTCACGAGCGCGATGAGACCGCTCGAAGGCTCGAGCAGCCTGGCCGCGGCGGATCCTTGACACACCTCACGTCGCTAGGGGGCTGGCTGGTGATCTTCTGGGTCGTGCTGTGGGTCGCTGTGTGTTGTGTGGTTCGGGCTAGCTGGACCGGTGGGGTCGGTGGTGGTGTGGGGGAGGTTGACCAGGGCGAGGATGTGGTGGGCGGGGCTGCCGGCGGGGGCGTAGAGCCGTAGCGCGGTGTTGGTTGTGTGGTGGGTGGTGGCGCGGTGTAGGACGGCGACGGCGGCGCTGGCGAGGTGGGTGACCGCGGTGAGGTCGATGGTGAGGGGGTGGGTGTGGCCGAGCGTGAGCCGGTCGAGTTCGTGGGCGAAGTGGTCGCTGGTGGTGGCGTCGAGTGGGCCGTGGACGGCGATCCGACTGGCGGATGCGTGGGGTTGGTCCACGATCAGTGTCGGCTCGGGTGGGTCTTGGCGGGCGTCGGTGGGGCCACGCCCGTGGGTGATGTGGTCGGCGGTGAGCAGTCTGGCGGGGTGGGTGAGCCGGTGGTGCACGGTGGCCGTGGTGCCGTTGGGGCTGTGGCTGATGTCGAGATGGTCGACGAGTTGGCTGGTCAGGGCGAGTCCGATGCCGTGGTCGCGGCGGAATTGGTCACTGTTGGGCCGGGCGCGTTCGTGCCAGTGCCCGTCGTCGGTGACGTTGATGCGGGCCACTCCGGCGGGGTCGAGGGTGCCGGTGACGGTGACGGTGCCCTCCACGGAGTCGGGATGGCTGTGCTCGACGGCGTTGGTGACCAGCTCGATCACGGCGTGCTGCAGTGCGCTGTGATCGTCGTGGCCGACCGCGTGCTCGCGCAGCCAGCGGTGCACGGCGAGGCGGCTGGTGGTGATCGCGGGTAGGTCGGCGTCGAGGCGTAGGTGTAGGGGTTCGACCGGCGTGATGCGTTGCGCGGCGAGCAGGGTGATGTCGTCGGTGTGCCCGGTGGCGCGCACCAGCATTTCGGGGATTTGCGTGCAGGCTCGCTCAACCGCGTCGAGGCCTGGGTCGCGCAGCGCGCGACCGGCGACGGTGTCGGCAGCTACCGTGGCCAGTTCCGCGGTCGCGGCGGCGGGTCGCCGGCCGGGGCGTTCGATGATGCCGTCGCTGTAGAGCAGCACCACCTCGCCGACTCCGAGTTGATCCTTGGCCACGGTGTAGGTGGCCTGGGTGCCCAACGGTCCGCAACCGGACGCCGGCAGGTAGCGAGGTTCCTCGAGGGTGATGACCAGCGGCGGTGGGTGTCCGGCCGAGCCGTAGACGAGGGTGCCGTCGACGGGATCGAGGACGGTGATGCACACGGTCGCGGCGTGGGCGTCAGGTACTCGGGTCGCCATGCGGTCGGCGGCGGCCAGCGCGGTCAGAATGTCTCCGGTCTCGTCCAAGCGGTCCTGCAGTACCGCCCGCAGCTGGCCCATCGCCGCCGAGGCCGCCACGCCGTGCCCGACGACGTCGCCCACGACCAGCGCGACCCGGCCGTCGGAAAGCGGGACCGCATCGAACCAGTCACCGCCCGCGGCGTTGTCGCCGTCGGCGAGCAGGTAGCTGCCAGCCAGCCGGACCGAGGGCAGAACGGGCAGGCCGGGGGGCAGCAATTGGCGTTGCAGGCTGGTGATCACATCCCGGGCCTGCTCGTAGCGTTGCTCGGCTTCGGCGGTCTCGCGCTGCGCCTGGCGCCGGGCCCGCTCCTGCTCGGTGACATCGAACGCGACCACTGACATCCCGATGACCTGCCCGTGCGAATCACGACGAGGCGAGACGGTGAAATCGAAGAACAGCTCGTCGAGCTCACCGGTGCCAGTGCGGTCGTACTGCGCGCGCCAGGCTCGCCCGGACTCGGGCTGTCCGGTCTCATACACCCGGTCGAGGGTCTCGAAGACCTGCTGACCCACCACCTCGGGGACCGCTTCCCGATAGGTCAACCCGACCAACTCCTCGCGACCCATCGCCTGGCGGTAGCCCGCGTTGGTCGCCACGATGCGGTGCTCGGGACCGTCGACCGCGAACGTCAGCACAGGCAGTTGGTCGTAGATCTTTCGAACCACGTCGCTCTCACCCACCCGACGCGCCAGCTGGCTGGCGTTGTCCTCGTTCGCGTCGTCCAGCACCGTTTACTCCGGTTCGCTCGTCGCCGACGGTGGCACGTCGAGCTCGGTGTGCCGGGTGGCCAGGTCGGTGGCGAGGTCGAGGAGTCTGATGTTGAGCTGCCGGGAGGCCTTGGACAGCAGGTCGAAGGCCTCCTCGGCGGTGATGCCCTGGCGGTTCATGAGGATTCCTTTGGCCTGGCCGATGATGTCGCGGGTGTCGATGGCGCGGTGGAGTTGGGCCTGTCTCAGGCCGGCCAGTTCCGCGGTCCGGGCGTGCGCGAGGGCGAGCGAGGCGTGGGTGGCCAGCAGCAGGGCGGCGTGCCGGTCGGCCTCGATCAGACCGTGTGCCCGGCGGTAGTAGACGGTGAGCGCGCCGGACAGCCAGGCCGATCCGGGACCGGGCAGCAGGGCGGTGCAGATGATCGCCCGCAAACCGTGGCCGGTGGCGGCGGCTGCGAACTCGGGCCAGCGGTGGTCGATGCGCAGGTCGGCGCTGGCGACGTAGGCGGGTCCTTCGGCGCGGCTCGCGTCCACGCAGGGTCCCCTGCCGCTGCGGTACTGCACCTGGTCGAGTTCGGTGGCGAACCGAGCGGTCTGAGCCGGCGTGAAGAACGCATTCGCTGGATCGAGCAGGGTCACGCTGACCAGGTCGCAGCCGGGGATGACGAGCCGGGTGGCGTGCACGATGTGGTCGAGCGCGTCGGCGACCGTGGTGGCGCCCAGCACGGTACGGGTCAACGACTCGAACTGGCCGATCAGCCCGTCCACGCCGGCTCCGGAGGGCCGTTCACCCGGCTCCGCGGTGGAGATGACGGGTTTGGTCAGCGCCTGCTGGAGGTCGGCGTACCGGGGCAGTTGCCGGGCGGGATCCGCGAAATCCAGGGTCCGCGCAACGATACTGCCGGGTTCGATCAGCAGCCGGCAGTGCACACCGCACACCCGACCGGAATCGGCGAACTGCCGCAGGGTGCGCACGCCCTCGCCGGCCAGCAGTTCCAGGTTCCGCAAATCCAGGATGACCAGCGCCGGCGGTGTCAGCCTGGCGGTCGCGTCCAGCAACGCAGCCATGACATCCCCGGCGGTCGACCGGTCCACGGCGCCGGATAGCCGCAGCATCAGGGCTTCGTGGGCGATGGTCGGATCGACACTCACCTGTGGTGTCACTGTCGGCTCACTTCCCATGCGCCCAGGCCGATCTGGCGCGCTCGATTGTGCCCGCTTACCAGTGTGCGTCCAGGCCTTCGATCGGAGGTTCACCCATATGGATTCACCAATCGATCGTCTTGTGTGGACATACCTGTGGACTTGACAATCAGCGACGTAGGACGTGCCATTCCACTGGTGCAGAAATCAGTTTTGTCCACGAATTGGACGATTTATCCGCAATGCGGGACCCGGGCATGTCGTGCCTCGATCAGCGACCACCGGGACGAATCCCCCGTCCAGCGGAGCGAGTCGCTCGCAGTCGAGCCGGAACGCGACCAGCCCGGGGATCAGTTGCAGGGCCAGGAAAACGAACCAGGTGATTCCAGAGCTGGCCGAGGGTGGCCGGCGCCTCGGTCCAGGCGATCGCCTGCTCCTCGTAGGCGATCCCCAGCCGGCCCGAGGTCCTGCGAGCACTGGTCGAGGTGACTCCGGTTCACGGCGGCGGCTGCCGCAGTCCCCGAAGGAGCAGTCCGACCAATCGACGCGGGTCATAGCGCTGGCGGTTGTCGCCTCCGATGCAGAGGTTGCCGATGCCGCGCATCAGTTCGTAGGCGTGCGTGCCGGGCCGGATTTCACCGGCGTCGACCGCGGCGTCGAGTAACTGCGCACAGACGGGTACCAGGCGGTCGAGGAAGTAGGCGTGCAGCGTCTCGAAGCCGCTGCTGTCCGATTGCATCGCGTTGGCCAGTCCGTGCTTGGTGACGAGGAAATCCACGAAGAGGTCGACCCACTCGCCCAGTGCCGCGAACGGCGAGCCGGCACCGGCCAGCAGAGCCGTGCCGGCCTCGGCGCATGCCTCGACCTGGTGGCGGTAGACGGCCGCGATGAGATCCGCCCGGGTGGGGAAGTGACGGTAGATCGTGCCCATCCCGACCCTGGCCTTCGCCGCGATCTCGCGGATCGGCGCGTCGACACCGGAGGTGACGAAGACCGCGGCCGCTGCGGCGAGCAGTGTCTGCTGGTTGCGCAGGGCGTCAGCCCGTTTGCTGCGGGTTGGCACCTCGCCGGATGCGGACACCGCGCTCTCCTCCCGGTCGCCGTTGACAAAGCGGAACACTGCTCCGTATCGTTCCGGAACGATGCTCCGCTTGAGTGTAGTGCAGCGAAGGGAACCCCATCATGACCGCATCCACCTCCCCACCCGCTCCCGTCCTCTCGGTCAGCCCGGTGGTGCTGCCGGCTCCCGGCCGTGCCGTGGATCTGCGGGTGCGCGTCTCCGCGCCGGTGACCGGCGGCCAACTGCCGATCATCGTTTTCTCGCACGGCCAGGGCTACTCGAACCACCTCTCCTCGCTGGACGGTTACGCCCCGCTCGCCAGTTTCTGGGCGGCGCACGGATTCGTCGTGATCCAGCCGACCCATCTGAGCTCCCGGACGCTGAACCTGAGTCCCGACACCCCCGGGGCGCCGATGTTCTGGCGTTCCCGGGCCGAGGACATCACGCGCATCCTCGACCGGCTCGACGAGATCGAGGCCGCGGTCCCGCAGCTGTCCGGGCGGCTGGACCGAAGCAGGATCGCCGTCGCCGGGCACTCGATGGGCGGTCACACCGCGAGCCTGCTGCTGGGCGCGACGCTCATCGATCCCGACCACGCAACGGAAGTGAACCTGGCCGAGCCCCGGATCACAGCGGGGGTGCTGCTCGCCGCGCCCGGCCGGGGCGGCGATGCCCTCACCGAGTTCGTGGCGCAGAACTACCCGTTCTTCTCGACGATGGATTTCTCCACCATGACGACACCCGCACTCGTGGTCGCCGGTGACAAGGACACCTCCACCCACCTGACGGTCGCGGGCGCGGACTGGCACGCCGATCCGTACTTCCTTTCGCCGGGGCCCAAGTCGCTGCTCACCCTGTTCGACGCGGAGCACGGGCTCGGCGGGATCTCCGGATACGACGTCGCCGAGACCACCGACGAGAACCCTGAGCGAGTCGCCGCGGTACAGCGGCTGACGTGGGCCTATCTCCGCACCACCCTCAACTGCGAGGAATCCGCGTGGCAGGCGGCGCGCGACACACTGACTGCCGACCGCAACCCGCTCGGACGCGTCGAATCCAAGTAAGCCACCGAACAAGCGGGTGCCGGCTCCCCGCCGAGCGGGCCAGAGCGGAGTCCTGGGCACACCAGGACTTCCTCGCGGCCTGTCTGCGGCGTAAGGTCGCTCGCGAGTCTCATCGCCGCGAGGGCCGTATCCGCGCCGCTCGGTTCCGCCCCGCAAGTCGTTAGAGGGTCAACGGCGGCCGGAGAAGTCACCCTCTCGAATACGAAACGTCACCGTTCCGCGCGGCGTTATCGGCGCCGGGCTGGTTGTCGGTGGCCACGGCTAGCCTCCGTGTCGTGTTCTCCGCCTCGACCCTGGCGGCCTTTCTGGTTGCCAGCGTGACCATCGTGCTTCTGCCCGGCCCGGGCCAGGCGCTGGTGCTGGCCCGCAGCATCACGGGTGGCTTCCGCAGGGGACTCGCCGCCACGTTGGGCCTCAACACCGGCACCGTGCTCCATGCCGTTGCGGCCGGATTCGGGTTGTCTGCAGTGCTGGCGGCCTCGACGACCGCGTTCACCATGGTCAAGTTGGTCGGCGCCGGGTATCTGGTGCTGCTCGGCGTGCTCGCCTGGCGGTCCGGTGGTCGCCCGGATCCCGCTCCGCGCGGCCGCCCGGGTGGTTACCTCAGCGCGGTGCTGGTCGGTGTGCTCAATCCGAAGGTGGCGTTGTTCTTTCTGGCGTTCCTGCCACAGTTCGTCGACCCGGGAGGGGGAGCGGTGCTGGCCCAGTTTCTCGCGCTGGGCCTGATGCTGGCCGGGCTGAGTGTGGCATGGGACTGCGTGTTGAGCTTGGCGGCGCACGCCATGTCGGCGCGGATCACGGCCAACGAGCGGCTGGCCTGGTGGCGGACGCGGATCACCGGCGGGTTGTTCGTGGGGCTCGGGGTCCGCCTGGCGTTCACCGAGCAACACTGAGTGGCAATTCCCGCAGCTCAGTCCTTCCGTTCACCATCGAGCTTCCGGGATGCCATCGGGTGTTCGACGAGTGCGAGAACCTTGCTTGCCATGAACCGCGCAGTGCGAATCGGCGTGCCGGTGCGGGTGACCTCCACGACCTCGACCACGCCGCGACCGATGCTGACCTCTACCCGCCGACCGGCTCGCGTCGCCACGACGTCGTAGGTGCGGGTCGAGTCGCCGGCATCCACCACGATCTCGACCCGGTCACCCTTCATGCTCAGTCTCCCGGCCATGTCGACAAGCACCGCTCACCTCAACTATACCGAATATTTGTTCGATTTGGTCACTGTCAACCGCCTCGCCCGGTCAGACAGCGTGCCCGGTTCAGGCAGTAGGCGGTGAGCGCCGCCCGTTCGGCCGGCTCGTCGTTGGGCGGTATGTCTGTCGGTGGTGGGCGACATCGCTCCGCCGCGGCGGCCGGCACGCCATACCATCGTGGGGTGGGCGCGCGGATCGTGCTGGCGATGTCGCTGCTGGTCGGCTTCTACCTGCTGGCAATCGGAATCGTTGCCGGCCTGATCGCGCTCATCGTGGTTCTGGTGTTTTCCGGGTATCCCACTGGGTCGGCCGTGCCGGTGGCCATCTTCGCCGATGCGATGATCGTCGTCGTGGCCGTCGCGTTCGGGCTGTCACTGCGCGAGCGGGTGTGGCCGGCGGGGGTCGCGCTCACCGAGGCGGACGCGCCAGAACTGTGGAATCTGTTACGGGGACTGGCTTTCCGTGCCGAGGTGCGGCCGCCGGATCAGATCCGATCCGATTGATCGCCGAGGCGAACGCGTGGGTGTTCGACGACGCCGCATTCTGGGGGACCGTCGGGGAATGCCAGCGGGTGCAGCCGCAGCACGGCATCCTGGCTGATCATGGTGTGCCGCAGGCCGGGCAGTCCGAGCGGCGCTGTATCTCGAACGAAGTACTGGTGATCCCATCGGACCAGGCTCCAGTGCAGCATCCGCCCGCGTACCTGCGTTGGCAGGCCACCGAGGTGATAGACCACCTCGAGTGCGCACATCTGCCCGGTGACAGCTTCGAGGCGCCGATGTCGTGCTCGGTGTAGAGGAGCTGCCGGCACAGGTTCGGCTCCTCTACCACGTCGAACTCAGCGCAATGCAGTGCGCCGACACCGCTCGCCACCAGGCTCTGGGCGACCGCCGATCCGGTGCCGCCGCGTCCTCGGCGAAGCCGGCCGCGATGACGTCGTCGACCGCCTCGTCCACCGAGTCCGGTCGATGTCCGGATGGTCCCCGCGACACCGCGCGGATTCCGGCCGTGGTCGCGGGTGCCGTCCATCAGCGTGAGGATCCGCTCGACCGCCCCGGTGTCGTCCTCGTTCTCCGCCGCGACACCGTCCTGCCGAAGTCCCAGCGTGATGCGGTTGCCGGGCAGCACGACGGGCAGTGCGGTCCTTGATTCGCGGCCTCAGCACGATCGGTCCCTTCGGTCCTCGAACGTGCGGAGGACAGGCGCCGGGCGAATCACTTTCGGGTGAACAACGCAGGTCGGAACGCCAACGACGGGTCGCGGTCGCTGTCCGGTCGGTGCTGCTGGTGCTAGCGTCGTTGCTACGCCGTCAACAGCGCCCGGACCCTGCGTTCGACGACCACATCGTCACTGAGCAGGCCGTACTTGTCTTTGCGCGCATGGCGTTGAGGGATCGGTAGCGGTCGGTCACAAAGCGTTGGGAGCCGATCGTGGATCATTCGCACAACGAGGTTGACAGCCATGCCGGTAGCTGACGTGTCGCCGGCACCCCCGCCCGCGGCGCGGCGGGGCAGCGAATTCTCGGAGCTGTCCAGGATGGTCCGGAGGGAAGGGCTGCTCCGGCGTCGGTACGCGTACTATGCCGTGCGGATCACGGTCAACGTGATGATGTTGGCCGTAGGCACGGTGGCGTTCGTGCTGGTCGGCGACTCCTGGTGGCAGCTGCTCATCGCGGCGTATCTGGCGATGGTGTTCACCCAGTTCGGATTCATGGGTCACGACGCCGGCCACCGTCAGATCTTCAGCTCTCGGTGGGCCAACGACCTCGCCGGATACGCGCATGGTGCCGTCACCGGGTTCAGCTACGAGTGGTGGGTCGGCAAGCACAACCAGCACCACGCCCATCCCAACCACGAGGACCACGATCCCGACATCGAGATCCCCGCGTTGGCGTTCAGCCGGGAACAGGCACTCGGCAAGCGCGGCCTGCTCCGCTGGGTGACCAGGTATCAGGCGATCCTGTTCATCCCGCTGCTGATGTCCGAAGCGGTGATGCTGCGCATCGCCAGCGTTCAGGCGGTGCTGCGACGTGAGGTCAGGTCCGTCGCGCTGGAGGCGGTGCTCCTCGTGACCAACCTGGTCGGCTCGCTGCTCCTGGTGTTCCTCGTACTCTCCCCACTCAAGGCGGGGGTGTTCATCCTGGTGCACCAGGGCCTGATGGGTGTGTACCTCGGGTGCTCCTTCGCTCCCAACCACAAGGGCATGCCGATGCTGGCCAAGGACGACAAGGTCGGCTACCTGTACAAGCAGGTGCTCACGTCCCGCAACATCTCCGGCGGCCGGTGGGTGGACTTCCTCCTCGGTGGCCTCAACTACCAGATCGAGCACCACCTGTTCCCCAGCATGCCCCGACCCAACCTCCGGCGCGCACAGGCACTCGTCCACGACTTCTGCACCCGGCACGGCGTCTCCTACACCCAATGTGGCCTGCTGGCCTCTTACGCCTGGGTGCTGCGCCACCTGCACGAAGTCAGCGCACCACTACGAACGCGAACGCGGTGAACTCGGCTCCGCGGCGATCAAGCAGCTCGGCGCCGTAGACCGTCCTGATGCCACCCGGTGCCAGCCTGCGCCGGTGCGGTCCGCGCTGTTCATTGTCGATGAGCTCCCAGTGGACGGACCGTTCCGGTTGGCAGGCCTGCGGGGCGGCGCCGCGGCTCGGGCCCGGATCCACCGGCGTGGCCAGGACGTGTTGCTCGGCAACGGATGCGGCGAGGTCGCGCGAGTAGTTGGCCACCTCGGCGAGGATAAAGGGCGGGTAGCGGTCGGTGCCCAGGGCGCCGTAGCCGTCGTAGTTCACCCGCCAGGTCCAGCGCAGCCCGCCCGCCTTGGTCCATCATCTGGGTGATTGGGGTCGTGGGCCAGGGTGCCACCGGAGGCAGCCGAACACCACCCACGACACCGGCCGGCTCGGGGTCACGCTTCCACAAGGCTGGTAGCGAGCAGCACGACGCCGATCGAGCCGATCAGTGCGGTGATGGCGGCGGTTCTTGCCGCGGCCGGCCGGTTTCCGGCCTGCGCGATGCCGTGCAGGATCGCGGCGATCATGACCACGGTGAACAGGAGCAGTTTGGCCGCGAGGGTTCGGCCGTAGCCGGGGTGCAGCAGCGCCGCCCAGGTGACGCCGTGCCGGCCGGCCAGCAGGATGCCGGTGCTGACCTGGATGGGCAGGAACAGCGCGGCGGTCACGATCGCGAACCGTTTGCCCACCGCACGCAGCAGTTCGGCCCGGTCGGCCACCGCCAGTATCCGGCGGACGGGTGGAAGCAGGACGACGGTGATGGTCAGCTGTCCGCCCACCCACACGACGGCGCCGAGAACGTGCAGGAACCGTACGAGGGTCCAGATGTCGATCATTGGGGCGCCGTGACCGTGAAGGTGCCGTGGGCGCCGTTTTCGGCGTGCCGCATGTCGTGGTCGACGAAGGGATAATGGCCCGGCTCGGGGAACGTCAGCTCGACGAAGCCGCCCTGGGCCGGTGCCAGGTCCAGCACCTGGGCGCCGCCGGCGGTTTCGGTCGGCCGCAGCAGCCAGGCACCTTCCCGGTAGACGGTGTCGAACTGGGCTCCGACGACGTGAAAGGCCGTGGTGTCACCGGGTCCGGCGTTGACGACCCAGATCCGCACCCGCTCGTTGCCGTGGGCGGTCAGTGGGGCGTGGTCGTACTGGGCGGCCATGCCGTTGAACGTCCACCCGTCCGGCTCTCCGTCTCCGATCTTGCTCACCTGACCGTCGCTGCCTGGTTCGCCGAGGTAGAGCTGGGAGCTGACCAGGAGGTACTCGCGGTCCACGGCGGGCAGTCCGGGTGGGTCGATGATCACCGCGCCGTACATGCCGTTGGCGATGTGCTGCGACATCGGCATGGTGCTGCAGTGGTAGAGCCAGGCGCCCGCGCGGGTCGCGGTGAACCGGTAGACCAGCCGCTCGCCGGGCGCGATGGTGCGCATGGGCTGGTCCGGGGCCAGCGCGCCGGCGTGGAAGTCGATCCCGTGTCCCAGCTCGGCCTCGTTGATCAGGGTGATCTCGAACTGGTCACCCACCCGGCCGCGCAGCGCCGGTCCGGGTGCCGAACCGTTGAAGACCCAGCGCCGTTCCCGCCGTCCCGGGGCGACCTCGACCTCCCGTTCGGTCACCCTCAGGTCGGCCTTGTGCAGCGTCCCGGTGGCGGGCGGGAGCGTGGCGTCGCGGGGTGTCCACCCGGGTGCGGGGTCCGCCGCGAGGTTCAGGCCCGGGCCCGATTCCCGGCCATTGCCGGGATCCTCGGGGGTGTGCTGGTGTCCGCCGTGCACCCGGATGGCCATGGTCATCCCGGCGGCCCGGTGTCCGGCGACCGCGCACCACGCCTGCCGGTCCGCGTGGACCGGCCCGACATCCAGCAGTGCCGTCTCGCCACGGGAGAGCCGAGGCGTGCGCTCGCCGCTGTCCAGCCGAAGGTCGTGCGGCATCGCCTCCTGGTTGGTCACGCGCAACACGAGCCGGGTGCCGGCGGGCACTTCGACGGTGTCCGGCTGGACCCGCATCCCGGTCAGTACCACCTCGATGGTGCGCGCATCGCCCGAGGTGGACGATTCGGTGCCGTCCCGCCCACCGGTGGCGAAGGACACGGTGAGCACCACGACGATCAGTCCAACCAGAACACCGGTGGTCGTGCCCCGGGAGTGTTCGCCGGCGGGTTGCCCGGTGAGACCGCCGCGCAGCGCCACCGGTAGCGCGACCCGCAGTGCCAGTGTGACGAAACTCGCGAGGCAGATCGCGGCGACCGCCCACCCGATCTCGGGCACGGGCCGCGGCAACCCAAGGGCCACCAGTGGAACGGCGACGTTGGCCGCGACGATCCGTGGGACGGCGCCGCGCTCCAGGACCGCGGCGATAGCCTTGTGCTCGGCCGGTCCGCGGCCAAGCACGACCGGCAGTAGTTGGGTCAGCGCGCCGACGAGCACCTGGGCGGTGAACCCGGCGGCGAGGACCGGCATGATCGTGGTGACGATGTCGGGGAGGGCGTCGATCGATCCGGCGACGATGAGCCTGCCGGCGTCGAGCAGCACCGCGACGCCGAGCCAGGCGGTGCTCGCGGCGAGCATCCACGCTGCCGGTCCGCGCGGCGTGTCGGTGGGCAGCAGCGCGACGATGGCGATGGCGGTTCCCGCGGCGTAGCACAACAGGCCGGCCGCGGTCACCCATACCTGGGCGGCGAGCACGCCGCCGGTGACCAGGATCAGCCCCGCCCCGAGGGTCGGCAGCGCGCGGCGGGCGGCCGTGACGGTGCGCTCGGTGATCCGGGTTCCGGTCGTGGTCGGCCACAGGGTGAACAGGGTGCCGAGCACCGACAGTCCCACCCAGCCGAGCAGCGTGAGATGCACGTGCGCCGCCCACAGCCGGACGTACCAGTGGCCGGCTCCCGCCGCAAGGCCCGCGCCGAGCACCGCCCCGCCGGCCAGTGCCGCGCTGGCGGCGGCGTAGAAGCCGATCAGGTAGCCGAACCGGCCCAACACCGCGGCCCGCTTGGTGCGGAGCAGGTGAACGGTGTGGATGGTGGCGATCACGGTCACACCTGCGCCGCCGGCGCCGCTGAGCACGACCACGTCGGCCACCACGCCGACGAGCGCCGTGACGACGAACACGTTGAGCACGCTGAGCCCGAGCGCCAGGCGCCGCGGCGATGGGCCGGGCACCCGGCACAACGCCACGACAAAGTGCTCCGACCAGATCACGATCGCGTTGGTGACCGCCCCGAGCAACAGCGCGTGCAGCGCAACCCACGCCGGTAGGCCCAGTAGATCGTGCCCGGCCAACAGGCCCACCGCGACAGCCAGCCAGCCGAGCACCACGACATTGGCCCACACGAACACCGAACCCCGGGTACCGGCCCGCCGGCCGGTGGCCGATGGCGCGGCGAGGTCTACGAACTGCGTCACCCACTCAGGAAATCCCGGTAGCTGCCGATCAGAGTAGGGACGATGGTCCCGTCGGGGTATGGCCTTGGCCACTGCCGGGTCGACCCTTGCCGACCGACACTTGAGCCTGGCGGGCCGGTGTGGAGAGAGGGCTGCAACGTGTGTGAGTACTGCGGATGCCAGGCGCTGGACGCGATCGCGGAGCTGACCCGGGAACACGACCACGTGGTCGCCCTGATCAGCGAGGTGCGGACCGCGCACGCCGCGGGTGACGTCGCCACGATGGCGACCCTCGCCACTCGGATCGCCGCCGTGCTCGCCCCACACAGCGCGGTCGAGGAGCACGGCCTGTTTCCGGCGCTGGCCGATGATTTCCCCGACCATGTCGCCGAACTGACCGCCCAGCACCGGCACATCGAGGACGTCCTCGGTGCGGCCGCCGCCGGCATACCCACCGACCCGGACTGGCCCACCCGGCTCATGGACGCATTGCGGTTGCTGCGCGACCACATCCTGGCCGAACAGGACGGTGTGTTTCCGGCCGCACTGGCCACTCTCGACACGGCCCAGTGGGATGTGATCGACACCATCCGGAACCGGGTCGGAACCATGGTGCCAAGCACCCCTGCCACAACCGGGTAGGCCTGTCCACGACCTCTGGATCCCGGCCGGGGTCGGTGATCCTGGTACGGGCAGCCGTCGCGCCGGGCCGGGATGGTCGACGGCGGTGGACGAGCACAACGAGACCGTGCGCCGGGAGTTCACCCGGCAGGCCGCGCGGAGATCGAGACGGCGCTGCGCGCGGAGCTTGCCGGCGGACCGGTACCGACTCCGCCCACTGCTGCGCGACGGCGAACTCACCCACCTGTGGGCCACGGTCATCGCGATCCAACCCGGCCTCGTTTTAGCCTGGGCCGTGGGTGCCCGCGCCGACCGACAACCTTCGCCGGCTGCGCGGCGATCACCTCGTGCGCGACCACGCGATCGTTGTCGGTGTCAGCCAACAGATCCACACTGCGGATGGCCCACACGTAGGGACTTGGTCGCGAACTCCACCTCATCAGGGATGTCCGCCGCACGGCAGCGGTCCCGATCGTCGATCCAAGACTGGGGCAGATACAGCTTCTTTCCGTTCCAGAAATGCGACCAGGCCAGACACGTAATTCCCGCACCCGGGCACGGGGTCGGACCGGGCGAACCGATCAGCGATCCGTTCGTGCACTGTCCCTTCGCGCCGTTGTCGGTGGCTTCAGCGTGAGGTCGGGGCCACGTCGTCGATCACTCGCTCGGGTGACAGCTGTCCCAAGCTCGGTGGCCGGCCGAGGGCGGCTGGATGAGGGTCGAGCAGTCGAAAGAGTACTTGAGTGTCCCTTTGACACGGAGCGCGCTCAGTCTGCGCAAGATCCGACTTGTCGATACGGTCGTGATCCATCGTCGGCGAACGGAGGGCCGAGAACTTGTCTGATGTGGAGTTGAAGGGCTCCGGGAGGGCAGAGCTGAGCCTTTCAAAGGGATGGGTTCAGGGCGTCGCCCTGGTCATGGTTTTCGGGTTCTTCGTGATGGGCCTGCTCGCCCTGCGGACCTACTCCGACTCGATGCCGTTGCCGAATCGGGTGACCGGTCCGGGCGGTGAGGTGGTCTACACCGGGGCGGAGGTGACCTCCGGGCAGCAGATCTTCCTGCGCCGAGGGCTGCAACAGTACGGCTCGGTGATGGGTCACGGGGGATACCTCGGCCCGGACTACACCGCGGAGTACCTCCGAATCTCTGCCGAGCACATCAATGACGAACTCACCGGTTCCGGGCAGCAGGAGCCCTCCGAGGCGGTCAAGCGGATGTTGCGCGAGAACCGCTACGACGAGGCCAGCGGCGAGTTGATGTTCACCGCGGAGCAGGTCTCGGCGTTCGAGGACGCCACCAGGCACTACGCCGACTTCTTCGGCACGAACAGCACGAAGAACGGCCTGATTCCTGAGGTGATCACCGACCGCCAGGAGATCCACGAACTGACCGCGTTCTTCTCGTGGACAGCGTGGGCAAGCGCCGCGGAGCGGCCCGGCCACGACTACTCATACACCAACAACTGGCCGCCCGAGCCGCGCGTCGACAACACGCCCACCGCCGACATCGTGGTCTGGTCGGGCCTGTCGCTGACTGCCCTGTTGGTCGGCCTGGGCGCGCTGTTCGCACTCTATGGCCGATGGAGCCGAAAGATCGGTTGGCACTCCTCCGAGCAACCAGCCCTGGCCTTCCGTCAGCCGGGCGAGGCGCGGATCACCAAGGCGCAGAAGGTGACCGCGTGGTTCTTCTTCGTCGTTGCCGCGCTCTTTCTGGTGCAGGCGCTGCTGGGTGGTGCGATCGAGCACTACCGCGCCGACCTGAGCACGTTCTTCGGTATCGACCTCGCACAGGTGTTGCCGTTCAACCTCGCCCGCACCTGGCACCTACAGTTGGCGCTGTTCTGGACGGCGGCGGCGTTCCTCGCCGCCGGCGTCTTCCTCACGCCGATCATCGCGGGTCGCGAGCCCCGGCGACAGCACTGGCTCGCATGGGGTCTGCTCGGCGCGCTGGTGATCGTGGTCGTCGGTTCCTTGGCCGGAGAGGGGATCAGCATCTTCGGCGCTGACTGGGCGAAAGGGCTGATCTTCTTCGATCAGCAGTGGGAGTACCTGGACCTGCCGAAGTTCTGGCAGGCCCTGCTGGTCGTCGGCCTCTTCCTGTGGATCGCGATCGTCTATCGCGGCCTCCGGTCGCGGCTGAGGACCGAACACAAGCTCAACATGCCGTGGCTGTTCCTCTACGCGGGCCTGGCGATTCCGGCGTTCTACGCAGTCGGCATGATCGCATCCGCCGGGAGCCATCTGACCGTCGCCGAATTCTGGCGGTTCTGGGTCGTCCACCTGTGGGTGGAGGACTTCCTGGAGTTGTTCACCACGGTGATGGTGGCCTACATCTTCGTGATGCTGGGCGTGGTCCGGCGCCAGGTCGCCATCCAGATCATCTTCCTCGACGTCATCCTCTACTCCGCGGGCGGCGTGATCGGGACCATGCACCACCTGTACTTCTCCGGCACGCCGGTGGAGCACATGGCGCTCGGTGCGTTCTTCTCGGCCCTGGAGGTGATTCCGCTGACGTTCTTGACCGTCGAGGCGTGGACCTTCCTGCAACTTGGTGCCCGGCAGCAAACCCGCAGTAGTGCGCCGTTCCCGCACCGCTGGGCGGTGATGTTCCTGGTGGCCGTGGGCTTCTGGAACTTCGTCGGCGCCGGCGTCTTCGGCTTCCTGATCAACCTGCCGATCGTTTCCTACTTCCAGATCGGCACGGCGCTGACCGCCAACCACGCGCACGGCGCGATGATGGGTGTCTACGGCATGCTCGCTGTCGGCCTGGCCCTGTTCGCCCTGCGCTACATCGTTCCAGCGGCGAAATGGCCGGACAAGCTGGCGAAAATCTCCTTCTGGTCGCTCAACATCGGCCTGGCCTGGATGATGTTCGTCACCCTGCTCCCGCTGGGCATCCTGCAGCTGTGGCACTCGGTGAACGACGGATACTTCGAGGCCCGCACGCTCGGCTACCTCACCGAGCCCGGTAATGCGCTGCTGGAATGGATGCGAATGCCCGGTGACCTGATCCTGATCATCGGCGGCGTGCTGCCGTTCCTGTGGATCACCTATCTCGGCGTCCGCTTCGGCATCAAGGCCACGGCGACCGAGCTGCCGCCGGAGACGCTCTACGTCGAGGAGACCGCCGAGGCGGCGCAGGACCGCACCGGCCTGCCGGTCCTGGCCGGCTCCCCGGGCGCGGCCGGGGAGGCGCCCCGGTCGCGAAGCCGTTACGCCTCCGACCAGCGCGACGAGACGCAGGAGCCGTGACCGGGTTCTCGGCCTCCGCCGTGGCGGTGGAAGTCTGGCTGGCGGCCGGCTATTGCGTGGCTCTGGTAGGGCTTGCGCACGTCATCGACGCGCTGGCGCGCCGTGCGGCCTCGGTCTCCGAAGGCGGCATGGCTGGTGGCTTCGTCTATCACAAGGACCACGACGCGTGGCAGTGCCCGCAAGATCAGTGGCTGTGGCCGCAGTCCTTCGACGCGCAGAACCGCGTGATGCGCTACCGCGGCACGCCGTCGGTCTGCAACGCCTGCCCGGTCAAGGACAGTTGCACGGCATCCGGCTCCGGGCGCGAGATCCAGCGCGCGGTCGACTCGTGGCCGGCCTCCGAGGCGGCGCGTTTCCACCGCGGTATCGCCTGCGCGGTGGTGGTTCTGGGTCTGGTGTGGCCGCTCGGCATCGCGCTCACCAGCCCCGGCCCCGACGCGCTGCTGGTCCTAGCCGTAGCCGTGGTGGTGGCACTGCTGCTCAGCGTGCCGTTATGGTCCCACCTACGTCGCAACCGCGTGTTCATCCCCGAGGGGATGGTCCACCGATCGCTCGACGATGCGGTCGCCGAGCGGGAAGCGGCCGCGGCCGCGGTGGTGCGCCGGCGGTCGAGCTACAGGTCCGACCGACGTGAGCCTGGATCGGAGGCCGCACAGTGATCATCGCGATCGTCGTCGTCATCCTCGTGCTGCTGATCCTGGCCGGGACTTCGGTGCGGGTGCTGAAGGAATACGAGCGCGGCGTCACCTTCCGGTTAGGACGGTTGCGGGAGCCGCTCGGCCCAGGCGTCCGGGTGCTGCTGCCGGGCCTCGACAAGCTGGTCCGGGTAGACCAACGGGTCGTCACCCTGACCATCCCGCCGCAGGAGGTGATCACCCGCGACAACGTCCCGGCCCGGGTCAACGCCGTCGTGCTCTTCCACGTGGTCGACCCGGTCAAGTCGGTGATGTCGGTAGAGAACCACGCGGTCGCCACATCCCAGATCGCCCAGACCACCCTGCGCTCGGTCGTCGGCCGCGCGGACCTCGACACGCTGCTCGAGCACCGGGCAGACCTCAACGAGGACCTCGCGAAGTCCCTCGACTCCATGACCGAGCCGTGGGGTGTCAAGGTCCACGTCGTGGAGATCAAGGATGTCGAGATTCCCGAGGCGATGCAGCGGGCGATGGCGCGCGAGGCCGAGGCGGAGCGGGAACGGCGCGCGAAGGTGATCAACGCACGCGGCGAGCTGCAGGCGTCCGCGCAGCTGCGGGACGCCGCGAAGACGCTCAGTGAGAGCCCGGCGAGCCTCCAACTGCGCTACCTGCAAACCCTGCTCGAACTCGGCGCCGACCACAACTCCACCGTGGTCTTCCCCCTACCGATCGACATCATCGGCCCGTTCCTCGACGCCATCCGCGGTCAGGCCGCGCCCGGTGTCAACGGCGCCTCACCACCGGGCCACACCGCGGAAAGGACGACTCATGACCACTGATCTCGACGCCGAGAAGGGCCGCCAGATCCGGCTGATCCCGCTCGTCCCGGGAGCCTGGCTGGTGATCCTCGGCGGCGGGGTGATGGTCCTGGGCCCGCTGTTCGGATTCCTCATCGGCACCGTCCACGGGACCGAGAGAGACACCCTCGGGGTGAGCCCGATCTTCCTGTTCCTACTTCTCGGATTCCTCGTCGCCGGTATCGGGCTCGGCATCGCGCTCCTCGGCCTACGCCGCATCCTCCGCAACCGCACAACAACCACCGACTGAACAAGTTGGAGGTCCTCCTCCTTGCCCGAGTGGGGGGTGGCTGTCATCAGCAGCAGATGGCGGGTGATGTCGCCGAGCTGCTCACCGAGTTGGAAGCGGTTCGTCTTCTCCAGCTTGGCGCCGAAGTAGTGCGCTCCCATCCGGTGCGCCTCGTCGACAATGATCAGGTCCCATTCGGTCTCCGTCAGCCGCGCTCGCAGCTCTTCATTGCGGGCGAGTTGTCCATCCGGGCGATCAGCAGCGGGTGCGTGTCGAAGACGTTGAGGTTGATGCTCGTGTCGATCAGTTGGTTGGTCAGCAGTTGGAAGCGCAGCCCGAATTTGAACAACAACTCGTCCTGCCACTGCTCGACCAGGCCGCCAGGTGCGACGACGAGGCACCGTCGCACGTCATCGCGCAGGATCAGCTCCGTGATGCAGAGCGCGGCCATGATCGTCTTCCCGGCGCCGGGGTCATCGGCCAGGAACCGCAGCGGCGTGCGGCTACCGCTACAACGAAGCCGATGTGTGGGCTTCCCTCGGCGACGCCCATCACGCCGCAGGCGACGTGGCGTCGGCTGGTGCCGCCTGGAAACGCGCCTTCGACCAACTCGACCAACTCGGCCACGGGGATGCCGACAACCTGCGTGCCAAGTTGAACAGTCTGGTCGGCCCGACCCTACAAACGGGCTCCGGTAGAGACACTCAGCGTTCCCACCCATCCGTCGACGACGTCGGCACCAGGTGATCATTCGCAACGGCTAGCAGTTCTGGCCCTGGACGCCATCGCCTCCGGAGAACCGGAGTAGCGTGCCCCCGACCGCAAGATCGGAATACGGGGGGCAGGGCATGCGCAACTGGCTGGCCGTCACCGCGGTGACCGGTGTGGTCACCGGACTGCTGGTGGTCGGCGGGGTACTGCTGTGGGGCCGCGACGCGGACGACGGTGGCCGTCGCGCCGCCGCGGCGGGTCCCGCGCCGACCACGAGCCTGCCGGCCACGCCGGACCACTCGATGGGTGCGCGTGCGCCGGAGCCGTTTCCGGCAGTGCCGAACGAGCAGGTGGACGACGGCGACGAGGCCGGGCTGCCGCTGCGCGTGCGCACCGGCGAAGGCGGCCGGACGCTGATGGTTCCGTTGCAGGACAGCGACTGCAGCGGAGAGGAGGCCCGGCTGCTCGGTGAGTACGCCGATCGCGTCGAGGTGGAACTGCGCACGTTCGGCAAGCCGCCGCCGCCCGGGACCACCCTGGGACCGGACGGTTCGTACGGCTGTGTCAGCTTCGGCCCGTCCGACAACCCCTACGCGGTGATCATGTTGGACGGCCCGCTCGGCGACCGCCGCGTGATCATCCGCGAACGGTTCAACTAACCGGCAGGGG
>NZ_DASTBH010000139.1:0-6072 GCF_035712165.1 Actinophytocola sp. | reverse complement strand
GCGCGGGCGGCGCCGCAGGCGCCGCCGCGCGCCCGCATCTCTTCTATAAATTGATTTTTGGTTTTGAAGAAGCCGCGCCCGATCCTGCCCAGGGCGGGAGACCCGCCCGGTGCACGGCTGTGGGCAGACCCCCAACCCCACAACCACGCACCCCTCCGGGGCTGTCCACAGCCGTGCACCGCAACGCCGGCATCCGCCCGACCGGCGGCGGAACACCGAGCACTAGGACACCGGACCAGTACGGGAATCACCGTCTCGAACACGGCGGTCCATCTCGTCGGCTACGGCTTTGGCGAGGGTGGCGTAGTCGACGTCGCCGGTGGCGATCTGGTCCAGTCGAGTGCTCACCTTCGCCAGGTCTGCCGCCAAGGCGGTGACCGACTCCTGGAGCGCATCCGTGCCGTTGGCGGCGTGGTTGGCGGCGACGTTGGTCTCGCCGATGAAGTTGCCGTACTCGGTGGTGAGACCGGTGCGACCAAACGTATATTTCCTGTCCCATTCTACGGGGTCCACTTGGTTCTCCAAGGGTAGTGCGGCCCGCTGCCGCATCCATTCGTCGCTGATTCCGGTCGGGTCGACCTTCCGGCCGGCGGGCACGGCGACAGTCCGGTGGCTCGCGTACCGGTCTACCCCGCGCCGCATGTACAACAGACACGCCGCCACCAGTCGCGGGTACATGAACAACTGGTCCGGCGTCCACGTTCCGTCCCCGGAGTCCTCCGCCTCGATCCCGATCGCCTCGTCGTTGAGGTCCACGAACCCGGCGTAGGCCGACGCTCCCGCATGAAACGCCACTCCCGCGGCTATCACATACACGTTGCCGGACCGGCCCAGCCCGAAGTTCGCGAGCGGACCCGCCAGGCCGGCGCGCCCGTTGGTCACCACGTTCTGGGACGGATAGTCACCGCGCGCGGTCTCCGGGGTGGCGGTGTGATGGCCCACCACCACCTCGAGGCTGCGCATCCCGCCATGACCGCGCGACTCCCAGCCAGACACGGCGATCACCGACCTTCCGGTACCCGCCGTGGCCGTGCGCGCGGCGTCCACCAACCACGGAACGAAGAACGCCATCACATGTCCAGGTCGTCATAGACGCCCGCCAGCGACTCGTCGTCCGGCGCGTTCGGGTCGGCGATCCGGGCCGCCAACGCCGCCCGCGCCTCGGCGAGGGTCTTCGGCGGCTCCCGGCCGGCGTCCCAGCCCGCCGCCTCCCACTCCTCGGGCGTTCGGATCGGGCGCGGGTCGCCGTCGTGGTAGATCTCCATGCGCGCGATGCTGACAACCCCGGTCGACGTTCCGTCGACAGTCCGTCGACTACCCGGGTTTGACCGCGGCGACCCGCTCCACGGTGCCCGCCTTGAGCCGCTCCTGCTCCTCGATCACGAAACCCGCCTGCTCGACCAGGGGCAGCGGGCGGCGGGTCTGGTAGTCGCCGATCATCCGCACGGTCAGCTTCTCCAGCAGTCGCTGGCCGAAGTGGATCAGGCGGTGCTGGCTGCCGACGTGGTCGAGCAGCAGCAGGGTCCCGCCGGGACGCAGCACCCGGTACATCTCGGCGATCGCCGCCCGCTCGTCCGGAACGCCGCACAGCCCCAGCGTGCACACCACCGTGTCGAACGAGGCGCCCCCGAACGGCAGCGCCTGCGCGTCGCCCACGCGCAGGTCGACGGTGCGGCCCAACTCGGCGGCGCGGGCCCGGGCCAGGGCCAGCATGGCCGGGCTGAGGTCGATCCCGGTCAGCTGAACCGAGTCCGGATAGAACGGCAGGTTCAGCCCGGTGCCCACGGCTACTTCCAGAACGCTGCCCCGCGCCCGCGAGCACACCCACTCCCGGCCGCCGGCGAACATCACCCGGTCGCAGAAGGCGATCTGCCCGTCGTACCTCGGCGCGTACCTGTCCCACTGGGCCCGCAACCGATCCGCTGTCATGCCGCTCGACCTTAAGGCATCCGGGTCTGCCCGATGGGACGGCCGGTTCGGCGCTGCGCCCGGTCCGGCGGAGCTTCGATAGTGGCAGTGATCAACTAGGAGGAGCGGCGATGAACATCGAGTACGTCCACCAGCCCAGCCACGACCCCGTGGACCACGGTCAGTTCGTTGATTCCTACCAGTCCATCTCGGTGCCGATGGTCGACCACGCCGTCACGGTCTGCCTGTGGAGTACCAACGTCGACGTCATTCTTTCCGTTCGGGTAACGGACAATGCCGGCACTGACCACTACGAACAGTTCACTCTCTACGCAGGCGCCCCGCAGTGCGTCAAGTTCGCCGACCTGCCCGGCAGGGAGGCCGGGGTCGCCTTCGGTGCGGAACTGCCGGCAAGCGCCGAGCAGGAAACCCGCGACGAGTTCCAGCGGAACGGAGTCGGGTTCACCATCTACGGCGACAACTGACCGGTCAGTGAGCGGCGTCCAGGCGGGCGCGCTGGTCGGGGCTGGGCCAGAGATGAGGCCCCGATCAAGGGGACAGTACGCCGAGGTCGCCGTCGCGCGAGCGCAGGGTTGGCAGGTCGGTGCGGGACCGCAGGTAGGTGTGGTGGTACTGAAGCACCTCGCAGCCCGGTAGCAGCCCGACGCTGCCCTCGCGGACCAGGAAATGTGCATAGAGGAGATCCAGCCGAGCCATGCCGAGCCGTTCCCGGCTGCGCGCCGTTCGCCCGGCGCCACCGGCCGAGCAGCGTCTCACTCTCCCCGCCCTGGGTTCCGTTGACCCAGTAGGCGTAGTTGTTGGCGGTGTCGATGAACGTGCCGCCCGCCTCGACGTAGCGGTCCAGCAGCGCGTAGGAGTTGGTTCGTCGGTGGCCGTGCTGAGCCTGCCTCCTGGAGCGCGCTCCAGATCAAGCGCTGAATGATTTCGTCACCTGAGCGGACTTTCGTCGTTGAGTTGTTCGACAGTCGCGGTCAGGAGGTCTCCCATGTTCGGTCGTCGTCGTTTCGCTCGATTCAGAATCGCTGTGTTGGCAGCGGTTCTCGCGATCCCGCCGCTGGGCACGCCGGCCTCGGCCGATCCCCTTGCGCCGGTTTCGGCTTCGCTGTCGGGATTGTTGGCCAGCGCGGCGGACTCGTCGCCGATGACGGTGCTGGTGCACGCGGACAGTGTGGCCGCGGCCGGCGCTGCGGCGAGCGCGGCCGGTCTGACCCGGGTGGCCGGCTTCAACCGGATCGGTGTGGTGGTGGCCAGCGGCACCGCCGGCCAGGTTCGGGCGGTGCGGGCGGTTCCCGGCGTGCGCTACGTGGAGAACAACGACCCGCTCACGCTGTTCGCCAGCACCGGCACCACCGCGACCCGCAGCCAGGACGCGCGGCAGACGCTGACCGGCGCGAACGGGCACAGTCTGGACGGCACCGGCGTCTCGGTCGCGGTGATCGACTCCGGGATCGACCCGACGCATCCCGCGTTCACCGGCCCGGGCGGGACGACCCGGGTGGTGCGCAACCTCAAGAGCCTGTGTGTGGATGAGAGCAGCCTGGCGACGAACTGCATCCTCGACCTACCGACCACTGTGGACACCGACACGCTTTCCGTCGGCGGACACGGAACCCACGTCAACGGCATCGCCGCGGGCAACCCGCTCACGCTGACCGACGGCATACCGGTCGGCGGCTCGGCGCCCGGCGCGAAGATCGTGTCCATCTCCACCGGCGCGGTGATCCTCATCGTCGGCGCGGACGCGGCGCTGAACTGGGTGCTGGAGAACCACAACGCGCCGTGCGGGCCTGGCGTTCCGGTATCGACCTGCCCGCCGATCAAGGTGATCAACAACTCCTACGGGCCGAGTGGCGGCGGCGAGTTCGACCCGGCGTCGGCCACCGCCCAACTGCAGCGCGCGCTGGCCGCCGAGGGCGTGGTCACCGTGTGGGCCAACGGAAACGACGGCGGCGACGGCTCGGCCAACCTGTCCAACCCGCCCGGCCAGGACCCCACCCCCGGAATCCTGTCGGTCGCCTCCTACAACGACCTGAGCACCGGCACCCGCGACGGCGCCGTGTCGGACTTCTCCTCGCGCGGCGCGGCGGCCCGGACCGCCACCTGGCCGGACATCTCCGCCCCCGGCGAGAACATCATCTCCGCCTGCCGGCTCTACCTGCCGATCTGCTCCACCGGACTGGACCCGCACAACGGCCCCGGCCTGCTGGACATCGGCACCTACAACGTGATCAGCGGAACCTCGATGGCCGCACCGCAGATCACCGGCATCGTGGCGCAACTGTTCCAGGCCAACCCGAACGCCAGCCCGGCCGACATCGAGAACGCGCTGAAGTCCACCGCCCACAAGTACCCCGCCGGCGCCGCATACCAGCCGGTCGGGCCCTACACCTCCAGCTACGACAAGGGCACCGGCCTGGTCGACGTGGTCGCCGCCGCCATCGCTCTGGGTGCCCACCCGTAGCCAGACGGTAGATTCCCGCTAGGATGTGCGGCGCTCGGTTAATTTCCCACTACAAAGGGTGTGATGTCCGTGCGTCGTCGAGTCACCGCTGTCCACCTCGCCGCCGGGGCGCTCATGGCCGGATTGCTGATCGTCCCGGCCGCCCCGGCGGTCGCCGCTGCCGGGCCGACGACGCTGCCGGCCAGCCAGTACACGCTCAGCGCCAACTACCATCAGTTCGACGCGGTCAACACCGCGCTGGTGTCGACGCTGGGAACCGCGGCCGTGCACACCGTGATGGACAACGCCAACCACGACCGGACCGGGCTGCCGTCCTCGTTCTCCGTCGCCGGCCTGAGCACCGGCTTCCGGTTCGACAGCACGGACAATGGCGACTGCAAGAGCTTCCCGCAGGGCATCACGACCAGCCGGGACGCGGTGGGCACGGCCAACAGCGGCAACTACGACGGCCACCAGCTCGTCCTGGTCAGCTGGTACACCAGGGACGAGTGCGGCGGCGACCAGGAGCGCAGCCGGATCACCCTGGTCGACTGGGACGCCACCTACCCCAACAAGTACCGCAAGATCCTGCTCGTCGAGCCGACCGGAACCGCCGCCACGCCCAACTTCAAGGACATCCCGATCCACGCCGGCGGGGTCTCCTGGTACGGCGACTACCTCTACGTCGCCGACACCGGCCGCGGCATGCGGGTGTTCGACATGCGCAAGATCCTGCGGACCAACACCGGCGGCACCGCCGACCAGATCGGCCGGCAGTCGGCCACCGTCTACTACGCGCACAACTACGCCTACGTGCTGCCGCAGATCGGCACGATCACCTCGAACACCACGTCGGGCACCAACCTCGCCTGGTCGACCATCTCGCTGGACCGGGTCAGCCGCTCGATCGTGATGACCGAGTACACCTGCCAGACCTGCGACGGCTACCCCAACCGGGCGCCACGCGCGATCCGCTACCCGTTCGCCGCCGGCGTCAGCACGTTCGCCGCGACCACGACCGCGAGCCAGGCCCTGCAACTGCCCTGGTACAACCTCAACGGCGTGGCCTCGCACAACGGCCGGTGGTGGTTCAACTCCTCCGGGCAGAAGAAGCTGTACTACTGGACCCCCAGCGCCGGCGCCACCACCTACAACTGGCTCGGTGCGGGCGAGAGCATCTCCTACTGGGAGGACGACACCAACCCCGATCTGCTCTGGACCCTCCAGGAGGGCACCGGCAACCGCAACGTCTTCGCCGTGGAACAGGCCACCTACGACGGCTGACAGGTGCTTCCATGGCCCCATGAAGATCGCACTGTATGGACTGCACCGGGGAAGCAGCGCCGATCCGGAAGTACGGACGCGGCGCGCCCAACGGGCCGAAGAGGTCGGGTTCGAGTCATTGTGGGTGGGCGACCACGTCGCCCTGCCGGCCGACTCGACCTACGATCCGCCGGACCAGCCCCGGCTGGAGGCCGTCGTCGCGCTGACCCACCTGGCGGCGGTGACCAGCCGGGTCCGGCTCGGGTTCGGGGTGATCGTGCTGCCGCAACGCCAACCGGTGCTGCTGGCCAAGCAACTCGCCTCGCTGGACGTGCTGTCCGGCGGCCGGCTCACGGTGGGCGTCGGGGTCGGCTGGATCGAACCGGAACTGCGGGCGCTCGGGGTGTCACCGGCCGAACGGGGGGCCCGCACCGACGAGT
>NZ_DASTBH010000138.1:0-15224 GCF_035712165.1 Actinophytocola sp. | reverse complement strand
AGTGCTGATCAGCACCGGTGGGACGCTGGACGCCGAGGCGCTCGCGGCCGGGTGGGCCGACCGGGTCGACATCGTCGCCGGCGCCTGGGCGGACACCGGCGGACTGTCCACACCGGACGCTGTGCTGGTCCGCCCGGACGGCTACATCGCCTGGGCCGCACCGAGTGACGACGACCTGACCGAGGCGCTGCGCCGCTGGTTCGGCGCGCCCCTGACGAGAGGTTCCCGATGAGCAGGACGGCGCTCGTTACCGGTGCCAGCAAAGGGCTTGGCTACCAGACCGTGCGGTTGCTCGGTGAGCGGGGCATCACCGCGATCGTGGGAGCCCGCGACGAGGAACGCGGCCGGAGCGCGGCACGCGAGTTGGGTGCGCCGTTCGTCCAGATCGACGTGACCGACCCGGTGAGCGTCGAGGCGGCGGCGAAGTGGATCGAGCACGAGTACGAGACGCTGGACATCCTGGTGAACAACGCCGGGATCACCGTGCCGCACCAGGACGGGCTGCCCAGCATGGCCACGCTGGCCGACCTCCGCCGGGTGTTCGAGACGAACGTGTTCGGCGTGGTCGCGGTGACCACGGCGATGTTGCCGATGCTGCTGCGGTCCGAGGCGGGCCGGATCGTGAACGTGTCCAGCGATCTGGGCTCGATGACCCGCGGCCTGGTGCCGGGCACCCCGCAGTGGGCGCAGAACAACCTGCCCTACAGCGCTTCCAAGGCCGCGCTCAACATGGTCACGGTGGCCTTCGCCAAGGAGTTGTGGGACACCCCGGTCAAGGTCAACGCCGAGTCACCCGGCTTTTGCGCCACCGACATCAACAACTTCACCGGGTTCCGCACCGCCGAGCAGGGCGCCCAGGTCGCCGTGCGGCTGGCCACCCTACCCGCCGGCGGCCCCACCGGCGGCTTCTTCGACGCCGACGGCGAGCCCATCCCCTGGTGACGTCTCCAGCGTGACGTCGAGGTCGACCACGATCCCGGCGTGGTCGCTGAGCCAGATGCCGTCCACCGGCCGATCGCCGACCAGGTGGACGGCATCGACGTGCGCCCGGGCCGTGGGATGGCAGTGTGCGGATCCGACGAACACGTAGTCGATCCGCCTGCGGTGGCCGGGTTGCCGGACCAGCCGGTCGATCTCGGCGGCCGCCAGCGGATTGTCCACCGACCACGTGTGTCCCGGCCCGTCGCCGGCCACCGTCCACACGTCGTGGTAGTGCGCGCTGCGGCCGCCGATGCTCTGCAGGCCGCTCAGGTAACGGATGCTGGCCGACCCCGGGGTGGCGTTGAAGTCACCCGCGACGATCGTCGGCAGCCGGGTGCGATGCCGGCCGTCGAGGTCGGTGATGTCGACCGCCTGACGTTCGCGGGCCGCTTCCGCGTCCAGCCGCCACGCGGTGGTGGGAACGATGAACAACAACTCGCCGAGGTCCGGTGTGGTGACCGAGATGGCGAGGGTCCACCAGTGGATCCCGGCCGGGTCGACGGGATGCTCGACGATGCCGAGGACCCGGTGCGGCCAGCGGGTGGCCACCGCGGTTCCGTCGTGCAGGAAGGCCGGCGGCAGGTTCCGGAGCAGGCCGGCCTGATGGGTCGTGTGGTCCAGTCCGGTGCCGGCGGTCAGCGCGGCAAGCTGGTCCGACCGGTCGGGGTGGCAGACCTCTTGCAGGGCAACCAGATCGGGAGCCAACCGGCGCAGCTCCGCGTTCAGCAGTCCGGTCCGCCGGGGATCACCCTGGTCGTTGAAGACGTTCCAGGTCAACACACGCAACCGCATCACGACACCGTACCGGCACAGCTGACGGCGCTCCCCCGGACGGACCGGAGGAGCGCCGTGGGGTGCGCCTCAGTTGTCGTAGCTGACCTGCGGGTCGGCGGGCGCCTGCGAGCCGTCGTCGGACGGCTGCTGGGCGAAGCCGGGCGTCTTGCTCTTGGGGAGCATGAAAGCCAGCAGCACGGACAGCACGCCGAGCACCGCCGCGGTGAGGAACGCGGTGTGGTTGGCCGACTCGAGCGCCTTCGTCATCTGCGCCTGGTCACCGTTCGCGGCCGCCATGGCCGAGCCGATCCCGGCGTAGGCGATCGTGGCGACGACGGCCAGGCCGAGTGCGCCGCCGGCCTCCTGGCTGGTGTTGATCAGCCCGGCGCCCAGGCCCGCCTCCTCGTTGCTGACCCCGACGAACGCCGCGATCTGCAGGGTCACGAAGCAGGCGCCGTTTCCGAGGCCCAGCAGCAGGAATCCGGGCAACAGGTCGACCAGGTAGCTGCCGCCGGCCGGCGCCCGCCAGAGCAGCAGCAGGCCGATGACGGAGATCACCAGAGCACTGATCAACACCGGTCGCGCCGGCATCTTGCCGAGCAGGCTGGAAGCCAGCCAGGCGCCCATCGCCACCGCGATACCCAGTGGGACATAGGCGAACCCGGCCACCAGCGGCGAGTATCCGAACACCTGCTGCATGAACAGGCTGGCGAAGAAGTACAGCGCGGTGAACATTCCGAAGACCAGCACCGCGGCCATGTTCGCGGTGCGCATGGTGCGCAGCCGGAAGATCCGCAGCGGCATGATCGGCGCCTGCACCCGGGACTCGATCAGGATGAACGCGGCCCACAGCAGGACCACCGTGATCAGGCTGGCGACGGTCCGGAACGATCCCCAACCGACGTGTGTCGCCTCGCCGAGCGTGAAGATCAGCAGCAGCAGGCTGACGGTGAACACCAGTGCGCCGGCGAAGTCGAACCGGTTGCGCCTGCCCTCGGCCACGCTCTCCGGCACGATGCCCGGCGAGAGCAGTGCCGCCGCCAGACCCACCGGCACGTTCAGCCAGAAGATCCATTCCCAACCCGGGCCCTGGGTGAGCAGACCACCGATGATGACACCCAGGATCGAGGCCAGACCGGCCAGCGATCCCCATACTCCCAACGCCTTGTTGCGCGCGGGACCCTCGGGGAACGTGTTGGTCAGGATCGACAGGGCGGCGGGGGCGATGAAGGCCGCGGCCAGACCGGTGAGCCCACGACCGACGATCAGCGACACGCCGTCCCAGGCGAGCGCGGAGAGCGCGGACGCGAGGGCGAACAAGACGAAACCGATGTTGAGCACCCGGCGCCGCCCGAACGTGTCGGCCAGTCGCCCGCCGAGCAGCAGGAAACCGCCGAGAACGGTGCCGTACGCGGTGACGATGTAGTTCAGGCTGACCTCGGACATGCCGAGGTCGTTCTTGATGGCCGGCAGGGCCAGGTTCACGCTGGACAGGCACAGGAAGACCATGAATTGCCCGGTACACAACAGGGTCAGGATCGCCCCGTACCGGGGCGTGGACCCCGATCGGCTCGTTGTCGAGTCAAGGGCAGCCATTTCGCACTCCTCGGCTGGGTTAACTGCGTCTACGGATATGACGGATCGTGTTCGGCGGATGTGACCGGATCCCCCGCGCGTTCGACCGCGGGTCGTCCGCGGTCGAACGCGCGGGCGGGCGCCTGTCTCAGTCGCCGGCCGAACGCGTGTGCACCGGCCGGTAGGTGTTCCATTCGTAGTGGTTGGCCAGCCGGTCGAGCTGGGCGGTGACCTTCAGCCGGCTGTCCGGCTGGCCGGCCTCGTCCTGGTAGCGGTAGGCGTCATAGGTTTCCTTGCTGTCCCATTGGGAGTAGACGACGACGAACGGACGGTCGCCGAAGAACCGCGAGCCCACGCCGCGCAGCACGGTGTGCGTGCGGTATCCCGGGGTGTCCGCCAGGTAGTCCTGCCCTGCGCCGAGGATGTCCACCAGGTTGTGCTGCTCGTCCTGCGGCACACCGTAGATCTCGATGACGGTGTAGTCGTCGCGGTGCGGTCCGATCTCGGTGTACTCCCGGCCCGGCGCGCGCCCGGTGTAGGCCACCTCGGTCTGCAGCAGCTTCATCGTGGACAGCTCACCGAACAGCGGAATCGTCGCGTGCTGGAACTTCTCACCCTGGTAGCGCAGCTCCAGGTCGGCCTTGCTGCGCCACTGGATGAAGTTCGCGGTGCCGAACTTGTCCTGCCCACCGTGGACGGTGCTCGAGATCCAGCCGGGGAAGTCCGCGGTGTCGACGATCGAACGCATCTCGTTGAGCAGAGCGTCCTGCTTCTCCGCCGCATCGGTGATGAAGACGTTGAGCACGGTCAGGTAGCGGTCTTCTGTGGAAATGCGCGGCATTCTCATCTCACTTCACTAGGGGAACGGTTTCACTTGGCAGATCTCACGCGGGTGCGCCGAACCAGCGCCGAAGGGCCTCGCCGAGGTCCTCGGCGTCCGGGCCCGCCGGGCTGACCCAGGCGATGTAGCCGTCCGGACGGGCCAGCAGCGCGGACACCCCGTCGAGCGCGCCGCGCTCCGTCGGAGCCGCGGTGACGGTGTCGACCCGGCCGGCCCAGGCCGAGGCGATCTCGCGCAGCCCCGGGTCGCCGGCGAGGTCGAACAGGACGCCGCGCGCGGGGTGCAGCGCCTGGAAGGTGGTGGTCTCGCCGTCCAGTTCGACGTCCGGCAGCCGCCGGCCGAGCAGCGGGTGGTCGCCGGGACCCATGTCGAACCTGATGTCCAGGCCGGTGACCATTCCGGCCAGGTGCCGCTGCACGTCCTCATACGACACCAGCTCGGCGAAGACCTCGCGCAGCGGCTGCATCTCGTCGTCGCTGAGGTAGAGGATGCGTTGCGCCAGCGTGTTCGCGACCACCCGGGCGGCGACCGGATGGCGTTCGGTGTGGTAGGTGTCGAGCAGCCCGGCCGGACCGTCGCCGCGGATCTCGGCCGCCAGCTTCCAACCGAGGTTGACCGCGTCTTGGATCCCGGCGCTCATCCCCTGCCCGCCGATCGGCATGTGGATGTGCGCCGCGTCGCCGGCGAGCAGCACCCGGCCGCGCCGGTACTCGCTGGCCTGCCGGCTGGCGTCGGTGAACCAGCTCACCCACATCGGCTGCCCGACGGTGATGTCCTCACCGGTCAGCCGGGCGAAGGCCGCGGCGACCTCCTCGAACGTGGGCTGTTCCAGCCGAAGCGCGGCCTTGCGCTCGTAGACCGCAACGCGCTGCCCGATCGGGCCCAGCGGCAGCACCATGACCATCCCGCCGGGCACGGCCTCGCCGGAGAAGCGCGGCCGCAGCTGCAGCCCGGCTACGTCGGCCATCCACATCTCGATGACCGGATCGGTGCCGGGGAACGGAATGTCGGCCAGCTTGCGGATCGTGCTCTTGCCGCCGTCGCAGCCGACGACGAACCGGCCGCGCAACCGGGCCGGGCCATCAGGGGTGCGGACCTCCACCTCGGCGCCGTCCTCGTCGGTGGTCAGCCCGACCACCTCGTGTCCGCGCCGCACGTCGGCGCCGAGGTTGCCGGCCCAGCTGGCCAGGATGCCCTCGGTGCGGGACTGCGGAACGCCGCGCGCCCCATAGGATCCGCCCTCGATGACCCGGTAGTCGATCGGCACACCACCGAAATGGCCGATCGGGATGACGCCGACCTCGCCGAAGAACCTCAGTAACCCGCGCTGGTCGAACTCCTCGATGGTGCGCGCGGAGAAGCCGAGGGCCCGTGACTGCCGCATCGGCTCGGCGAGCCGGTCCACGACGATCGCCGACACTCCCTGCAGGCGCAGCTCACCTGCGAGCATGAGTCCCGTCGGGCCGGCACCCACGATGATCACGTCTGCGTGAAAATTGTCCATTAGCGACGCTCCGTCTGAGGTTTGCGCAAGGGTTTCGCACCGAGAGTAAGGGCGGCCCGCTATACAACCCCTTGACCAACCGCGCAGCTTTCCTATACCGGACCACCGCTGTAGGAAAGGTCAAACATTCAGGCTGCGCACCCGGTCGACGGCAATCTCGATCACCACCCGGTCCGGCGGGCTGGGTGGCGGCGAACCGTAACGCAGGGCGTAGCGCCGGGCCGCCAGGGCGATTCGCCACGGGTCGTCCGAAACCGTCGCGGTTCCGTCGAAGGTGACCCACTGGAACCCGCTCACCTGGCAGAGCACGGCCCGGCCGCCCGGCGCGGCGGCCACGTTGCGAGCCTTGCGGGAACCGGCGACGGTCAGTACCCGAACCAGTTTCTCCGCCTCGTCCCAGGTGAACCGCACCGGAACGACATGCGGCGTGCCATCCGGCCGCAGCGTCGTGACGACGCCGACCTGATCCTCCGCAAGGAACCCTTCGAATGCCGAGGCGTGCGAGAATGACATCGGCGCTCCTTTCACACGTGATCGACCCACTCACTCCTCGAACACGCCGGCCTTGTCAAGCAAAGAATCGTCGAATTAACCTTGAGTCGAGGGTCATCGGACGTCGTGAGGGGCCGTGTGAGTCAACTATCCTTGGCCTGGCGCGTGCTCGTCGTCGAGAACAATGTCGGCGACATGGAGGCGCTCGCGCGCGGGCTGCGCCGGCACGGGCATCAGGTGTGCTGCGCGGAAACCGGGAACGCCGCACTGGAAACGTATGCGGACGCCGATCTGGTGTTGCTCGACCTGGAACTGCCGGACCTGGACGGGCTGGAGGTCTGCCGCGCGATCAGGTCCACATCGGACATACCGATCATCGCGGTGACCGCCCGAAGCAGCGAGCTGGACCGGGTGCTCGGCCTGGAGGCCGGCGCGGACGACTACGTCGCCAAACCGTACGGGTTCCGGGAGTTGATGGCCCGGATGGCCGCGGTCATGCGCCGGGCCAGGCCGGCTCGCCCGGCCGCCGACGCCCAGGTGCGCACGCACGGCCGGCTGCGGATCGACGCGGGCGCCCGCGAGGTGTGGGTCGGCGCCCGGCGGGTCGAGGTGACCCGCAAGGAGTTCGACCTGCTGTGGCTGCTCGCCAAACAACCGGAGGCGGTCGTACCACGCCGGATGATCATGCATCTGATCTGGGGGGACTCCTGGTCGCGCCGCACGGTGGACACCCATGTCAGCAGCCTGCGTGGCAAACTGGGTTGCAGTGACTGGATTCTCACGGTGCGCGGCGTGGGGTTCCGCCTCGGACCGGGCGATTCCGCAAGCGTGCTGCTGCGGCAGGCGGTCTGACCGCTCGACAAACGGCCCGGCGCCTGCTGGCGCCGGGCCGTTCGCATGTCTGACCAGCGGATCTGACGTTTCCTTGACGTAGCCGCAGGAATTCCTGACCGAAGCCTGAAACCGTTTGTCTTGAAGGATTACCGCGATTCCCAAACCATAGGAACAAGGCCATCGCCGAAATACCCGGAAGTGAAGAGGGAACCGCATGCAGCACAGCACACTGATCGTGGCGCGGATGGAGCCCGGCTCGGGCGCCGAGGTCGCCGAGCTGTTCGCCGCCTTCGACGCCACCGAGATGCCGCATCTCATGGGCACCCGGCGCCGCCAGCTCTTCTCCTACCGCGGCCTGTACTTCCATCTGCAGGACTTCGACTCGGACAACGGCGGGGAGCTGATCGAGCGGGCCAAGACCGACCCCCGGTTCATCGGCATCAGCGAGGATCTCAAGCCGTTCATCGAGGCCTACGACCCGAAGACGTGGCGCTCGCCCGCCGACGCGATGGCGACCCGGTTCTACAGCTGGCGGGCCGCGGCGTGACCGGCCGGCGAGTCGTCATCACCGGGATCGAGGTCCTCGCGCCCGGCGGGGTGGGCATGAAGGAGTTCTGGAGCCTGCTGTCCGACGGCCGCACGGCCACCCGGCACATCTCGTTCTTCGACGCCACACCGTTCCGGTCCCGGGTGGCCGCGGAGATCGACTTCATTCCCGAGGAGCACGGTCTGACGCCGCACGAGATCCGGCGGATGGACCGGGCCGCGCAGCTGGCCGTGGTGGCCGCGCGCGGAGCCGTCGCCGACAGCGGGATCGAGCTGGAAACCCTTGACCCGTACCGGATCGGAGTCACCATCGGCAGCGCGGTCGGCGCGACCATGGGCCTGGACCAGGAGTACAACGTGGTCAGCGACGGCGGCCGGCTGCACCTGGTGGACCACCGCTACGCCGTGCCGCACCTGTACAACTACCTGGTCCCCAGCAGTTTCGCCGCCGAGGTGTCGATGACCACCGGCGCGCAGGGACCCAGCACGGTGGTGTCCACCGGCTGCACCTCCGGCATCGACTCGGTCGGCTACGCGGTCGAACTGATCCGGGAGGGCACGGTGGACGTGATGGTGGCCGGCGCCACCGACGCCCCGATCTCCCCGATCACGGTGGCCTGCTTCGACGCGATCAAGGCGACCACCCCGCGCAACGACGACCCGGAGCACGCCTCCCGGCCGTTCGACGCCACCCGCAACGGGTTCGTCCTCGGCGAGGGCGCGGCGCTGTTCGTGTTGGAGGAGCTGGAAAGCGCCCGGGCGCGGGACGCCCACATCTACGCCGAGATCGTCGGCTACGCCACCCGAAGCAACGCCTACCACATGACCGGGCTGCGGCCGGACGGACTGGAGATGGCCGAGGCGATCCGGGTGGCGCTGGACGAGGCGCGGATGAACGGCGAGGAGATCGACTACATCAACGCCCACGGTTCCGGCACCAAGCAGAACGACCGGCACGAGACCGCCGCGTTCAAGCGCAGTCTCGGTGAGCACGCGTACCGGACCCCGGTGAGCTCCATCAAGTCGATGGTGGGTCACTCGCTGGGCGCGATCGGCTCGCTGGAGATCGCCGCGTCGGCACTGGCCATCGAGCACAACGTGGTGCCGCCGACGGCGAACCTGCACACCCCCGACCCGGAGTGCGACCTGGACTACGTCCCACTGACCGCTCGCGACCGCAAGACCGACGCGGTGCTCACGGTCGGCAGCGGGTTCGGCGGTTTCCAGAGCGCCATGGTGTTGGCGCAATCGCGGTAGGAGCACTCGATGACATCCTCGGTGGTAGTTACCGGCCTCGGCGTCACTGCGCCCAACGGCCTTGGCGCACAAGAGTTCTGGGCGTCCACGCGGACCGGCCGCAGCGGCATCGGGCGGATCACGAACTTCGACCCGACGCCGTACCCGGTGCGGCTGGCCGGTGAGGTGCCGGGCTTCGTGGCGAAGGACCACCTGCCCAGCCGGCTGCTCCCGCAGACCGACCGGATGACCCAGCTCGCGCTGGTCGCCGCGGACTGGGCGCTGGCCGACGCCCGGGTCGATCCGAAGGAACTGCCGGAGTTCGACATCGGCGTGATCACCGCCAGCTCCTCGGGCGGCTTCGCTTTCGGTCAGAACGAGCTGCGGAACCTGTGGAGCAAGGGCGGGCAGTACGTCAGCGCGTATCAGTCGTTCGCCTGGTTCTACGCGGTCAACAGTGGGCAGATCTCCATCCGCAACGGCATGAAGGGCCCGAGCGGTGTGATCGTCACCGACCAGGCCGGCGGGCTGGACGCGGTGGCGCAGGCCCGGCGGCAGATCCGCAAGGGCACCGCGATGATCGTGACCGGCGCGGTCGACGCCACGGTCTGCCCGTGGGGCTGGGCGGCGCAGCTCGCCGATGGCCGGATGAGTACCTGCGACGACCCGGACGGCGCGTACCTGCCGTTCGACGACCGGGCCCGGGGTCACGTGTCCGGCGAGGGCGGCGCGATCCTGATCCTGGAGTCCGCCGGCTCGGCGCAGGCCCGCGGGGCACGGGTCTACGGCGAGATCGCCGGCTACGGCGCCACGTTCGACCCGCGCCCGGGCAGCGGGCGCGAACCCGCGCTGCGCAAGGCGATCGAGCTGGCCCTGGCCGACGCCGGAGTGGAGCCGGGCGAGGTGGACGTGGTGTTCGCCGACGCCGCGGCCGTTCCCGAACTGGACCGGGTGGAGGCCGACGCGATCACCGACGTGTTCGGGCCGCGCGGGGTTCCGGTCACCGCACCCAAGACGATGACCGGCCGGCTGCTCTCCGGCGCCGCTCCGCTGGACCTCGCCACCGCGCTGATGGCCATGGACGAGGGCCTGATCCCGCCAACGGTCAACGTGGCGCCGGCGCCGGACTACCGGCTGGACCTCGTCGTCGGAGCGCCCCGGGCCGCGCAGCTGTGCACCGCGCTGGTGCTGGCCCGCGGGGCCGGCGGGTTCAACTCGGCGATGGTCGTGCGGGCCACCCCGCCGGCCGGACATCAGGGTCCGCAAGCGGCAGGCGAAAACGCCTACCGGAAGTTGAAGGGAGTTCCCATGGCCAGTCAGCAGTTCACCATCGACGACCTCAAGCGCATCCTGCTCGAGGGGGCCGGCACGGACGAGGGCGTCGACCTCGACGGCGACATCCTCGACATGAGCTTCGACGAGCTGGGCTACGAGTCGCTCGCCCTGCTGGAGACCGGCGGCCGGATCGAGCGCGAGTACGGCATCACGCTGGACGACACGGCGGTCACCGACGCCGGCAACCCCCGGGCCCTGATCGAGGTCGTCAACGCGCACCTCGCCGGCGCCCGCGCCTGACCACATCCACCAACCCCTTCGGGAGAACCGATCATGCAGCAGGCGAATCGCGTCGCCGTCATCACCGGAGCCACCAGCGGGATCGGCCTGGCCGCCGCCCGGCTCCTCGGCGCCCAGCACCACAACGTGTTCATCGGGGCGCGCACCGCGGAGAACGTGACCTCCACGGTCAAGCAGTTGCGGGAGGAGGGCATCGAGGCCGACGGCCGCGAGCTCGACGTCCGCTCCGCGGAGTCCGTCGAGGACTTCGTGGCCGCGGCGGTCGAGCGCTACGGCATGATCGACGTGCTGGTCAACAACGCCGGCCGCAGCGGCGGCGGGGTCACCGCCGACATCGCCGACGAGCTGTGGCTGGATGTCATCGACACCAACCTCAACAGCGTGTTCCGGATGACCCGCGCGGTGCTCAACACCGGCGGCATGCGGGAGCGCGGCCGCGGCCGGATCATCAACATCGCGTCCACCGCGGGCAAGCAGGGTGTGGTGCTCGGCGCCCCGTACTCCGCCTCCAAGCACGGCGTAGTGGGTTTCACCAAAGCGCTGGGCAACGAGCTGGCCCCGACCGGGATCACCGTCAACGCCGTCTGCCCCGGCTACGTGGAAACGCCGATGGCGCAACGGGTTCGGCAGGGCTACGCGGCGGCGTTCAACACCACCGAGGACGCGATCATGGAGAAGTTCCAGGCCAAGATCCCGCTCGGCCGCTACTCCACCCCGCAGGAGGTCGCCGGTCTGGTCGGCTACCTCGCCTCCGACACCGCCGCGTCCATCACCTCGCAGGCCATGAACGTCTGCGGCGGCCTCGGCAACTTCTGATCCGGCACACCAAGCAAGGAGCTCGCAGCATGTCGCAGAACGGTCACCGGGAAGTCGAGCACGAGATCACGATCGCCGCGCCGGCGGCGGCCATCTACCGGCTGATCGCCGACGTGGAGAACTGGCCGCAGATCTTCCCGCCCACCATCTACGTCGACCGCACGCCGCAGGGCGAGCGGGAGGAGCGCATCGAGATCTGGGCCACGGCCAACGACTCGGTGAAGAACTGGACCTCGCACCGGATTCTGGACCCGGACGCCATGCGGATCGAGTTCCGCCAGCTCGTCTCCGCGCCGCCGGTGGCCGCCATGGGCGGCACCTGGGTGATCGAACCGTTGTCGGACACCGAGTCCCGCGTCCGGCTGCTGCACGACTACCGGGCCGTCGACGACGACCCGGCGGGCCTGGCCTGGATCGACGAAGCGGTCGACCGCAACTCCCGCTCGGAGCTCGCGGCGTTGAAGGCCAACGTCGAACTGGCCCACGCCGCGTCCGAGCTGACCTTCTCGTTCGAGGACACCGTGCGGATCAACGGCTCGGCCAAGGACGTGTACGACTTCATCAACGACGCGCACCTGTGGTCGGAGCGGCTGCCGCACGTGGCCATGGTCCGGCTGGACGAGGAGACCCCCGGCCTGCAGACACTGGAGATGGACACCCGCGCCAAGGACGGCTCCACGCACACCACCAAGTCCTACCGGGTGACCTTCCCGCACCGGAAGATCGCCTACAAGCAGGTCACCCTGCCCGGGCTGATGACCCTGCACACCGGTTACTGGACGCTGGTGGACACCGAGGACGGCGTGGCGGCCTCCTCACAGCACACCGTGGTGATCAACACGGCGAACATCACCAAGTATCTCGGGGAGCAGGCGACGGTCGCCGACGCCAAGGAGTACGTGCGCGCCGCGCTGTCCACCAACAGCCGGGCAACCCTTGGCCACGCCAAGGAATACGCCGAGAACCCGCGCTGAGATGGCCACCGACCGCCTGGACACCCAGGTCATCGTCGTCGGCGCCGGCCCGGTCGGGCTGATGCTGGCCGGCGAGCTGCGGCTCGCCGGGGCCGAGGTGATCGTGCTGGAGCAACTGGCCGCGCCCACCACCGAGTCCAGGGCCTCCACGATGCACGCCCGCACCATGGAGATCCTCGACAGCCGGGGGTTGCTGCCGGTCTTCGGCGCGTTGCCCAACGAGCCGCGCGGTCATTTCGGCGGTATACCGCTGGATCTGACCCTGCCCAGCGAGCACCCGGGCCAGTGGAAGGTCCCGCAGACCCGCACCGAGCAGGTGCTCGGCGGCTGGGCGGTGGGACTCGGCGCGGACCTGCGGCGCGGCGCCCGGGTGGTGGACCTGACCGACGACGGCGACGCCGTGACGGTCACGTTCACCACACCCTCGGGCCCCGGCACGCTCCGGGCGGCATACCTGGTCGGCTGCGACGGCGAGCGCAGCACGGTGCGCGAGCTGACCGGGATTCCGTTCCCCGGCCGGCCGATGCGCCGCGAACTGCTGCGCGCCGACGTGGCCGGCATCGAGATCCGCAACCGGCGGTTCGAGCGGCTGGACCGCGGCCTGGCCATCGCGGCCCGCAACCCGGCCGGCATCACCCGGGTGATGGTGCACGAGTTCGGTTCCACCGCACGGGAACGCAGCGCCGAGCCGGAGTTCGGCGAGCTCACCGAGGTCTGGCAGCGGGTCACCGGGGAGGACATCAGCCACGGAATCCCGGTGTGGGTCAACGGCTTCGGCGACGCCAGCCGGCAGCTGTCGGCCTACCGGCACGGCCGGGTGCTGTTCGCCGGGGACGCCGCGCACGTGCAGATGCCGATCGGCGGGCAGGCGCTCAACCTGGGCCTGCAGGACGCGGTGAACCTCGGCTGGAAGCTCGCCGCAGTGGTGTGCGGCCGGTCCGGGGCGGACCTGCTGGACACCTACCACGCCGAGCGGCACGCGGTGGGCGCCCGGGTGCTGGCCAACATCAGCACCCAGGCCCTGCTGCTGCTCGGCGACGCCGAGATCGAGCCGGCCCGCGACCTGCTGGCCGAACTGATCGGCACCGAGGCGAACCGGACCCGCCTGGCCGGAACGATCAGCGGGCTGGACACCCGGTACCCGGTGGGATCCGGCGACCACCCGCTGCTCGGCGCCCGGCTGCCGGCCGGAAACACCTTGCCGCGCAACGGAACGGGTCTGTTGATCGACCGTGCGGACGGCTCGTTCGCGGCCGCGGCGGCACCGTGGGCCGGCCGGGTCACGGCGGTGCGGACCGAGTCGCAGCCCGGCGATCCACTCGACGGCGCCGACGCCGCGCTGGTGCGGCCGGACGGTCACATCGCCTGGCTCGGCACCGCACCCGCCGAGCTCCCGGCCGCGCTGCGGCGCTGGTTCGGCCCACCCGTCATCGACACTGCAGAGGAGAAACTCGTGGACACGGACGTGATCGTCGTCGGGGCCGGCCCGACCGGTCTGATGCTCGCCGGTGAGCTGCGGCTCGGCGGCGCCCGGGTCACCGTCGTGGAGCGGCGCGCCCAGCCCACCGGCCAGTCGCGCGGTCTGGGTTTCACCGCGCGGGCCATGGAGGTCTTCGACCAGCGCGGGCTGCTGCCGAAGTTCGGCGACATCAAGAAGAGCCCGATGGGCCACTTCGCCGGCGTGCAGTTCAACTACGCGGTGCTGGCCGAGTGCCACTTCGGCGCCCGCGGCATTCCGCAGAACCAGACCGAGTCGGTGCTGGAGAACTGGGCGACCGAACTGGGCGCGGACATCCGGCGCGGCTGGGAGCTGGAGACCATGACCGACGACGGCGAGTGCGTCACGATCACCGCGCAGACGCCGGACGGCCCGGAAACCTTGCGCGCGCGCTATCTGGTCGGCTGTGACGGCGGTCGCAGCGCGGTGCGCCGGCTGGGTGGGTTCGACTTCCCCGGCACCTCGGCCACCCGCAGCATGTACCTGGCCGACGTGGTCGGCTGCGAGCTGCGGCCCCGGTTCCTCGGCGAGCGGCTGCCCAACGGCATGGTGATGGCCGCGCCGCTGGAGCCGGGCGTGGACCGGATCATCCTGTGCCCGCACGGCACTCCGGCCGAGCGCACCGAGCCGCCGACCTACCAGGAGCTGGCCGACACCTGGCAGCGGGTCACCGGCGAGGACATCAGCCACGGCAGTGCCAAGTGGGTCAGCATGTTCACCGACGCCACCCGGCAGGTGACCGAGTACCGCCGGGGCCGGGTGCTGGTCTGCGGCGACGCCGCGCACATCCACCTGCCGGCCGGCGGCCAGGGGCTGTCCTGCGGCGTGCAGGACGCGGCCAACCTCGGCTGGAAGCTCGCCGCGGTGATCGCGGGCTGGGCGCCGGACGGTCTGCTGGACACCTACCACAGCGAGCGGCACCCGGCCGGCGCGCGGCTGCTGATGAACACCCGCGCGCAGGGCATGGTGTTCCTCGGCGGCGAGGAGGCAGACCCGCTGCGCGCGCTGTTCACCGAGCTGATCTCCAACGACGAGGTGAAGAAGCTGCTGGCCGGCATGGTCAGCGGTCTGGACGTGCGCTACGACGTCGGACCGGGCGACCACCCGCTGCTCGGCCGGCGCATCCCGCCCGCCGGGATCCGGACCTACGGCGGCCGCACCGGCACCACGGACCTGTTGCACGGGGCGCAGGGCGTGCTGATCGACCTGGTCGACGACGAGGACCTGCGCGCCAGCATCTCCGGCTGGAAGGACCGGGTCTCGGTGGTCACACCCGTCGGGGAGCTGCCGGAGTCCTTTGCCGGCGCTGACGGTCTGCTGGTCCGGCCGGACGGCTACGTGGTCTGGGCCGGCACCGGCACCGAAAGCCTGGAAACCGCGCTGTACCGGTGGTTCGGATCGCCCGCGTCGGCCGTGATCGAGGCAACGTAACTAGGAGGGCATGGATGACGACCACACCGCCCGACCGGCTCACGGAACTGAAGAAGTTGAAGGAGCTGGTGCACGACGGGCCGGACCCGCAGGCCACCCAGCGCCAGCACGCCAAGGGCAAGCTGACCGCCCGCGAGCGGATCGAGC
>NZ_DASTBH010000137.1:0-4902 GCF_035712165.1 Actinophytocola sp. | reverse complement strand
CCGGTGAGCGAGGCCGAGGTGGACCGCTACCTGGACCGGGTGGCGACGCTGCCCCGGGGCACTGCCCGGGACCTGCGCATCGTGCTCACCCCGATGCACGGCGTGGGTGGCGCGAGCGCGGTGGAAGCCTTGCGCCGCAGTGGTTTCACCGATGTGCGGGTGGTCGTCGACCAGGCCGTGCCGGACCCGGACTTCCCCACCGTCAGCTTCCCCAACCCGGAGGAGCCCGGCGCCCCGGACCGGTTGCTGCGCCTGGCCGCCGAGTCCGACGCCGACCTCGCGGTGGCGCTGGACCCGGACGCCGACCGGTGCGCGCTCGGGGTGCGCGAGCGGGACGGCTCGTGGCGGATGCTGCGCGGCGACGAGACCGGCACCCTGCTCGGCAACCACATACTGTCTACTGTGGACAAGATCGCGCACCCGGATCCGTTGGTGGCCACCACGATCGTGTCGTCCTCGCTGCTCGGCGAGATCGCCAAGGCGCACGGCGCGCGGTACGCCGAGACGCTCACCGGGTTCAAGTGGCTGGTCCGGGCCGGCGACGGCCTGGTGTACGCCTACGAGGAGGCGCTCGGGCACTGCGTCGACCCGGAGTTCGTGCGGGACAAGGACGGGATCTCCGCCGCTGTGCTGGCCGCCGACCTCGCCGCCACCTGCAAGGCCGCCGGCCGCACCCTGCTCGACGAGTTGGACGACCTCGCCGTGCGGCACGGCCTGCACCTGACCGAGCAGGTCTCGGTGCGGGTCGCCGAGCCGGCCCGGCTGATGGCCGCGGTGCGTGCCGCGCCACCGACCGAACTGGCCGGCGGGCCGGTCGAACTGACCGACCTGCTGCCCGACGTGAACGTGCTGCGGCTGACCGGTGACCGGTTGCGGGTCGTCATCCGCCCGTCCGGCACCGAACCGAAGCTCAAGGCCTACCTGCAGGTGGTCGAGCCGGTCGGCGAACCGGCCCGGCTGGAGCAGGCCCGCGCGGACGCCGCCAAACGCATCGGCGACGTGCACGCGGCCGTGTCAGCTCTGCTGACTCACCAGGGCAGGGTCCCGGACTCGCCGTAGAAGCCGCCGGTCGGGCCGTCCGCCGTGGCGACCCGGACCGCGTCCGCCGCACCCTGCGCGGGCGTGCGGTATCCCTCGTGGTCGTTCATGTCCGTGGCGCAGTAGCCGGGCGAGACCGCGTTGACCGCGATCCCGTCCGGCTGCAACTCCTTGGCCAGCATCACGGTCAGCATGTTCAGCGCGGCCTTCGACGAGTTGTAGGCGTAGAGCCGGATCCCGGAGAACTCACCGTCCGGGTCGGACTGCAGCGACACCGAGCCCAGCTCGCTGGACAGGTTCACCACCCGTGCCTGCGCTCCCTTGCGCAGCAACGGAAGCATCGCCCGGGTGACGGTCATCACGCCGATCACGTTGGTGGCGTAGGTGCGTTCGAAGGTGTCCGCGACCGCCCGTCCGTCCTGGTCGCCGGCGTCGATGATCCCGGCGTTGTTCACCAGCACGTCCAGCCGGCCGTGCTCCTGCTCCACCTGCTTCGCCGCGGTGGCAACGGAATCCGGGTCTGTGACGTCCAGCAGCACCGGCCGGGCGTCGATCCCGTCCCCGGTCAGCTCGGCGCTGGCCGCCCGGCCGCGCTCGGCGTCCCGGGCCGCGACCAGCACGGTCATCCCGAGTTGGCCCAGCTGCCGGGCGATCTCCTTGCCGATGCCCTTGTTCGCGCCGGTGATCAGCGCGATCTTCGTTGTGGTCATGGCGTCGACTCTGACGCCGTTCGGCGAGCTCGGGCAGAGAGCGTCGAAGCTGGGACCGGCAGTCCCTGTCTGGGCCGCACCGCGCCTGGCAAGCTGGACGATGTGGACAGGCAGGGGCTCGCCGACTTCCTGCGCGGCCGCCGGGAGCGGTTGCGCCCAGCCGACGTCGGGTTGACTTCCGGACCGCGCAGGCGCACTCCCGGGCTGCGCCGCGAGGAGGTCGCCGCGCTGGCCGCGATCTCGGTGGACTACTACACGCGGCTGGAGCAGAAACGCGGCCCGCAGCCGTCCAGGGCGGTGCTCGGCGGCATCGCGCGGGCGCTGCGGCTCTCCGACGACGAGCGGGCCTACCTGTTCGACCTGGCCTGCGAGCAGCCCGACGCACCGGTCGGGATGACCGGCGAGGTGCGGGCCAGCATCCTGCACATGCTGGACCGGCTGGACGACTCCCCGGCGTTCGTGATCGACGCGAAGTACCAGGTGCTGGCCTGGAACCAGCTCGCCGCGGCGCTGATCGCCGACTTCGCGGCGCTTCCCGCGCGGGACCGCAACCTGGCCCGGCTGCGCTTCCTCGGCACGTCGCCCAGACGCTACGCGCGGGAGGAGACGCTGCGTTACGGCCGTGAGGTGGTGGCCAACCTGCGCACCGCCACCGCCCGCTACCCCGACGATCCGGAGTTGCGGGCGCTGCTCCGGGATCTGCTGGCGCACAGCGCGGAGTTCGCCGAGATGTGGGCCGCGCACGAGGTGTCGGTGCAGCGCAACCTGTGCAAGACCGTGCACCATCCGGTGGTCGGGCCGATCGAGCTGTTCAGCGAGGTGCTGTTGATCCCGGACGCGGACCAGCGGCTGGTGCTCTACACCGCCACCCCGGGCACCCGGTCGCACGAGGCGCTGCGGCTGCTCAAGGTGGTCGGAACGCAGGATCTGACGGCCGACCCCGCGCGGTAGTGGCACGATCCCGGTCATGGTCACGATCGAGGTGGTGCTCGGCGACATCACGACCGAGAACGTGGACGCGGTGGTGACCGCCGCCAACGAGTCGCTGCTCGGCGGTGGCGGGGTGGACGGCGCGATCCACCGCGCGGCCGGGTCCCGGCTGGCCGAGGCCGGCGCGGCGGTCGGGCCGTGCTCGCCGGGTCAGGCGGTGGCCACCCCGGCCTTCGACCTCGACCCGCCGGTCCGGTACGTGATCCACACCGTCGGGCCGGTCTGGGAGGGCGGCGACGCGGGCGAGGCGGACGTGCTGGCCTCGTGCTACCGGCGCAGCCTGCGGGTGGCCGACGAGTTGGGGGTGCGCAGCATCGCGTTCCCGGCCATCGCGACCGGCGTCTACGGCTTCCCGAGCGAGCAGGCCGCGAAGATCGCGGTGGCGACCCTGCGCTCCACGCCGACCGCGGTCGAGCGGATCCGGCTGGTCGCCTTCGACGAGGCGACCCGGGACCATCTGCGGGCGGCGTTGCGGTGACCCGGCTTCTGGTCGTGCACCACACCCCGTCGCCGGCCATGCAGGCGATGTTCGAGGCGGCGCTGTCCGGCGCGACCGACCCGGAGATCGAGGGGGTCGAGGTGGTGCGCCGCGCGGCGCTGGCGGCGACCGTGCCGGACGTGCTGGACGCGGACGGCTACCTGCTCGGCACGCCGGCCAACATCGGCTACATGTCCGGTGCGCTCAAGCATTTCTTCGACACCGTCTACTACCCGTGCCTGGACGCCGCACAGGGCCGGCCGTACGGCTGCTACGTGCACGGCAACCAGGGCGTCGAGGGCGCGGTGCGGGCGATCGAGAGCATCACCAAGGGGATGGGCTGGACCCGGGTGGCCGCCCCGGTGACGGTGCTCGGCGAGCCGACCAAGGCGGACCTGGAGGCCTGCTGGGAGCTCGGCGCCACCGTGGCGGCCACCCTCATGACCTGATCGGCACCCTCAGCGGTTCACCGCACGCATCATCTCGTCGGTGTAGCGCTGACCGCGCACGGCGTCGGCCGGGACGGCCTTCTCGATCGCGGCGAGATCATCGGCGGACAGGTCCAGGGTCGCGGCGGCGACGTTCTCCTCCAGATAGCGCCGCCGCTTGGTGCCCGGAATCGGCACCACGTCCGAACCCTGCCGCTGCACCCAGGCCAGCGCCAACTGTCCCGCGGTGACCCCGCGCTCGGCGGCCAGGTCGCGCAGCGCCGCCACGATGGCCAGGTTGTGCTCCAGGTTCCCCTCGGCGAAGCGCGGCTGGCCGAACCGGCGGTAGTCGCCGGCCTCCAGGTCGCCGGCGGTGCTGATCCGCCCGGTGAGGAAACCGCGGCCCAGCGGGGAGTAGGGCACCACCCCGATACCCAGCTCGCGGCAGGCCGGCACCACCTCGGCCTCGATGTCCCGGCTCCACAGCGACCATTCGGTCTGCACCGCGGCGATCGGGTGCACCGCGTGCGCGCGCCGGATCGTGTCAGGCCCCGCCTCGGACAGCCCGAGGTGCCGCACCTTTCCTTGCGCCACGAGCGAAGCCATCGCCCCGACGGTCTCCTCGATCGGCACGTTGGGATCGACCCGGTGCTGGTAGTACAGGTCGATGTGGTCGACGCCGAGCCGGCGCAGCGACGCCTCGCACGCCTGCCGCACGTACTCGGCGTCGCCCCGGATACCGCGCGCGGTCGGGTCCTGCGCCGAGCGGACGATGCCGAACTTGGTGGCGACCACGGCCTGTTCCCGGCGGTCCCGCACCGCGGCGCCGACCAGTTCCTCGTTGTCCCCGTAGCCGTACATGTCCGAGGTGTCCAGCAGGGTGACGCCGAGCTCGAGCGCGCGGTGGATGGTCGCGGTCGACTCCTCGTCGTCCCGCGAGCCGTAGAAGTCGCTCATGCCCATGCAGCCCAGGCCCTGGGCGCTGACCGTGAGCCCGCCCAGTTCGCGGTTCGGCAGCGTCATGCGGATGCCACCTCCAGGCCGCTCGCCGTGTCCAGGTCGCGCTCGCACTGCTCGTAGTTGGTGATCTTGTAGTTGAGCACTTCCAGGCAGGCCTGCAGGTCGGAGATGCGGGCCAGCACGTCGGCGCGGTGCTCGATCAGGATCTTCTTGCGCCGGCCGGTGGAGGCCAGGCCGTGGTGCCGCAGCTTGGCGTACTCCCGCATCAGCCGGATCGGCATGCCGGTGGTGCGGAGTT
>NZ_DASTBH010000136.1:0-11857 GCF_035712165.1 Actinophytocola sp. | reverse complement strand
CAGCGTGTCGACCTGGGCCGACTCCATGCCCCGGCCGGCCAGCTCGGCCCGCACCCCGTCCCAGGCGTTCTTGTCCAGCTTGTCCAGGGTGATGAACAGTCCGTCCCAGGCCGGTTCGGGCAGCCCGACCTGGGCGGCGAGCGCGGAGAGGAACCGGCGGTCGGAGACCCGCACGGTGGTGCCGGACAGGCCGGTGGCGGCCAGCGCCTCGGTGGTGGCCTCGATCAGCTCGACCTCGGCGAGCACGCTCGGCTCGCCGAGCACGTCGATGTCGCACTGGTAGAACTGCCGGTAGCGGCCCTTCTGCGGGCGCTCCGCCCGCCACACCGGGCCGACCTGGAAGGAACGGAACGGGTCGGGCAGCGTGGCGCGGTTGTTGCCGTAGAACCGGGACAGCGGCACGGTCAGGTCGTAGCGCAGCCCCAGGTCCACCAGGTCGGTGACCGGGGTGTCGGCGGCGAGCCGCTCGTCGAGCCCGCGGCGCAGCACCCGGTAGATCAGCTTCTCGTTCTCGCCGCCCTGTCCGCCCTGCAGCCGCTCGATGTTCTCCAGGGCCGGCGTCTCGATGCGCTGGTAGCCGTAGCGGCGGTAGACCTCGGTGATGGTGGCCAGCACATGGTCGCGCACGGCAACGGTCGCCGGCAGCAGGTCACGGGTTCCCCGGGCGGGGGACAGGTCCACCTTCACCGCCCCAACTTACCCAACGTGGTCGACCGAGCCGTACCGGATTGGAGGTTGAGAAGCACTCATGAGCAGTTGCTTTCCGGCGATGGGCCGGGAACCATCGGGTAGTCGGGAGAGGAGGTCGCCGTGTCCCAGCAGTACGTGGTCCGCTTCGTCGGCGGCCCACTCGACGGCCGCGTGGACACCCTCGACCGCCTCCCCACCCAGCCCCTGGACACCGTCACGCACGTCCACCTCAACGACGGTCCCAAGATCGTCCACCACTACGACCTGCAGTACGCCGTCGAGTACGGCTGCGAATACCGGGTCCGATCCGCGGAGTGACCGGGGTCAGCGGAACTCGTGCACGACCTCGATCGGGCCGACCAGGTGGGCGTTGAACTCGTCGAGTTCCTCGGCGGGAACCCACAGCTCCAGGATGGTCCGGCCGCCGGCCTGCTGGACCGGGTAGCGCTGCAGGAAGTCCGATTCGACGCGGAAGCGGGTCACGTAGCCGACACCGTGGTGCGGGACGTTCCAGTCGCGGGCGATCTTGATCGCGTACTCCTCGTCGAGCACGGGGTAGAAGATCGGCTGCTCGGGCAGTCGCGGCGGCCAGGCGAGCCAGCCGGACCGCCGGACGAGCTCCAGCTCCTCCGGCCCGGTGGGGCGCCACAGCACGGTGCTCGGCGTCTCCTCCACCGCGACCTCCTCCGGCGACTCCCGGCATTGGATCGTACGGAGCGGTCGGATGGCACGCGATTTCCTCAGGGCCGCAGGGTGACGCGCACCGGGCGGTGGTCGGAGGCGTCGGAGGCCAGTACGGCGGGGTCGCGGGTGCGCAGGGTGGGCGACACGGTCACGTAGTCGATCCGCTTGGCTGGGGCGGCGGCGGGGTAGGTGAGGCCGGGGTCGGGGCCGGGCCAGGTGTCCCGCAGGCTGCCGAACAGCGGGGCGAGCTCCGGGGCGGTGGGCTCGGCGTTGAAGTCGCCGAGCAGAACCTGGCGGGCCCGGCGCCCGTCCTGGTCCAGGATCCGCAGGGTGTCGGCGACCTGGGCGGCGCGCACGGCCGGATCCGGGCGGAAGTCCAGGTGCGTCACGTAGACGTGCAGCGGGATGCCGCGGGCGAGCACGACGGCCTCGGCGAAGCCGGGCATCGGTTGCGGCACCGGGTCGGGATCCTGGGTGGACAGCCGGGTGATCGGGTGGTTTTCCGCGCGCAGGATGGGAAACCGGCTGAGTACGGCGACGCCGTACTGCCGGCGGGGCGCCCCCTCGGTCAGCGGCGGCAGGTCGTAGATCGGCGCGAAGAACGACCGCATGCCGAGCATCCGGGCCAGTTCGGTGGCCTGGTCGGCGAACTCGCTGCGGGCCGCCCAGTGCACGTCGACCTCCTGCAGGCCGGCGATGTCCGCGCCACTGTCCCGGATGACGGCCGCGGTGCGGGCCAGGTCGAGCCGGCCGTCCTCGCCGATCCCGGTGTGGATGTTGAAGGTCAGCGCCCGCACCGGCCGGAACGGCACGGCCGGCGCGGCGGGGGCGGCGGCCAGCAGCAGGCCGCAGGTCAGCAGGATCGGAAGCGAGCGCCAGGCCATCGGTCCCTCCGAATGGTGCTTTCTTACCATTTGCAGGACGAGATGGTGACACTCTAACGTTCGACGCCGTTCCCGGCACCCCCGAGGATCAGCAGGCACAACGGGCAGCGCGGCCCGTCCGGCGCGGCGCCGGCCAGGTCGGGCGGTGCGGCATGGGCGCAGGACGCCCGGTAGTGCTGGTGCAGCAGGGGGGTGTCCGGGACGACCGGAAACGCGTGCAGCACCCCGTCGTAACAACTGCGCCACCACAGGTATCGCGCGCTCATGGCGAACCCCTTGGTCTTGTCAGGGCACCAGGGCAAACTACGCCTCGAAGGGCTTGATCGGCGGTATACGGAGGAACCCATGGCGCAACTGGTCTCGTTGACGGACGAGGACGTCGCGCAGTTGCGCGGTGAGCTGACCGCCGGCCGGCCGCCGATGGTCTGGTTCACCAAGGCGGCGGTCGGGGTGCCGGCCGGCGGCTCGGCCAAGGTGGTCGCGTTCGGCGACGCCAGCGAGGGCGACTTCATCCAGGTGCGCCCCACCGGTTCCAAGGACGTGCTGTCGTTCTCGCCGTCCGAGCTGACCCGCACCCGCCCGCCGCGCCGCAAGGCGGCCCCCAAGCCCCCGGCCCGGGCGCCCAGGAGCGAACCGAAGCCGGCCTCCGAACCCGTGTTACCCAAGGCCGCGCCCGCCCGTCCCGCACCGCAGGCCCCGGACCAGCCGCCCGAGGTCCGGCCCACCGCCGCGAAGCCGGCCCCGCCGCGCCGCGCCGGCCGGGCCGCGCCGCCGGCCGAGGTGACCGTCACGCTGAGCTCCACGCCGGACGGCGACTGGCGGGTGGAGGTCGTGGTCGGCAAGAAGCGCACCGTCCGGGCCCTCCCGGTGCCGCCTGCCGACGTGGCCCGGGCCGCGCGGGCGCTGCCGCCCCAGGTGTCCGAGGCCGTCGACCGGGCGCTGGACGCCGCCCGGCGGGCGCAGCAGACCCGGGTCGCGACGCTGCAGGCGGAGCTGGAGGAGGCCCAGCGGGCCCTGACCGAGCTGGGCTGAGGCCAGGCCTACGTCCGCCGTCGCCGGGCCAGCACGCGCAGTCCGGCTCCCACGAGCATCGCGACCCCCGCGGCGCCGAGCAGCATCAGCCCGAACCCGGTGGCGGCGAGCGTTCCGGAATGGCCGCCACCGGTGGGGGCCGGCCCTGTGTCCGAGGCCGGCGGTGCGGCGCCGGCCGGCGGTGGCGTGGCCGCCGGCGGTGGCGTCGTGGCCGGCGGCGGGGTGGTGGTCGGTGGGAGGCCGCCACCGGTCAACGGGGGCGGCAGGACGGCGATGATCACGTCGGCGAGCCCGCACACGTTCGGGTTGCTCTCCGCGCACCGCCGGTAGGTGAACGAGTCGGTGCCCACGAAACCCGCGTTCGGCGTGTACACCAGCGGTGTCGCGTTGCCGAGGATGGACACGTTCCCGGAGCCCAGCGCGGTGATCCGCGCCAACCCGCCGCCCGTGACGGTGCCGTTGGCCGGCGGGGTGGTGACGACGGCCGGCGTGGCCACGCCGAAGTCGTTGTCCACCACGGGAATCGCGACCGGCTCCGCCCGCCTGGTGGTCGCGACGTCACTCTTCACCAGCGGTACGACCAGCACCGTGACCGGCGCCGAGGAACAGATCGGGGGATTCGCCGGGGTGCAGGCCGAATAGTTGAAGGAGTCGACACCGGCGAAGGGCCCGGCCGGGCTGTAGGTGAGCGTGCCGGCGGAGCCGATCACCACCGTGCCGTTCATCGGGCTGGTGCGGATCGTGACGGCGGTGTCCGGCCCGACGAGGTCGTTGGCCAGGACGTTCTTGGCGACCGGCCGCCCGGAGTTGGTGGCCGCGCCGTCCTCGACGGCGACCAGCAGGACGCCGACATGGACCTGCGCGCTGCCGCACACGACCGGGTCCACGGTCGAGCAGACCCGGTAGGTGAACGTGTCGCGACCGGCGAAGTTCGGGTCGGGGGTATAGCGGACGAAGGCGCTCACCTGCGCGACGCCGTGCGCGGGCGGCACGGTGACGGTGACCGGGCCGACGTCGCCGCGATCGTTGGCGCGCACCGGAATGTCGACCCAGGCGCCGACGTCGACCGTCGCCCCGTCCGGCAGGACAAGGGGGCTCACCGTGACCGGCACGTCGGTGCTCGTGCACGCCGGGGTCGCGTCGTCGTCGCAGACGGTGATCCGGAACTGGTCCCGGCCGGTGAACTCCCCCGTCGGCGTGTAGGTGACGACCCCGTTGCCGTCGATATCGGCGGATCCGTTGGCCGGGCCGCTGTCGACGGTGACGGTCAGGGTCTGACCGACGTCCGGGTCGTAGTACGTCAGCACGTCGCTGACCGGCCGGCCGGCGACGGTGGCGAGCTCGAGCGGCTGGATGACCGGGGGCCGGTTCGGTTGCGCGCCGACGCTGACGGCGACGGGGGCCTGCACGCACACGGTGGCGTCGGTGGCGGCGCACACCTGGTACTCGAAGACGTCCAGACCGGTGAAGCCCGCGTTCGGGGTGTAGGTGACCGTGCCGTCCGGCTGGACGGCGGCGGTGCCCGAGGCGGGTGGGAACGTCACGGTGGGGGCGCCGATGGTGCCAAGGTCGTTCGCGGTGACGTCGATCGCGACCGGGAGGTCCACGTCGGTCTGGGCCGTGTCCGCCCTGGCGATCGGGTTCACGGTCACCGAGACGGTGGCGTCGTCGCAGAGGGCCGCCCGGTTGGCCTCGCAGGCCTCGACCATGAAGGAGTCCTTGCCGGCGAAGCCGGAACTGGGCGTGTAGGTGAACGAACCGTTCGGGGCCACCACCGCGGTGCCGAACGCGGGCGGGGTCGCCAGCGTGACGTTGATCGGCTCGCCGATCTCCGGCTCGTAGACCGGCACGACCGCGGTGACGGCTTTGTCCACGACCGTGGTCACGGCGGTGTCGTCGGCGACCGGCGGCTCGTCCGGAGGGGTGTCCACGAACACCGTCACCGTGGAGTTTCCGCAGACGGACGGATCCGAGGGCGCGCAGGTGACGTAGTCGAACTCGTCGACGCCGATGAACCCGGCCGACGGTGTGTAGACGATCTCGGTGCCGTCCACGACCGCGGTCCCGGAGCTCGGCGGCTTCAGTACCGACGGTGCGGTGGTCTCGCCGAGGTCGTTGTGCAGCACATCGATCCGGACCGGCGCGTCGATCACGGTGTATGCCGTGTCCGACACGGCGAGCGGCGCGATGACGATGGTCACCGTGCCCTCGTCGCACAGCACCGGGCTGCCGTTGTCGCAGACGATCGCGGCGAAGTCGTCCAAGCCGGTGTAGCCGAACCGCGGCGTGTAGTAGAACACCCCGGACGGGCTGATCGTCACGAATCCGCTGCGCGGCGCCCGGCTCAGCGCGACCAGATGGCTCTGCTGGAGGTCCGGGTCGGTGAAGGCGACGCTGCCGGCCGTGGGGAACGCGGAGATGGTGCTGAACGTGCTGTCCTCGACCCCCGGCGCCGAGTTCGGCAGCGTTCCCGGCTGGATGACGGTGCTCAACTGCTGGGCGGAGGTCGAGCCGTTGTTGTTGGACGGGTTGGAGTCGGTGGTGGTCGCCGTCGCCGAGGCCTGGTTCAGCAGGGTTCCGCTGTCCGGCACCGTCCCGCTCACGGTGAACGTGGTGCTGGCACCCACGGCCAGGTCGGGCAGCGTCCATCGGACCAGCGGACCGGGTTCGATGGTGCCGCCGGGGGCATCCACCGCGGTCAGCTGCGGCGGGAGTGCGTCGGTGATGACCAGCCCGCTCGCCGGATCCGGCCCGTTGTTGTTGATGAGGACGGTGTAGGTGATGCGCTGACCCGCCGCGACCACGGCCGGGCCGCCCTTCGCCACGGTCACGTCGGCGACCGGCGCACCACTGCCCGGCACGCAGTCGCCCGGCAGGTCGGTGGTGTTCAGCGCCGTCACACTGCCCGCGACGACGTTGGCGACCGTGCCGGTCTGCACGTCGAAGACGGCTGGCGGGGTCGGCGGGGTCAGTTCGTCCACGACGACCGGCTCGGCGGAGCTCGCCCCGGCGAACAGGCCGGCGCTGCGGGTGAACCCGGTGAAGCGGTACCGGCCGAAACCGAAGACCGCGCCGTCGTTGTGCAGCTCCGTGGCGGCGGTCAACCCGTTCGGGGTCTGGGTGTACTTCCCGTACACCCGCAGGCTTCCGGTCGGGGCGTGCACGAAGCCGTTGTTGATGATGCTGCTGGTGCTGGTCACGATCACGTCGTCGTCGGCGGCGGTGATGACGCACGAGTTCGTCACCTCCGACCCGAAGGTGAACTCCACCGGTCCGTCGATGCTGGTGACCCGCCCGCTGTTGAACAGCGGGCCCTCGAGCTCGAGACCGCCGCGGGTCGTCATATCGCCGGAGTTGACCAGCGTGGCGCCGTTGCTGGTCTCGATTCCGCTGTCGATCGTGCCCGCGTTGGTGGTGAGCGACCCCGACAGCAGCAGCAGTTCGCCTCCGGTCAGCGTGGCGCCCGTGGCGACCTCGACCGACGAGGAGCCCACCAGTGTCGTCAGGTTGATCACCGCCGTGCCTTCGACGAAGAGTGCGAACCTGGGTCTGGACGTGAACGACGGGAACCTGGCCGACCCCTGCACGACCAGGCTTCCCGATGGTTGCCGGACGGCGGTCGGGTTGAGGTTGGCGTCCGCCGCGACGCAGAGCGTGCCTCCGTACTCGAGGGCGTCGACCGGCCCGGTGAACAGCCCCCCGGTCAGCCGCACGATGTCCCCCTCTTCCACTCTGATCGGCCGGTTCCCGCCGCCCGACTCGATGTCGGTGGGCGTCGCGCAGTCCGCCGGGTCGGCCGCGGCCCGCACCGGCGAAGCCGTCTCGTACACGCCCCCCACGACAGCCAGGAGCAGTCCTGCCCCCACGATCCCGCTCCATCGCCGCTTGGCCGCACCGGTGCTGTGTGCACTCATCGAAGACACCCGAAATCCAATTCGACGTAGCCGAAACCGACCCCCCGGTGCCCTCGCAATGAGTACGCAAATACAAAGAATTAATAACTAATCGTCGAAGTCTAACCGTGCTTCCGCCGCCCCCGCAACTCACCACCCGGCGAATCGCCACCACCTAATCGAGTTACACCGAGAAGCGTGATGTGCCGGCCGCATTTATTACTCTGCGATCCATGGTGCCGCCACGATCTGGCGTCGAGCCGCTGTCCGTGGCGGGAATGGTCTCGGCTGGTTGTCATTGTGACGACCGCTTCGCCGGCTCGGAAAACGTCGGCCGGCGATTATCCGTATTTGTCAAACCGGTGGTGGAAATCTGCGCGCAAATTCCGCGGGCGCGCTTGCGGAATTGTTTCGTGCTACGGCGGGCAGGCGGTGCCGTCGCGGGGCACCTTGGCGTCGGTGAGGAACGTCAGTGCCGCCTCCGTGGCGCACGAGGACTGGCCCAGCGCGCCGTGCCCGCCGCCCTGCCAGGACACCAGCGTGGCCGCCGCCAAGGCCCGGGCGGCCCGCTCGGTGCCGGCGAACGGGGTGACCGGGTCGCTCGCCGTGCCGATCACCACGATCGGCGGCGCGCCCTCGGCCGCCGACACGGTCACCGGCTTGCTGGCCACCGGCCACACCCCGCACAGGGACAGCCGCTGCGCCATCAGCGCGCCGAACATCGGATACCGGGTGTTCCACTCCTGGGCCGCCTTGGTCACCTGCGCCACGGTCAGCCGGGGCTTGGTGTCGTTGCAGCCGACCACCAGCTCACCGTCGAACGTCGGGGCCTGGTTCTCGGAGCCCGTCACGATCGGGTCCAGCAGGTTCGCCAGCCCCGCGCCGTCGCCGCGCCGGGCCGCGTCGATCGCGGCGGCCAGGGCCGGCCAGCCGGCCCGGTCCGCCAGCCCGACCAGCACCGCGCGCATGGCCACGCCCACTCCGACGTCGGCGCCCTCGGTCGAGATCGGGTCGGCGCGCAGCTGCGCGACCAGCGCCGGCAGCACACTCACCGGATCGGCGCCCAGCTCGCAGCCCCGGGCCTTGCAGTCGGCCGCGAACGCCTGCCAGGTCGCCTCCGCGCCGGCCGCGACGCCCTCGGTGGCGGAGATCAGGTCCTCGTTGGTGTCCGGCAGCCCGTCCAGCACCATCCGGCCCACCTTGTCGGGGTACCGGTCGGCGTAGCCGGTCAGCACCCGCGATCCCTCGCCGTGGCCGATCGCGTTGAGCCGGGGCAGGGCCAGCGCGCGGCGCACCGCCTCCAGGTCGGCCGTCGTGCGCCAGGTGTCCAGCGCCGGCATCCGGCCCTCGAGCTCGATCGAGCACTGCTGCCCGGCGGTCTTGGCCGGCTCGAACCAGGAGTCGACCTGGACCGCGGTCGGGTCCACGCCGACGATCCGGGACCGCACGGCGGCCGGCACGCAGTCCGGGGCCTCGGAGTTGCCCGTTCCCCGCCGGTCGACGCCGACCAGCGAGAACCGGGTGAAGAACGACTCGGGCAGGGTCGCGGCCAGGCGGGCGGCGAAGATCGTGCCGGGCTGACCGCCGACGTCGTTGAGCACCACGATCGGGATCGGACCGGCCCCGGCCCGCAGCAGCTGCAGCCGGACGGTGCCGCGGCCGGGCGCGTAGGGCGAGTCCAGCGTGCTGCTCACCTGGGTGCAGCCGACGGTGAGCCAGGCCGGCCGCGACTCGGGCAACCGGTTCAGCACGGTCGGCCGGCAGGTGCCCCAGCGCAGGGTCGACTGCCGGGGCTCGTCCAGCGGCGGAACCGGGACATCACTGGGCGGCACGGACTGCGACTGCGGCACCGCGTCGGGATCCCGTACCACGATCTCCGGCCGCTGCGACGGTCCAGCCGTGCACCCGCCCAGCGCGACCACGACGGCCGAGGCGACCACCACGAACATGCCCCGGCTTCTCATCGCCGCTGAGCCTTCCACTCCGCCGGTGAACTCCGAGTATGGCCCAACTTGACCAGAACACTGCGGGCAGAATGGGCCGCGTGCAGCTACCTGTGATGCCGCCCGTGGCGCCCATGCTGGCCAAACCGGTCGCCGAGATCCCACCCGGCCGGCTCTACGAGCCCAAATGGGACGGTTTCCGGTCGATCATCTTCCGGGACGGTGACGAGGTCGAGATCGGCAGCCGCAACGAGCGGCCGATGACCCGCTACTTCCCGGAACTGGTCACGGCGGTCAAGGAGAACCTGCCACTCCGGTGCGTCGTGGACGGCGAGATCATCGTCGCCGACGCCGAGCGCCGCGGCCTCGACTTCGAGGCCCTCCAGCAGCGCATCCACCCGGCCGCGTCCCGGGTGAACCTGCTCGCCGAGCGCACCCCCGCCGCGTTCGTCGCCTTCGACCTGCTCGCGCTGAACGACACCGACCTCATGGAGCGACCCTTCGCGGAGCGCAGGGCGGCGCTCGAGGAGGCGCTGGCGCCGGCCCGGCCGCCCATCCACGTCACCCCGGCGACCACCGACATCGACCTGGCCCGCCAGTGGTTCAACCTGTTCGAGGGCGCCGGGCTGGACGGCCTGATCGCCAAGCCGCTGGACGGCGTGTACGAGCCGGACCGCCGGGTGCTCGCCAAGATCAAGCACGAGCGCACCGCCGACTGCGTGGTGGCCGGCTACCGGGTGCACAAGTCCGGGCCCGGCCTGATCGGCTCGCTGCTGCTCGGCCTGTACGGCGAGGACGGCAAGCTGGCCTCGGTGGGGGTGGTCGGCGCCTTCCCGATGGCCCGCCGCAAGGAGCTGTTCGAGGAGCTGCAGCCGCTGGTCACCGACTTCAGCGAGCACCCGTGGGCCTGGGCCGAACAGCTCGAGGGCAACCGCACCCCGCGCAAGAACGAGGGCAGCCGGTGGAACGCCGGCAAGGACCTGTCGTTCGTGCCGCTGCGGCCCGAGCGGGTGCTCGAGGTCCGCTACGACTACATGGAGGGCCCGCGGTTCCGGCACACCACCCAGTTCGTCCGTTGGCGGCCGGACCGGGAGCCCGGTTCGTGCACCTATGACCAGCTCGAGCAGCCGGTCCGGTTCAACCTTGCCGACGTGCTGACCGGTGGCGTCGGTAGCGAAGCATGAGCTGACCGTCCTCGGTCAGCACCGAAGCCAGCTCCAGACCGAGCGGGGCCGGCGGCGGCAGCCCGACCGCCGTGCGCACCGCGTCCCCGCTGACCAGTAGCGGCGAGAGGGTCAGGCACAGCTGGTCCACCAGGTCCTCGGCGATCAGCTCGCCGAACAGGTGCGGGCCGCCCTCGCAGTTGATCCGCCGCAGTCCGCGCCCGGCCAGTTCGCCGAGCGCCACGGCCAGGTCGACGGTGTGGTCGCCGGCCACCACCACGTCGGCGCCGGCCGCGGTCAGGGCCTCGCGCCGCTGCGCGGGGGCGGCCGCGCAGGTCAGCACGATCGGCGCCACCACGGTGTCGGTGACCAGCGGCCAGTCGGGTTCGACCGAGCACCTGCGGGTGACGACGGCGATCGGCGGCACCTCCGAGCGGCCGAGCCGGGCGCGGCGCTCGGCCCGCACCTCGGTGCGCTTGACCCCCCGGTAACCCTCGCTCCGCGCGGTGCCGGCCCCGACCAGCACCACGTCGGCGAGGTCGCGGCCGAGCGCGAAGATCCGCTTGTCCGGCGGGCTGGACAGGCCCGCCGAGTGCCCCTCGACGCTGGCCGCGCCGTCCGCCGAGCTGACGAAGTTCACCTGCACCCACGGACCGTCCGGGTCCTGCGGGTAGTCGTAGAGCCGTTCCAGTGCGGCGTCGTCGAGGTCACCGGCCGGTTCGGGATGGAGCCTGCGCACCGTCGCGGGTCAGGAACGCCGGCGATGCTGGTCGAGCAGTGCCCAGACCGACACCTGCCGGCGGTTGCCGTCCTGCCGGCGCGAGCCGGTGGTGTCCGACGGGGAGGTCTCATCAGGGGTGCTGTTGGCGGACCGGAACTCCCACTGGATCTGGTCGTAGATCGGTGTGTCGGTCACCCGGCATCCTCCATCCGCTCAGCGCACTCCGGCACAGGCTACGCATCGTGCAAATCAACGATGGACACCCCTATCGGGTTATGCCCGCAGGCCGGCGAGACCGTCCGCAACCGTACGTACCGGGGAGTAACCGAGCTCGGCCCTCGCCTTCCCGATGTTGATCGTGCACTCCTGCCCGGCGGCCCACACCGCGAAGTGGTCCAGCGGCGGGGAGTCCTTGCGGCCCAGCAGCTTCCAGGTCCGCCCGGCGGCGCCGGCGAGCGCCTTGGCCAGGCCCAGCGGCACCGACCGGGTCGGCGCGGCGACTCCCCGGGTGGCCAGCAGCTCGGTGAGGAAGTCGCGGAACACCACCGGTTCGCCGTCGGTCACGAAGTACGCCTCGCCCGGCCTGCCCCGCTCCGCGGCCAGCACCAGCCCCTCGACGGTGTTGTCGATGTGGGTGGTGTCCGTGCGGTGGGTCCCGCCGCCGATCCAGGCGAACCTGCCGGCCTCGACCATCGCGACGAGCGCCGGCAGCACGCTGGTGTCCCCGGGTCCCCAGACGAACCTCGGCCGCACCACCACGGTCTCCAGGCCCTGCGCCGAGCGCACCAACTGCTCGGCGGCCGCCTTGGTGGCCGGGTACGGGGCCTTCGAGTCCGGCCGCAGCGGC
>NZ_DASTBH010000135.1:0-10755 GCF_035712165.1 Actinophytocola sp. | reverse complement strand
CACGACGAGGTCCTCTACGCCGTGTTGCGCTCGGACCGGACCGCCTGAACCGTCGCATCAGGACTGTCGGTCCCCCCGCCTAGCGTGTCGAACGCGTGATCGACCGATCACCGTGCGACACTGGCGGAGGTAGGAATGAGGAGGCACGATGAGCGCTGTGACACTGAGCGACGTCTGGCCGCAGGGGGACCGGCCACTGACGGTCGACGACCTGCACCGACTGCCGGACGATGGAAACCGGTACGAGTTGGTCGACGGGGTGCTTGAGGTGTCACCGCCGCCACTCAACAACCACAACCTGGTCGCCACGCGGCTGGCATCGATGCTCAGCATGCACTGCCCAGACGATCTCGCCGTGCTGTCCGGGAACGGCGTCAACTTCGCCCAGGACCATCTCCGCATTCCCGATGTCATCGTGGTCCGCTACGAGTGGGTCGAACCGACCGACTTCATCGAGTGCCCGCCGCTGCTGGCGATCGAGGTCGCGTCGAAGAGCACCCGCAAACGCGACCGCACGGTCAAGAAGCGGGAGTACGAGGCGTTCGGCATCGCGTCGTACTGGATCGTGGAGCCCGACCACAACCGGCCGAACCTCACCGTCTTCGAGCTCAACGACACCGGATACGACCAGGCCGCCCTCGTCTCCGGCAGCGAGACGTTCCACGCCGAGCGGCCGTTCCCGATCACGATCGTGCCGGCCCTGCTGGTCCAGTCCGGCAACGCCTGGAAGGCCGGCCTCGCCTGACGGGGCCAGTAGCCTTGCCGTCTCAGGGCATCAGGTTGCCGTCCTCGCCGTAGAGCAGCAGGCGGCCGGGGTGCGGGGCGGCGCCGAACCGGGCACCGACGCGGGGCTCCTCGTGCTCGGGGACGGTGACGCCGACCAGGGTGCCGTCGGCGCACTCCAGGGTGACCAGCGAGCTGATTCCGAGGTTCTCCACGATCGACACGGTGCCCGGGATGCCGTCGTCGCCGAGATGCAGGTACTCCGGCCGGATGCCGACCACGAGCGGCGTGCCGTCCGGGAGGTCGGCCTCGGCCAGTTTCGCGCCGGCCACCTGGACCGTGCCGGAGCGCACCTCGCCGGGCAGCAGGTTCATCGGGGTGGAGCCGATGAAGTTGGCCACGAACGTGCTGTTCGGGTGCTGGAACACCGTGCGCGGGCTGCCGACCTGGCGGATCTGGCCGGCCTCCATGACCGCGATCCGGTCGGCCAGGGCCAGCGCCTCGGCCTGGTCGTGGGTGACGAACACCGTGGTCATGCCCAGCTCACGCTGCAACCGCTTGAGAAACGTCCGGGCCTCCAGCCGCAGCCGGGCGTCCAAGTTGGACAGTGGTTCGTCGAGCAGCAGCACGTCGGCCTCCATGGCCATGGCCCGGGCCAGCGCCACCCGCTGCTGCTGCCCGCCGGAGAGCTGGCCCGGCCGGCGCTCCAGCAGCCCGGCCAGGCCGAGGTCGCCCGCGGTCCGCTCGGCGACCTCGCGCTGCTGCGACTTCGGCGCGCGCCGCACCCGCAACGGGTAGGCGATGTTCTCCGCGACCGTCATGTGCGGGAACAGCGCGTAGTCCTGGAACACCATGGCCACCCGGCGCCGGCCGGGCTCCATTCCGGTCACGTCCCGGCCGCCGATCGACACGGTGCCGGCGCTGGCCGGTTCCAACCCGGCGATGGTGCGCAGCAGGGTGGTCTTGCCGCATCCGGACGGGCCGAGCAGCGCGAAGAACTCGCCGTCGGCGATGGTGGCGTCCAGCGCGTCCACCGCCCGCACCCCGTTCGGGTACACAGTGGACAGTCCGGTCAGTACGATCTCCGCCATCAGGCCTTGATCCCTCCGTGGAAGCGGAACCCGTACCGCTTGCTGACGAACAGGTACAACGCGATCACCGGCAGCGAGTACAGCAGCGAGAACACCGGGATCACGGTGAGGTTGGCCGCGCCGCCCTCGTCCCGCATGGTCTGCAGCAGCACCGCACCCGGCTGGGTCTCGACGTCGCGCAGCAGCAGGAACGGCAGCAGGAAGTTGCCCCAGGCCTGCACGAACGACCAGACCAGGATCGTGGCGATGCCGGGCCGGGCCACCGGGAGCACGACGTGCCGCAGCACCTGCCCGGGCGAGGCGCCGAACACCCGGGCCGACTCCTCGTAGGAGCGGGGGACGGAGTCGACGAAGTCCTTCAGGATGAAGATGGCGGCCGGCAGCATCCCGGCGGCCATCACCAGCGCGGTCCCGTAGTAGGAGTTGATCAGCCCGAGCTGCTTCATCATGATGAAGATCGGCACCATGGCCGCGGTCCCGGTGACCACACTGGACAGCAGCAGCAGCACGTAGAGCAGCACGTCGCGGCCGGGGATGTGGGTGCGGGACAGCGCATACGCGGCCAGCGTGGCGAACACCGCGGTCACCGCGGTGGCCAGCACGCACAGGATCAGCGAGTTGAGCAGCGAGCCGAGGGCGTAGGGGTGGTCGAAGGTGGACCGGACGTTGTCCAGGGTCCAGTCCGGCCAGCGCAGCCCCACCCCGGGCCGGCTGTCGAACGGCGCGCTGGCCAGCCACAGCATGGGAATGGCGAAGAAGGCCAGCACCACGGCCATGAAGACGGTGTAGCCGATCCGGCGCAGCACGACGGCGCTCACCGGACCCGCCTCCGGCGCAGCGTCGCCAGGTACACGATGGCCAGCACCAGGTTGGCCAGCAGCAGCAACAGCGAGATGGCCGAGGCGTAGCCGAGCCGGCCGTTGCCCTCGCCGCCGATCGCCTGCTGGTAGATGAACACCGGCAGGGTCTCCGACTGGTGGTTGGGACCGCCCGCGGTGAGCAGGAACGGCGAGAAGTCGTTGAACGTCCACAGCGTGATCAGCAGCGTGTTGGTCAGGACGTGCCCGCGGATGTGCGGGAACACCACGTCCCGCACGGTGCGCAGCCGGCCGGCGCCGACCATCCGCGCGGTCTCCAGCTGCGAGGGCGGGACCGCGGCCAGCGCCGAGCTGTACAGCATCATCGAGAACGCCGTGCCCCGCCAGGTGTTGAACACGACCAGGCAGGTCATCGGGTACTGCAGCAACCAGGCCGTGCCCGGGGTGTCCAGCATCAGGTTGAGCGTGCCGCCGCTGCGGTCCAACACCGCGATCCAGAGATAGGCGACCACCACGCCGGGCAGGATCCAGGCCAGCAGCACCAGCGCCTCGACGGTGCTGCGCAGCGCCGGGCGGGCCGAGCGCATGGTCCAGGCCAGCGCGAAGCCGAGCACGTTCTGCCCGATCACCGCCGACCCGATGACGAACACGAAGGTGAGCCAGAGCGAGTTGGTGAACAGCGCGTCGTTGAGCGCCTCGACGTAGTTGGCCACCCCGACCACCTTCGGCGACACCGAGTCCACCCCGGTGAGCCGGTAGTTGGTGAGGCCGATGTAGATCGTCCACAGCGCCGGGAAGATCAGGAAGATCCCGATCAGCACCAGCGCGGGCGCCACGAACCCGATGGACCGCGAGGTGCCCAGCCCGGCGGTGTCCCGCCGGGTGGCGGCTCTCCTGGGGGCCGGGGCCTCCAGGAGAGCCGTGCCGCCGGGGTCAGCCACCGGCGACCTTGTCCTGGCCGACCGCCTTCACCAGGGCCTGCTGGTAGGTCGCGGCGGCCTCGTCCGGGCTCTTGCCGGTGATCACGTCGGTGGTCGCCTGCTGCAACGCCGAGGACACCTTGGGGTAGTCGGCCAGGCCCGGCCGGAACCGGGTGATCGGCAGCACCTTGGTGGCCACGAAGCTCAGCATCGGGTCCTTGGCGAGCACCTCCTTGTTGACGTCCTCGCGCTGGGTGATCTGCGCGGTCCCGGCCAGCCGGGCCTTGGTGGCGTCGTAGGAGTTCATGAACTGCAACAGTTCCCAGGCCTGCTGCGGGTACTTGGTGTTCGGGTTGACGATCCGCACCGCGCCGCCGGACATGCTGACGAAGTCCTGGCCGCCGACCCCGGCGCCGCCGGTCCTGGCCGGCACCATCGCCCAGCCGACGGCGGTGTCCCGGTCGGCCATCTTGGCCACGCCCTTGGTCGGTTCGAGCACCGAGCGCCAGAAGTAGTCGCTCTCCATCAGGATGCCGAGCTTGTTCTCGGCGAACAGGGCGAAGGACTTGTCCCGGCCCTTGGCCTCCTGCTGGATCAGCGGGTCACCCAGCCCGCTGCCGTAGACCCGTTGGTAGAGGCCGAGAACGTCCTTGATGTTCTGGCTCTCGCCGAGCCATTTGCCGTCCTGGTACACGGTCTTGCCGGTGCCGACCAGCAGCGGCAGCACCCCTTGCATGGTGGTGGCCTCGGTCATCACCGTGCCGCCGTTGAGCTGGATCGGGATCACGCCGGGGACGGTCTTGAGCTTCTCGCCGGCCGCGATGATGTCGTCCCAGCTCTTCGGCTGCCAGTCGGCCGGCAGCCCGGCCTGGGCGAACAGCTTCTTGTTGAAGAACAGCACGCGCCCGTCGGTGCCGACCGGGATGCCGTAGCGCTTGTCCTCGAACCGGCCGAGCGCCTCGACCGCGTCCGGGATCTGGCCCCAGCCGTCCCAGGCGTCCACTTTGTCCTTGCCGACCACGTCGTCGAGCGGCTTGACCTGGCCGGCCTGGGCGAACTCGCCGAGCCAGATGCCGTCGATCTCGACGACGTCGCCACCGCCGCCGGTGTTGAAGTCCAGCGCGATCTTGGTCTTGTAGTCCTTGTCGTCCGACCCGATGCCGTCGAACTTGACCGTGGCGTTGACGCCCTTGGCTTTCTGCGCCTCGGTGAACTTCGGGATGACCCAGTCGGTGATCCAGGCCGCGCCGGCCGCGTTCTTGCCGCCCGCCACCGAGTTGGAGGTGATGGTGAGCGTGACGTCCTTGGCGTCGGCGTTCTGGTTGGCCTTGCTGTCGGACCCGCTGTCCTGCTGCTGTCCGAGGCACCCGGTGAGCAGCAGCGTGGTCGACACCGCCGCGGCGAGGAGCGTCTTCTGTCGCATGTGGGCACCTTTCTCATCGTCGAGTGGCGCAGGAAATCTTCCATCAATGGTAGTACCATGACAAGCTCTGACCTGCGGCGCGGCAATGAGCACGCCGGTCGGCCTGACGAGGTAGGTTCGAGCTGTGACGGACCCGGTGGACGCCCGCCTGCTCGGCATGGTCGCCGACATGGGCAGGGCCGCGGTGCACGACATCGCCGCGCGCCTGGGCATGGACCCGCGCGAGGTGGCGTCCCGCCTCGTCGCGCTGTCGGCCACCGGCCTGCCGCTGCTGGTCGGCGTGGAGTGCGACCCGGCCCGGTTACGCGCCGCCCTGGCCGCCCGCCCGGTCTACCCGCCGCCGCAGCCCTACCCCGCCCAGTTCGCCGGCTACGCCCAACCCGGCCCGTCCGGCCCGCACTCGGTGCCCAGCGGCCCGTACCCGCCGCCCGCGCCGAGCAACCCGTTCCCGGCCCAGACCGGCCCGCCCAGCAACCCGATCCCCCGGCCAATCAGCACCTGGGGCCCACCGCAGACCGCCTCCTGGGCGCGCGGCGACCAACCGCCGCAGGACCTCACCGTCCCGACCACCCGCACCGACCGCACCAACGGCGAGACCCGCACCGGAGCCGTCGGCGCCACCCTGCTCACCGAGGGTCTGGAGGGCGAGCGTCTGGCCATCCAGCTGGTCGAGGTCGTCGACCCGGCCGACTACCTGTTCACCGCCGCCGGCTACCGCCTTCAGGAGGGCGAACGCTCGGTGGTCGTGCACACCGAGCTCACCAACCGCGGCGGCGTCCCGTTCCAGACCCTGCCGGATCTGTACCTGGTCCTGGTGACGCCCGACGGCAAGACCATCCAGAAGGCGCCGGTGTCCCTGTCCTCGCGCCCCCCGTACCGCATCGGTGTGGCCCCCGGCGAGACCGCGGGCGGCCACACCGTCTACGTGGTGCCGGAGAGCACGGTGATCACCTCGGTGCGCTGGAGCCCCCGGCCCGACGAACAGTCCCGCACCCTCACCTGGACCGTCGAACCCTGACCAGGGCCGGCGTCAGTGGCACTGGTGGCCGCCGACGGACAGCGAGCCGTCGGACAAGAACACGGCGGTGGCCCAGGCGCAGGAGCGGACCGGAAACCCGCTCACATGGCTGATGGTGACCCGCTCCTGGGTGCCGGCCGGCCCCGAACACCCACTCCCGATCACCAAGGTCTCCTGGAGGTAGAAGATCGGGCTGACCGACTGGCAGGTGTAGGACACCGGCGCGGCCTGCGCCGAACCGGGCACTCCCATCCCCACCCCCACCGCCGTCAACACCGCCGCAGCCCCAGCCGCCACACGCCTCCGAACCATGCCCGACTCCTTTCGGACCAGCACCAGGAACGGAACGAAAGTACCCCAGGGAATGGCTCGTTAAACTGGACAATATTGAACATTCGCAGCGGGCAAATGCGCAGAAGAAATGCCCAGAATTGTCCGTCGAATCAGTAGCTGAACACCGTGGCGAACAGGTAGAGCTGGTCCTGCGTCAGCGGCACCTCGGGCCGGGTGGGCTTGTCCCCGTTGCTGAGGTTCCACACGCTGATCCGCACCATGATCAGCGTGCCGTCCGGCCGGCGGGCCGTCATCGCCTGGTTCCACCCCATCGCGTCGCCGAGATGGGTGCGCCAGGTCGCCTTCGTACCGTCGGGAAGCGTCCGGCTCGTGCAGGTCGGCAGCCCGGGATAGCAGCCATCCGGTTCGGGGGTCTCCGGGCTGTACACACTGATCCTGAAGGTGGCGACACCCTGCTGGTCGGACAGCCTGGCAAGGGCCTCGTAGTGCACGAAACGCTGCGGTTTGTCCAGATCTTCCACCAGGACCAGTTTGCCGAACTCGAGCCCCGGCGGGGTGCCCTCCCGGAAGCCCTTGGTGTTCTCGGAATCAGGACCGACGGTCAGGTTCGGCAACAGGGCTGTCCTCGCCCCGGCGAGCTGAGCGGTGAGCTTGCGGGCCCGGTCGTCGACCTCGCGGGCCACCGCCTTCCTCCCGTTGATCATGGTGGGGCCCGCGGTGCTCGTCGGCGGGCCTGCCCCCTGGTCGCGCTGGCCGAGGTTCATCGTGACGGTCACCACGCTCACGGCGGTGAGCAGCACCACGATCCCCAGCGTCACGGCGGCCACGGACCGGCGGCGCAGCCTGCGCGACCGCTCGGCGTCGATCACCCCGTCGATGTCCACGGGCTCGGAATACTCGTCGGCCAGCAGGTTCAGGCCGGCGGTGAGTTGCTTGTCGTTCATCAGGAACTCAGCTCCCTGGCCAGGGTGGCCGCACCACCCAGCCGCGTCATCGCCGCGCGCAGGGCGGTGAGCCCGCGCGCGGTCTGGCTTCTCACGGTTCCTTCCGAGCACCGCATGATGGCCGCCGTCTCGGTCACCGAAAGCTGTGACCAGTAACGCAGCACCACCGCGACGCGTTGACGTGGCGGAACTTCCGCAAGAGCCTGTCGGAGCAACTGCCTGACGTGGTCCGACCCCACCCCCAGTGCCGGGTCGGACCCCGTCGCGGCCAGATCCGGAACCACCCCGGTGCGCGACTCCGCGCGCCGCCACGGTTTGCGCCGCTCGTTGAGCCACACCCGCAGCAGCACCTGCCGGACATAGGCGTCCACCGCCGCCGGCTGGTCGATCCTCGGCCAGACCCGGTAGAGCTTCATCAGGCAGGACTGGACCAGATCCTCGGCGAAGTGCCGGTCACCGCACAGCAGGTAGGCCAACCGGCCGAGCGACACCGCGGATCCGGCGGCGAAGGCCCGGAAACGTTCCTCGTCGTCGCTTCCGCGTTCCAGACTCACATTCCTTCACACACACCGCCGGGCCGCAACGTTGCACCGCACCGGAAAGTAGGGCTCAGCTCTCCGCGCGGAGGAGGTCCAAGGCGGAGCGCAGGTCCGCCGGGTAGGCGCTGGTGTAGGACACCCAGCGGCCGTCGGCCGGGTGGTGGAAGCCGAGGGTGTGCGCGTGCAGCCACTGCCGGGTCACGCCCAGCCGGCGGGCGAGAACCGGGTCGGCGCCGTAGGTGAGGTCACCGACGCACGGGTGGTGCAGCGCCGCGAAGTGCACCCGGATCTGGTGCGTGCGGCCGGTCTCCAGGCGGACGTCCACCAGCGACGCCGCCCGGAACGCCTCCAGCACCTCGTAGTGCGTGATCGACGGTTTGCCGGATGCCACGACGGCGAACTTGTAGTCGTGCCGCGGATGCCGGTCGATCGGCGCGTCGATGGTGCCCACGCTCGGGTCGGGGTGTCCCTGCACCAGCGCGTGGTAGATCTTGTCGACGGTGCGCTCCTTGAACGCCCGCTTGAGCTCGGTGTAGCCGTGCTCGCTCTTGGCCACCACCATCACGCCGGTGGTGCCGACGTCCAGCCGGTGCACCACGCCCTGCCGCTCGGCCGCCCCGGAGGTGGAGATCCGGATCCCGGCCGCAGCCAGCCCGCCGATCACGGTCGGCCCGGTCCACCCCGGACTGGGATGGGCCGCCACCCCGACCGGCTTGTCCACCACCACGATGTCGTCGTCCTGGTGCAGCACGATCAGGCCGTCCACCGGCACCGCGAGCACGGTCACCGGAGCAGGCGGCGCCGGCAGGCTCACCTCCAGCATGGCTCCGGCAACCAGCCGGTCGGACTTGCCGGCCACCCGGCCGTCCACCAGCACCTCACCGGCCTCGGCCAACTCCGCCACCGTCGTGCGGGACAGCCCGAGCAGCTTCGCCAGGCCCGCGTCCACCCGCATCCCGTCCAGCCCCTCCGGGACGGGCAGCGTGCGCAGATCGCTCACGAGGTCTCGACCTCGGTCGCCGCCTTGGTGCGGGTGGAGCGCCCGTCGTAGTCCTTGCCGAGCAGCGCCAGCAGCACGATCAGCGCGCCGCCGCACACGATCGCCGAGTCGGCCACGTTGAACACCGGGAAGTACTCCGCGTTCGGCCCGAACACCGACACGAAGTCGACCACGTGCCCCTGCAGCGGTCCGGGCGCTCGGAAGACCCGGTCCGACAGGTTGCCCAGCGCCCCGGCCAGCACCAGCCCGAGCCCGATGGCCCAGCCGACCGACCGCAGCTTCGGCATGATCCAGATGATGGTCACCACGACCGACACCGCGATGATGCTGAGCACCCAGGTCATCCCGGTGGCCATCGAGAACGCCGCGCCGGGGTTGCGCACCAGTTGCAGGTAGACGAACCCGCCCAGCAGTCGCACCGGCGGCTCGCCCTCCAGGGTGGCGACGACCGCGACCTTGGTGAGCACGTCCGCGATCAGCACCACGACGGCGACCAGCGCCAGCCAGATCCCGCGTCTCGGCGGTAGCGAATCACTGTCCGGATCGATGCTCATCAGCCTATTGTCCACTAAGCGGGCTCCGCCAAGCCCGCGCATCGGAGGGGTGTGGCATGCGCAATGCATCCTTCTCTCGCCGCCGCTTGCTCCTGGGTGGGCTCGGCCTCGGTCTGGTCGGCGCGGCCGGAGGTGGCGCGGTGATCCCGGACGGCCCGTCACTGCCCCGCGCGGTCGGCAGCGCCCAGCCCCGCAAGTCCGGCGTCCCCGACGTTCCCGCTGGTCCGGTGGTGGTCGAGCGGGTGTACTCGGCGGCCCGCGGCAAGCACGTCAACCTGGTCACCATGCGTCCGGACGGCGTGTCCGGCCCGCTGCCGGTGTGCCTGGTGCTGCACGGCCGGGGCGGCAACGCCAAGGACTACATCGACTTCGGCCTGCCGAGGCTGCTCACCTCGGCGGTCCGGGCCGGGGTCCGCCCGTTCGCCGCGGTGGCCGTGGACTGTGGCCGGGCGTACTTCATGGACCGCGAGGGCGACGACCCGATGCGGATGCTGGTCGAGGAGGTCCCGGGCTGGCTCGCCGAGCGCCGGTTCCTCGCGCCGACGGCGGTGCTCGGCTTCTCGATGGGCGGCTGGGGGGCGCTGAACCTGGTCCGCCGCCGCCCGGGCCTGCGCGCGGTCGCCCTGGCCAGCCCGGCACTGTTCCAACAGTGGTCGGTGGCCGAGACCCGCAAGGCGTGGACCGACGAGGCGCAGTGGCGCGAGTTCGAGCCGCTGCAACACGTCGACGGGCTCACCGGCACCCCGATCGGCATCTGGTGCGGCACCGAGGACTCCTTCGCGGACGGGGCGCGGGAGTTCGTCGAGAAGGCCCAGCCGGAGTTCGCCGCGCTCACCAGGGGCGCACACGACGGCGCCTACTGGCACCGGGTGCTGCCCGAGATCATGCGCTTCGTCGGCGCTCACCTGGCCTGACGGGCCCGGCGCCGCCGCAGCAACACGACCAGCACCGCCACCCCGCCCAGACCGAGCGCGACCAGCAGACCGGTCATCCCGGCCCGGCCGTCGTCGTCGGCGGCGGGTTCGACCTGGGTCGTCACGGGGGCGGCCACGACGCTGAACGTGCTGGTGGTCGTCCCGACCGTCGCGCCGCCGAACCGTTCGGTGGCGACCGTGGTGTAGCTGCCCTCGGCCAGGTCCGGGACCGGCACGCTCCAACTCACCAGGCCGGGCGCGGTGGCCGCGAGCCACTCGGTGTCGGCCGGCGGCTCGTTCACCGTGGTCTGGCCGATCGGCTGGCCGTTGAGCGTGACGGTGACCTCGGCGCCGGGATGCCCGGTGCCGGTGATCGCGGCGGGTGCGGCGGTGAGCACCACGCCGTCGGCCGGGGCGATGACGGCCGGCGGCAGCGCGCCGCTGGTGAACGCGGTCGCGCCCGGCAGCGAGGTGTTGCCGGCGGCGTCGGACTGCTGCGCGGACACCACATGCCCAC
>NZ_DASTBH010000134.1:0-38136 GCF_035712165.1 Actinophytocola sp. | reverse complement strand
CATGATCGCCTCGACCTCGATGCCGTTCATCGCGATGATCCGGCATTTGGTGTACGGGTCGCTGTGATCGGGGTCCACCGGCAACACGTTGAGCTCGCGCCAGTTGCGGAGCTGCTGGTCGAGCGGGATTCCCTGCTGTTCAAAAGGATTGAAGGTCATCTGGGTCCGTCCAATGACTGGGAGACGAAGGGCCAAACCGGCCGGTTACCCACCGATGCCCGCCCTATTCCACCGCCCACCGATCCGGTGACCACCGTTTCGCGCTCCACGAGCCTGGGTAGGGCTCGAACAGACTTGCCCACCCAGCGCGGAAGGATCGTCCATGTCCACGGATGCCATCGTCCTGCTCAGGGAAGACCACAAGGAGATCCGCCGCCTGTTCCGCGAGTTCCAGTCCGCGAACACACCCGCCCGCAAGGCCGCCGCCGTGCGGCGCATCCTCCCCGCCCTGGCCACCTACCGCCAGCGCGAAGACGAATGCATGTATCCGCAGGTCCGCAGCCTGCTACCAGAACTGGATCGGGACGTCCTGGAAAACTCCGAAGAACATCACGTGGCCGAGGTGCTCTGCGCCGAACTGGCCACCATGAAGCCCGACGACGAGCGCTTCACCGCGAAAACCACCGTGCTGATCGAAACTGTCACCCGGCACATCACCGATGAGGAACAGGACTGGTTCCCCCAGGTCCGCAAAGGTCTTGGACGCAAACAACTCCAGGACATCGGCGCCCGCATGATCACCCTGCGGAAGAACGGGTCCGGCAAGAAGAAGCCGCGCACCACGCCGACCAACGGCGCCGCGCCGAAGGACGCCGCGCCCAAGCAGGACGTGGTGGACCTGCTGATCCAGCAACACAACCAGATCCGCGACCTGTTCCTCGAGGTCGAAACGGCCACCGGCAAAGCCAAACACCAGGCCTTCCAGCAGCTGGTACGGCTGCTCGCCGTGCACGAGACCGCCGAGGAGCAGGCCGTGCACCCGGTGGCCCGCCTGCACCTGGATGGTGGCGGCGCCATCGTCGACGCCCGGCTCGCCGAGGAACACCAAGCCAAACAAACCCTGGCCGCGCTGGAGGAGATGGGGCCCGACGCACCCGAGTTCCCCCGACTCCTCGACGATTTGCGCGTCAGCGTGCTCGAACACGCCAGCCACGAGGAAGCCTACGAGTTCCGCTACCTTCGCCGCGACGTCCCCGCCGCCGAGCTCCGGGCACTGGTCAAGGTCGTCAAGGCAGCCGAAGCCGTCGCCCCCACCCACCCGCACCCCGGCATCGAGTCGGCCACCGCCAACACCCTCGCCGGACCGGCCCTGTCCCTGTTCGACCGCACCAAAGACCTCGTCCACAACACGATCCACCGAGGCAAGCGGTAACCCGCAGCGCCGGCCTCGCCCGTCCTATGTGGACGTCAGGAGCTCGTCGGGATGGAGGGTGCCGGCCACGATACGGTGGGCGGTGTCGCTCAGCCGCAGCCGCCTGCCGCGGGCGTAGCGCCGCAGCGCCTGGAAGGCCTGGTCCATGTCCACCGCGCCGGCCTGAGCGAGCACACCCTTGGCCTGTTCGATGATGACCCGACTGTGCAGAGCGGTTTCCAGCTGCTCGGTGAGGACCTCGCCACGGTGGACGGCCCGCTCCTGCAGGATCCCGATCGTGGCGGTGTCGGCGAGCGCGCGGGCGACCAGCAGGTCCCGATCGGGCAGCGCGCCGACGCCCTTGCCGAACAGGTTCAACGCGCCGATGGTCTGACCGCGCAGCCGCAGCGGCACCGCGTGCACCCGGGAGAACCCCTCTCGCAACGCCCGGGACGCGAAGTGCGGCCAGCGCTCAGCGGCCTGGGTCAGGTCGGCCACGACAACCGGCTCGCCGGTGCGGACACAGTCCAGACACGGTCCCTCGTTGGTCTGCACCTGAAACAGCTCCAACAGCCGGGTCTGCTCGGTGGACGAGGCGAGGACCTGCAGCTCCTCACCGGGCCGCTGGGTGACCAGCAACAACGCCGCGGCGTCCACCTCCAGAATCCGCACACAATGCGCGACGAGCTGGTGCAGCAGGTCGACCACGTCGTAGTCGTCGACCAGAGTGTCGGCCAGCTGCACGAACGCCTCCAGCAGCCGAGACTCCCGCTGGTCGCCGGCAGATCCGCTACCGCTCACTCGTCCGCTCCCATCCATCCGCACCCGAGGGTAATCCCCTCCTCCGCACGCCTCACCCGTCGAGGTCGAACGGGGACAGCCGGCGGGCCACCACGTCATCAGCCACCTCGTCGACCACCCGGCCGGCGGCGAAGGCGTAACCGCGCAGCTGGGCCAGCGCCTGCCCGGCGGGGATGCGCAACGCGGCCATCACCATTCCGGTCGCCTGGTGCACCTGCTCCCGGCGCAGCGGAAACTCGGCCCACCCGTCGACGGACCCGTCCGGGAAACCGGCCTGCGCGCCGAGCAACACCGTCGTGGCGACGTCCACGGCGTGCAAGGCGATGGCGATCTGCTCGGTGCTGAGCCAACCCGGCCGGCGCCGGTACAGATCCATCGCCCCGATCCGGACCGCCCCGGTCTGCAGCGGGAAAGCGAAGATCGCACCCACCGGCCAGCCGGCCAGCTCCGCGGCGAACAGCGGCCACGCCGGTGTCGCCGCCTCCGCCAGGTCCGGGACCAACACCGGCCGGCGGGTCTGAAACGCCTCGAAGCACGGGCCCTCGCCGAGGCTGAACTGCACCGTCTCGACGTGGGCGATCACCTCGTCACTGGCGTAGACGACCTCCCGGTTGGACTCGTCGGTCATCACCGACACCGACGCACCGTCCACCGCCACCAGTTCGATGCAGACCTGGCACAACCGCCCCACCACGTCGCCCGCCTGATCATGCGGGGAAGCCTGGTCGTGCAGCGCCGCGTGGATCGCGGCACGGACCCCATCAGGCGGCTCGGGCCGGCCCGATGAACCCGTCACCACCGGCCGCCGCAGGCAACCCTGATTCCGATCACGAAGACACCTCCGCCACGTCGAGCTGTGTCCAGACGCAGCGGGGTCCAGGCCCACGCCAAGAACGACTCTCACCCTACTCCCGGCCCGGTGCGACCACCCGCGCCGCGCCCGGCCTTGCCAGTACCTGCCAACCGCGCAATCATGAAAGCCAACATTGGATGCTGCCCCGGACCCCGGCAGTCGACGCGCCCGACGCGATCACGACCGGGAGGCACCCCGTGCAGCCTTCACAACTCGATCAGCACGCCAGCCCAGCCGTCCTGCGCGGACCACCACCCCTGGCCGTCGCGGTAAGCCACCAGCACCCCCTGGCCGTCGTGGTGGAGGTCGCCGGAGAACTGGACGCCTTCACCGCCCCCCAACTGCTCGACACCCTCCAGGACGTCCTGCGTGAACAGGCCCCGGTCCTGGTCGTGGACCTCTCCGCCGTGCAGTTCATGAGCTCGGCCGGAATCTCCGTACTCCTGGAAACACACCAGCGCGCCGGCCCACACACCGCGCTGCGCATCGTCGCCTCGAGCCCGCCCACGCTACGGCCACTCCAGGTCACCGGCCTGGACACCACCCTCGACCTCTACCCGTCCCGCCCCGCCGCGCTCGCTCCACAACGGTCCCGGCAGACGACATAGCACATCTCCGCGTTACCAAGGGTTCCGCGGGATGTGCGTCGGTCAGTGCGGACCGGGGAGTGCTCCGCCGCGGTCGCCCAGCCACTCGGCCGGGCGGTACGCCTCGAGGAACTCCGCGCCACCCAGGTTGAGTCGCTCGGCCGCGGCGTCGAGCCGGTCGGGCCGCACGGCGGGAGTCCAGTGACCGGCGCGCACTCGTTGCTCCAGGGCTTGCACGGAGGCCACCAGTTCGGCCGGGGTGAACGCGCAATGGCCCAACCGGTGCACGAAAGCCTGCCGCAGCAAGGCGTTCTCGCCGGAGTGCCGGACGGATTCGGCGTAGTCCTCCTCGACCTGCACCGGGGCGAGGACGTCGTGCGTGGTGTGGATGCTCAGCATCGGCACCCGCAGGTCGCCGGTGAGCTCCGAGATCGCGGTGGCCCGGCGCAGCGCCTGCCGATCCGGCGCGATGCCGGCCGTGCGGCTCAGCCGGTCCAGGTCGGCGGTCAGGTCGAGACCGGCCTGCCGGTACAGCGCGATGACCTGCCTGCGCTCGTCGGCACGCGGCAGCAGCGCCCGGTAGTCGACCCCGATGTTCCAGGAGGGGTTGCCGCCGACGGTGTTCTCGATGTCCACCCGGGCCGGGTAGGTGAAGTTCAGGGCCGTGATGAACTGTTGGTACTGCGCCTGTTCCTGCGCGAGGTAGTCGTCCGGCGCGGGTTGCGGCGCTCCGGGAGCCCAGCGGGGCAGGTGGTACAGGGCCGCGGCCAGCGCGGTGCGGGCGCGCCCCTGCGGCGTCGTCTGCGCGCCGGCGAGGGCGGCCAGCATCGTCTGCACCGATGCGTTCACGGCCGCCAGGGAGCCGTCGAAGCCGGCCAGCTGGACCCTGTTGCCGTCGGGCACCAGCAGCTGGGCGATCGCGTGCGCCCCGTCGAGCTGGTAGTTGAGCAGATCGACGCCGCCCTGCATCAGGCCGCAGGTGGCCAGCGCGCCGTCGATGCCGGTGTGGCGGCGTTCGGCGAGCTGTCCGGTGATGAGACCGCCCATCGAGGTGCCGAGGGCCAGGGTCCGATCGGGCACGCCGAACCGTTGGGAGAAGACGGTCAGGGTCTCCAGCTGGTCGTTCGCGGCGGTGTCCATCGTCCAGCCGGACCGCTCGTAGGAGGAGCCGACGAGGGCGTAGCCCCGGGCGAGCAGCGCCGCGGCGGTCTGGGGGTCGGGCGCGTTGCGGGCGGGGTTGTTCGGGGTGGGGTTGTAGCCGTGGCTGTACAGGATCAGGGTGCCGTTCCAGTCGGCCGGTATGTCGGCGACCCACTGGGCCAGGCCGTCGGACAGGACGCCGGTCGCGTGGATCGGGCCGGGTGGGCCGTCCGCGCGGGCGGGTGCGGCGGTGGCGAGGCAGACGGCGAGGGCGAGACCGGTGGCGAGGATCCGAGGGGACATCTGCGTCCTCACGTCGTGGTGCGGATACTCCAGGACGTTAGAGGCCGCTTTGTCGACCGTCAACGAAAACCGAAGCTTTCCCACCGAGCTCCAGGTCGAGGCTGCGCTCCGCGGCCGGCAGCAGGGCGGCGTAGCAGCGGCGGTAGATCGCGACGCTCTGAGCCGCGGGCCAGTCGGCCGAGAGGTAGCGCGCCGGCAGGCCGGGGTCGGTCCGCAACAGCTGGAGCCAGTCCGCGCCGAGCAGCGTGATCTGGCCGAGCGGGTCCTCCTCGCCCGGGCCGGCCCACCAGGACGCGATGAAGTCGTCGTGCCGCTCGCGGATCTTGTCGATCGGCCAGGCCCGGCGGATGAACTGTTCCACCCGGACGGCCGGCAGGGGTGAGGCGGCGAACCACTCCGCCAGTTCGGCGACCTCGTCGAGCCCGGCGTCGGCGAGCACCTCGGCCACGTCGACCGTGCCGGGCGCGATCCACACGCCGTCCCGCAGTCCGCCGAACCCCGCCCAGGTCAGCGTCGCCCGGACGCGATGGCGCAGGTCCCGGCGGCTTTCCGGCATCGAGTAGCTCAACAGGGTCCATTCGCCGTCCGCGTGGTCGAACGGGGCCGTCGCGGTGACCCGCTGGGCGGCCTTGCGCACGACCGCGTCGGCTTTCGGGGTGAGCCGGTAGTGCGCCGCGCGGCCGGCCTGGATCCGCTCCAGCAGCCCGTTGCGGGTCATCCGGGCCAGGGTGGCGCGGGTGGCGGCCTCCGCGACGCTCAGCCCGCCGAGCAGGCGCAGGAAGACCGACGTGGGGATCGGCGGCAGGTCGCGCCCGTGCACCACGCCACCGAAGAAGCTGAAGACCAACGCCTGCGGCCGGTGCCCGTACGAGCGCCCCTCCAGTGCCTCGGCACTCATCCCCGCCTCCTCCCGGGCGGACCGACAGCCACCCGCTGACCTCTGCAAACGTTAGATGGATGGTTGACGTACGTCACGTGTGCATCTACGTTTCTGTGACGGCCGACACTACGTCTTCCCAAAGGGGATGCTCGTGCCCGCTCCCCTCCTCACCGTGGACGACCTCTCCGTGGCCTACGACGGCGCCATCGAAGCACTGCGGGGCGTCAGCCTGCGCGTCGACGAGGGGACCGTCGTCGCGGTCCTCGGGAGCAACGGCGCCGGCAAGACGACGCTGCTACGCGCACTGTCCCGCTCGCTTGGCGGCGTCGGCGGGGCGATCACCTCGGGAACAGTCCGGTTCCAGGGTGAGGACCTCGCCGGCCGCGACGCCGCCTGGGTGGTGCGGGCGGGCCTGGTCCAGGTGCCGGAGGGCCGGCGTATCTTCCGCGACCTCACCGTGGCGGAGAACCTGCGGGCCGGGGCCGTCCCGGTCCGCGGCGCGCGGGCGCGGGCCGCGGCGGCCGAGCGGGTCTTCGACCTGTTCCCCATCCTGGCGCAGCGCCGCCACCAACGCGGCGGCCTGCTCTCCGGCGGCGAGCAGCAGATGCTCGCGATGGGCCGGGCACTGATGACCTCGCCGAAGCTGCTGCTGCTCGACGAGCCGTCGCTCGGCATGGCCCCGCAACTGGTCGGGCAGATCGGGCGGATCATCGAGCAGATCCACGCGCAGGGCACCTCGGTGCTGCTCATCGAGCAGAACGCGGCCATGGGGCTGCGGGTCGCCGACCGTGCCTATGTGCTGGAGGTCGGCCGGATCACCGCGGCGGGGACCTCGGCCGACCTGGCGGCGACCGACGACATCCGGGACCGCTATCTCGGCGTGGGAACGACATCCCCGGCCCGCACGACGCCGGGCGATCCGCCGTCCGAGCTTCCGGTCCACTTGGGACAGTCGTCGGCCGTGCGGGCGCGGCAGCTGCGAGTGGACGGCCTTACCGTGCGGTTCGGCGGCATCACCGCGCTGTCGTCGGTGTCGTTCACCGTCCAGGCCGGCACGATCCATGCGTTGATCGGTCCCAACGGCGCCGGAAAGTCGACCTGTGTCAACGTCCTGAGCGGCGCCTACCGCGCGACCGGGGGCGCGGTGCACTACGGCGAAGCGGAGATCACCGCGCTGCCCGCGCACCGGATCGCCGACCTCGGCATCGCCCGCACCTTCCAGAACATCTCCCTGTCCCTGGAGGCCACGGTCGAGGACAACCTGCTCGTCGGCAGGCACCGGGTCCTGCGCACCGGTGCCGTCGCCCATGCGCTGCGACTTCCCCGAGCCCGCAAGGAGGAACGCGCCGAGCGGGAGACCGTGCGGCGGATCGCCGTGCTGCTCGGCATCGACGGTCTCCTCGGCCGGGAAACCCACACCCTGTCCTACGGCGACCGCAAGCGGGTCGAGCTGGGGCGGGCACTGGCCGCCGAACCCACCCTGCTGCTGCTCGACGAACCCGTCGCCGGAATGACCCACGGCGAGTCGATGGCGCTGGCGGAGGTGATCCGCGCGGTCGCGCACGAGCTGGGTCTGTCGATCCTGCTCGTCGAGCACGACATGCCCTTCGTCATGGGACTCGCGCACCGGGTCACCGTCCTCGACTTCGGCAGGCGGATCGCCGAGGGAACACCGCAGGAGGTGCAGCAGGATCCCGAGGTTCTGCGGGCCTACCTCGGAACGGCGGCGGCATGACCGTGAACGGGACGCAGGCCGCTGCCAACGACGCCGCAGCGCTGGCCGCGAGGGAGGTGGCATGACGTACTTCCTCACCCAGCTGGCCAACGGCCTGTCCTACGGCCTGATCCTGGGCCTGATCGCGGTCGGCTTCGTCATCGTCTTCACCTCGACCGGCGTGCTGAACTTCGCGCACGGCTCGGTGCTGCTGGCCGGCGCCTACCTCGTCGCGGTGCTGCACGACGCGATCGGGTTCTGGCCGGCCGTGCTCGTGGGAATCCTCGGCGCGGCCGCGCTGGGCGTGCTGATCAACGCGGTGCTGGTCCGCAACCTGGCCGAGGCCAACCCCGGCACGGCGGCGATCCTCATGCTCGGCGTGGACATCCTGCTGCTCACCGAACTGACCCGCCGGATCGGCAACCAGGTGCTGACGATCGGCGCGCCCTGGGGCGCCGACGTGATCGAGCTGGGTGGCATCAGGATGCCGACGAGCCGGGCGGTCGCGGCCGGCGTCGCCATCGTCGTCTTCGCCGCCCTGTGGTTCCTCTTCGCCCGCACCAGTGCCGGCGTCGCGATGCGGGCCGCCGCCGCCGACGGCGACACCGCCTCGCTGATGGGCATCCGGCGCTCCCGCACCGGCGCCGCCGGCTGGGCGCTGGCCGGCGCGCTCGCGGCCATCGCCGGCGTCTTCCTCGCCTCGTTCCCGGCGCCCGGCGTGGCCCCGACCCTCGCGCTCAGCGCCTTCGCCGCGATCCCCGCCTGGGTGCTCGGCGGTTTCGACTCCGTCGTCGGGGCGATCGTCGGCGGGCTGGTCATCGGGGTGGTCACCGCCCTGGCCGTCGGCTACGAGGGCCAACTCCACTTTCTCGGCCGCGGCCTCGGCGAGGTCGTCCCCTACGCCGTGATGATCCTCGTGCTGCTCGTGCGGCCCTCGGGGTTGTTCGGCGGCAAGGAGGCCGTCCGTGTCTGAGCTGCCGCGCCGGATCCCGGTGCTCCTGGCCCTCCTCGTCGCGCTGGCCGCTCCCCTGTTCCTGGACAACTTCTGGCTGCAGACCGGGCTGTTCGCGATGGCCGCGGTGGTCGGCGCCATCGGTCTGACCCTGCTCGTCGGCGTGGCCGGCCAGTTGTCCCTCGGCCATGCGTTCTTCGTCGCCCTCGGCGCCAACACCTACGCCTGGACGGCAGGCGAGGCGGGCGGGCGCGTCGCCGGACTCGGCCTTTCCCCGGTGCTCGGGCTGGTCCTGGCCGGCGTCGTGGCCGCGGTGGCCGGCGCCCTGTTCAGCCCGATCTCCGGCCGGCTGCGGGGGATCTACCTCGGCCTGGCCACCATCGGGCTGGTCTTCCTCGGCCGCCACCTCATGGTGAACGTCGAGGCGATCACCGGGGGCTTCAACGGACGCGCCGTCGCGCCCTTTTCGGTACCCGGCTTCAGTTTCAGCAACAACGACCCCGACTACCTGGCGGTGGCCGGCGTGGAGTTCCAGGGTCTGCACCGGCTCTGGTACCTGTTCCTGGCCGTCGCCCTGCCCGCGGCCTGGCTGGCCCGCAACGTCAAGGCCAGCCGCACCGGCCGGGCGCTGGCCAATGTCCGCGACAGCGAAGTCGGGGCCGCGGCGATGGGCATCCACGTCGCCCGCGCCAAGGCCACCGCCTTCGTCATCTCCTCCGCCTACGCCGGGGTCGCCGGCGCGCTGCTGGCCCTGGCCTACGGACGGATCGCTCCCGACCTGTTCGGGCTGCAACTGTCCATCGACTTTCTCGTCATGATCGTTCTGGGTGGGCTCGGCTCGGTCGCCGGAGCGGCGGCCGGCGCGGTCTTCGTCGTCGCGCTGCCGCTGGTCCTCACCCAGTACAGCTCCGAACTGCCGTTTCTGGCGACACCCGGCTCGGGCGGACTCGACGCCGCCACGCTGTCCCGGTTCCTCTACGGCGCCGCCATCATCGCCGTCCTGCTGTTCTTCCGCGGCGGCCTCGCCGGCGCCGCGGGCCGGCTCCGGCGCGCCCCGTCTCCGCCCGCCGCCGACCCGCCGCCGGAAGCGCCACCGTCCAACTCCGCAGTCCCCACCAGGTCAAAGGAGACCACCCCATGAAGCAGCGCACCCGTACGACGATGGCCGTTGCGGCCTGCGTCGCCGTTCTGGCCGCCTGCACGACGCAGGACCCCGACGCCGGGGGCGGCGGGGGCGGCGACGGGACCGTCAAGACCGGCGCGGGCGTCACCGCCGACACCATCACGGTGGGGATGCTCACCGACCTTTCCGGACCCTTCGCGGCCGGCGCGGCGATCCAGGTGACCGAGACGAAGGCCTACTACGACAAGGTGAACTCCGACGGCGGGATCTGCGGCCGCAAGGTCACGGTCGAGGTGCAGGACCACGGGTACGACCCGCAGAAGGCGGTCACGCTCTACCGCAGCATGGCCGCCAAGGTCGTGGCCCTGCAGCAGGTGCTCGGCGGTCCGACCTCGGCCGCGGTGCTGCCGCTGGCCGAAGCCGACGGGCTCTACCTCGGCGGCCACGGCTGGGCCGGCGTCGCGCTCAAGTACCGCAACGCCCAGATTCCCGGCACGACCTACAGCATCGAGAGCGCCAACGCGATCGACTACCTCGTCGGCAAGCTCGGCGTGACCAAGGGCAGCAAGGTGGGCGTCGTCTACTTCGTGGGCGACTACGGCAACGACTCGCTCGCCGGGGCCCAGTACGCCGCCAAGCAGAACGGGCTGGAGATCGTGCCGCAGGAGATCACGCCGCGGGACACCGACCTCACGGCCCAGGCCTCCGCCCTGGGCCAGGCGGGTGTCTCGGCGGTGATCCTGGCCGCCGCCCCGGGCCAACTCGCCTCGCTGGCCGGCGTTCTCGCCGCGCAGGGGGTGAACGTGCCCATCGTCGGCAACACCCCCACGTTCGGGCCCTCACTGCTGGGCACCCCCGCCGGACCGGCGCTGCTGGAGCACTTCTACACGGTGACCAGCATCGCGCCGTACAGCGTCGACAAGCCCGCCGTCCAGGCGGCCCGGGAGTTGTACAAGTCCGCGGACTCCGACGGGGCGCTCGGCTGGGAGGTGCCGCTGGCCTACGGGCAGGCCGAACTGCTCACGGCCGCCCTGAAGGGCGCGTGCGACGCGAAGGACCTGACGCCGGAAGGCGTGGTCACCGCCATGCGGAAGACCACCAACCTGGACACCAAGGGCCTGTTCGCCACGCCGCTGGACTACACCGACGTGGCCAAGCCGCCGACCCGCACCGTCTACGTCTCCCGCGCGTCGCGCGACGCCGAGGGCGGGCTGAAGGTCCTGGAAACCTTCGAGGGTCCCAACGCCAAGAGCTACACGTTCGGCTGACCATGACCGACCTCCTGCAGCGCAGCGAGCTGCTGTCCGCGCCGGCCGCCGCGCAGGCCGAGCGCACCGTCGGTGACGTGCTGCGCCGGGCCGCCCGGCTCGGCCCGACGGATCCGCTTGTCCGCACGGTCACTTCGGCCCAGGAGCACGTCTGGACGGCGGCGGACCTGCTCGCCGACGCGGAGCGGGTGGCGGCCGGGCTGCTCGACCGCCACGAGCCGGGCGCCCGGATCGCCACCTGCCTGGTCAACGGGCCCGAAGCGGTGCTGCTCCAGCTCGGCGTCGCGCTGGCCGGCATGGTCCTGGTGCCGATCAACCCGCGGTCCCGCCCGCCGGAACTCGAACACGCACTGCGCCTGTCCGGCGCCGCCACGATCTACGCGGCGCAGGATGCCGGCGGCAACCCGGCGGCCGATCTCGCCGAGGACCTTGCCCCGGGGCTGTCGTTGGCGGTGCACCGGTGCACCGGGGACTGGCGGAGCCTGCTCGGCGCGGCGCCCACGCGGTTGCCCGACGTGGATCCGCAGAGCCTGGCGCAGATCCAGTTCACGTCCGGGACCACCGGCCGGGCCAAGGGCGTGCGGATCACCCACCACGGCATGGTCGCGACCTCGCACGCCTTCCGGGACCGGATCGGGCTTCCGGACGGCGGGGTGTGGCTCAACCCGATGCCGCTGTTCCACACCGCCGGCAACGTGCTCGGGGTGATGGGCGCGCTGTGGCAGCGGTGCGAGCACGTCGTGGCCCCGTTCGAGGCCGGTCGCGTGCTCGCGCTCGTCGCCGAGCGCCGGGCCACCGTGCTGTCGTCGGCGCCGACCCTGCTGGACCTGCTCATGGCCAGGCCCGAGATCCGGGACACCGACCTGGGCAGCGTGCGGGTGGTGTTCACCGGCGGGCAGACCGTCACCCCGGGCTTCGTCGACCGGGTCGAGGCGACGTTCGGAGCCCGACTCATCGTCACCTTCGGCATGACCGAGACGTGCGGCTCGGCGCTGCTCTCGGCGCCGACGGATCCCGCCGAGGTGCGCCGCAACACCGTCGGCCGGCCGCTGGCCGGCACCGACGTTCGCATCGCCGGTCCGGACGGCACGGCGGTGGTCCCGGGCGAGCCGGGTGAGCTGTGGCTGCGCGGAGCCCGGCTGACCCGCGGCTACCACGATGACCCCCAGGCGACCGCGGCCGCGATCGACCAGGACGGCTGGCTGCACACCGGGGATCTGGCGGTCATGGACACCTCGGGGGCCTGCCGGATCGTCGGGCGGCTCAAGGACATGATCAAGACCGGCGGGGAGAACGTCTCGCCGGAGGAGGTCGAGGACGCCGTCGTCAGTCACCCGTCGATCGTTCGCGCGGCGGTCGTCGGCGCTCCCAGCGAGCGCTGGGGCGAGCTGGTGGTCGCCTTCGTCGTCCCCCGGCCGGGCGCGCGGATCGACCCGGGCGAGCTTGAGCGGCACTGCCGCGACCGGCTCTCCCCCTTCAAGGTGCCACGGGTCTGGCGGGTCGTCGACGACCTGCCGATGACCGCCTCGGCGAAGGTCCAGCGGGCCGAGCTGCGCCGAATAGCCGCCGCCCAGTAGAGGAGTACCGCGTGGATCTTTCCGGCAGGGTCGCCATCGTCACCGGCAGCGGGCGGGGCCTCGGCCTCGCCTACGCCACCGAACTCGCCAGGGCGGGCGCCGCGGTCGTCATCAACGACGTCGACGCACAGGTCGCCGAGTCCGCCGTCAGGACGATCACCGAGAGCGGCGGCGCGGCCGTCGCCGAGGTCGTGCCGGTCGGCACCGGCGAAGCCGCGCAGGCCCTGGTCGACCGTGCCGTCGCCGAGTTCGGCCGGCTCGACATCCTGGTCAACAACGCCGGCATCCTCCGCGACACGACGCTGTGGAAGATGACCGACGAGCAGTTCGACGCGGTCGTCACCACCCACCTGCGCGGCACCTTCACCTGCACCCGGGCCGCCGCGATCAGGCTGCGCGAGCAGGACGCGGGCGGCCGGATCATCTGCATCGGCTCGCCCACCGGGCAGGTCGGCAACTTCGGGCAGACCAACTACGCCGCGGCCAAGGCCGGAATCGTCGGCATGGTCCGCACCTGGGCGATGGAGCTGGCCCGCGCGCGCATCACGGTCAACGCGATCGTGCCGGTCGCGGCCACGGCGATGACCGAGACGGTGCCCTTCCTCAAGCCCTACGTCGACGCGCTGGCCGCCGGCGAGCCGCTCCCGCCCTTCGCCCGGCGGGAGCTCGGCTTCGGCTCACCCGCCGACGCCGCCGGTGTCGTCGCGTTCCTCGCCTCCGACGCCGCCGCGCGGATCACCGGCCAGGTGATCGGCATCGGCGGCGACCGGCTGACGCTGTGGTCGCACCCGAGCGAGGTCGCCATCGAGCTGGCCGACGGAACCGGCTGGCCGGCCGACACCATCGCCCGGATCTGGCCGGAGAGGTTCGCCTCCGCCCAGCAGCCGGTCGGCCAGCAGCTGCCGGAGCCCCCGCAGTGACCCTCGACCTCGACTCTCTGGTCGCCATCGACGTGCACGTGCACGTCCACGCCGACCTGCACGGCCATCGGGCGCTGGACGACGAACTGGGCGCCGCGGCGGCGAAGTACTTCAAGGGCGACCCGTACGACCCGACGGTGCACGACATCGCCGCCGACTACCGCGACCAGAGGATGGCCGCGGTCATCTTCACCGTCGACGCCGAGGCCGCGACCGGGCATATGGCGCTGTCCAACGAGGAGATCGCCGACGCCGCGGCGCAGCACCCCGACGTGCTGATCCCGTTCGGCTCCGTCGACCCGGCCCGCGGGCAGGCCGGTGTGCTGGCCGCCCGGCGCCTGGTCACCGAACACGGGGTGCGCGGGTTCAAGTTCCACCCCAGCCTGCAGGGCTTCGAACCCAACGACCGGCGGGCCTACCCGCTCTACGAGGAGCTGCAGAGCCTCGGTGTCCCGGCCCTGTTCCACACCGGGCAGACCGGCATCGGATCAGGCCTGCCGGGCGGCCGCGGAATCAAGCTCCGCTACAGCGACCCGATGCTGCTCGACGACGTCGCCGCCGACTTTCCCGGACTCACGATCATCATGGCGCACCCGTCCGTGCCGTGGCAGGACGCCGCCATCGCCATCGCGCAACACAAGGCCAACGTCTACATCGACCTTTCCGGCTGGTCGCCCAAATATTTCCCGCCGCAACTGGTCCGCGCCGCCAACACCATGCTCAAGAGCAAGGTGCTGTTCGGCTCGGACTATCCGCTGCTGCGACCCGAACGGTGGCTGACCGACTTCACGACACTCGACATCCGCGACGAGGTCAAACCCCTGATAATGAAGCAGAACGCCATCACCGCTCTGGGCCTGCGCTGAATCGCGCGCCGCCGTGCGAGGCCAGGCCCTGTTTCGCAAGTGCTCCGATCAAAGCGACCAGCTGCGCGCGCCCCGGCCGAAGGCCCGGATCTGTGGCGCAGGCCGCCATGCCGGTGATGCGCGGTGACGGCCTGCCCCGCAGATCCGATCGGCGCGCGCCTGATGAAACACAGCCAGGCCGGGTCACCGGCCTGGCCCGCGTCCGGTCAACTCATCGCGGCCACCTGGCTGGGGGCTCGGCCGAGGAACCGTTCGTGTTGCCGCACATAGGCGGCGAACCGCGCTTCGAGCAGCCCGGTGTTTCGTCCTGCCTGGTCGAGCCCGTACAAGCCGTCCAGTTCGATCTCGGACAGGTGGAACTCCTGGCCGTCGAACAGGAAGTCGGCGCAGAAGAACGGGATGGCCAGCTTCTCGCCCAGGTATTCGGCCGCCTCCGTCAGCCCGGCCGGGAGATCGACGTACTCGGCCCGGCCGCCCCGCATCACGTTGGCGACCACCTCGCCGGGCGACGGAACGCGCCGCATGGTCGTATGCACCTGTCCCTCAACGAAGTACAGCCGGTAGTCCTCGGTTCCCGCGCCCAGGAAGGGCTGGCAGACCAGGTCGCAGTCCGCTCCCCCGGCCAGCGACGCGATGGCCCGGACCTGGCTTTCGTCCTCCGCCAGCAGGATTCCGAGCCCGGCGCCCCAGCCGGCCGGCTTGACCACGACCGGATACGGAAGCGCGGCAAGGGATGCGGCTCCGATGATGGACTCGTCCCGTCCGGTGCCGAACCGGAACGTCGGAATCGGCGCCACCGGGCAGTCGGCCAGGTACAGCGCGGTAGCCAGTTTGTCGTTGGCGATCAGGGACAACTGTGGCGGCACCGGAAGATAGAACCCGAGTTGCTCGAGGACCGTGAACGCCGAAATCTGCTTGAAGGTGTCCGGGATGTGCTGGGGCAGCGTGTACAGGTCGGTGACGAACAGGGTGTCCGCGGGATTCACCTGTTCCCCGGCGACAAACACGGCGGCCTGGGTCCCGCCGATCGCGTCCACCACAATCGAGCTGGGATCGTGGATCGCGTAGTCGAGACCGCAGCTCCGCGCCGCGGCCCGATAGAGTTCCCAGTACTTCGCGCTCACCTGCTTTTTCTGCTGGGTCGAGCTCCGGTCCGGAATAATCCACAACGCTCGGCGCAGGCTCATTGCTGGTCACCACCCGGCTGGTCGAGTGCGCCGATACCTGTGGTCCGCAACCAGCCGGCGACGAACGTCACCGCCGTCAACCGCGGTTCACGCGAGTAGTAGTTCATGCGGCGATTGTTGCGCACGCGGTTCGCGCCGATCTCACCACCGCAACGACATTCGCGGTGAACATTCAGGGTGACCGTGGGACGGCGGTGACGACGATGTTGTCGCGGTAGTTGCCGGTGCCGCGGTCGAAGGCGCCGCCGCAGGTGACCAGCGTGAGCCGGGGTGGACCGGTTCGGTCGAAGACGCGGTCGAGCGGTACGTCGGCCTTGTCGAAGCGTTGCCGGGAGACCACCTGGTACCGCAGGGTCCGGCCGGTGTCGGTGACGACGGTGACGGGGTCGCCGGGGTTGACCAGGTTCAGGCCGGCGAAGGCGCCGGGGCCCTGGTCGCGGTCGTTGATGTGGCCACTGATGACGATCGACCCGCGGTCGCTGCCGGGGGCGGCACCGAAGCGGTACCAGCCGGCGGTGCCGACGTCGTCGGGAATGGCCATGCTGCCGTCGGGTGCGACGCCGACCGCGACGACCGGCACGGTCAGACCCTGGGCGGGCAGGGCCAGTGTGCGGACCGGTTCGCCGCGGCGGGCGCTCGTCGGGGCGGCCGTCGGCACCGGCGGCGTGCCGCGCAGCGCGGTCGTCTGGGGGGCGCCGAAGCTCGGCGGCGGCGCGGGTTCGGCGGTGGTGATCAACCAGCCGGCGGCACCGGCCACGAGCAGGCCGGTGCCGCAGACGGTGATCAGCACCCGGGTTCGGCTCATCCGGCGGCGGGCCGGCCGGTGAACCGCCGGCCGGCGGCCAGGACGCCCACTCCGGTCACGGCCAGCAGCAGCCAGGGCAGGGCGCCGGCCGGGGTGCCAGTGCCGGCCGGCACGCCGCTGGGGGCGCTGTGCAGGCCGGTGATGGTGATCGGCACCACGCGCAGGTTCTGCTTGGCGGCCGAGCCGATGGCGTGGACGAACGTCGCGGTGCCCTCGGCCAGGTCGAGCTCGGCCGGGCCGATCGCGACGGTGCCGGTGCCGGCCAGCGTGACGTCGGCCGACACCGTACCGGCCGGAACCTGCAGTTCCTTCTGCTGCGGGTTGGTCAGCCCCTGGATCACCGGCTTGCCGCCGACGCGCACGTCGACTGCCGGGGCCGCGGCGGTGTGCCGGACCACCAGTCGGGCCTGGCCGGCGGGCACCGGACCGACGTCGTTGACGAACGGGGTGATCGTCGGAGCCTCCTGGGCGTTGAGGTGGGCCACGATGGTGAGGTTGGCGCCGGCCGGGGCGTTGGCGTCGGCCTGCAGCACCGGGGCGCCGGAGCCGTCGGGCGCGGTCGCAGCGAACAGCGCGACCTTGTGCGGTCCGGCGGGCAGCTGCAGCGGCCCCTGGGTGGAACCGGGTTGGAAGTCGTCGATGGCGCGTTGCCCGTCGACGTAGACATCGACCGGCGTGTCCGGCACACCGTGCACGACGTAGACGGTCGCGGTCTGCTGGGCGGTGGCGACCGGCGCTGCCGCGATCGCGCAACCTCCGCACACCACCGCCACGGCCATGGCTTTCCAGCGCATGAATCGGATCCCTTCTGTGGTCCGAACACGGCGCGGCTGGCGCCGATGCCGACCGATACCGCCGGCGGGCCCGATCCGGATGCGCGGCGAGCGCGATCAGTCGTTCAGCGTGCCGCGCAGCACGCTCACGCTGGAGTGGCGCGGATCGCCGTTGTGGGCCTGGGCGGAGATGTCGACGACGTTGAACTCGTCGATGACGACCCCGTCGGGCACGGCCAGCTCGGCCCGCGAGCCGGGGCTCAACGCGCCCAGCGCGTACATCCGGCCGCTCGCGTCGAGCAACCACACCTCGAAGTAGCCGGTGGTGGGAGCCAGTCCCTGGGTGTCCACTCGCAGGAACCGGCGTCCGGCCACGGTCACCAGTTCGGCCGAACCCGACTGCGGCCCGGGGCCGGCCGGCGCGGCCAGCGTCGCCGCCGCCACGGTCTGCGGTTCCTGGGCAGCGGGGTCGGACAGCACCACCGCGGTGGCGCCGGCCCCGGCCAGCGCGCCGATCACCGCGGCCGCCGCCAGCCAACCGCCCACGCGCCGGCGCGTCGGCCGGCGGTCGGCGCGCACCTGTTCGTCCACCGCCGCCCACACCGCGGGCGGCGGGTCGGCCAGCTCCGGTGGCGTTCCCGAGGTGCCGGACAGCCCGGCGACGGCGGCGATCTCCTCCACGGCGACGCGGCAGTCCGCGCAGCCGGCCAGGTGCTCGGCCTCGGCGGCCGATCCGGTCGTGCCGTCGAAGCCGACCGCGACCAGCCGGTCGTGGCTAAGGTGCTGCATCGTCGGCCTCCCACCGGTTGCGCAGGACCAGCAGTGCGCGTCGCAGGTGGCTTTTGACCGTGCCCAGCGGCAGGCCGGTGCGTTCGGCGATCTGCGCGTGGGTCAGATCCTCGAAGAACGCCATGCGTACCACGAGCCGTTGCTGATCGGTCAGCTCGTGCAGCCGCGCCGCCACAGCCAGCCGTTGCACCGTGTCCTCGGCGAGGTCGCCGGCACGACCGGCGTGTCCGTTGCGGACCGCGGCCAGGTCGGCGGCACGCTGGCGGGCCAACGCTCCGAGCCGGTCGGCGACCACCCGCCGGGTGATCGTCAACAACCAGGTGCGCAGCGTGCCCTTGTCCGCGTCGTAGGTCTCGCGGCTGCGCCAGGCCCGGACGAACACCTGCTGGGTGACGTCCTCGGCGTCCGCCCGGCTGCCGAGCGCCGACAAAGCCACGCTGAACACCAGCCGACCGTACTGGTCGTAAACGGCCCGCACCCCGCCGCGCCCCCACGCTGGGTGCCGCTCAGTCACCACACACCTCTCGTCCCGGGCGACGGGGGCGGCGCCGTCGGCACGGCGTCGCCCCCACGACGGTAATCCGTCAACGGCGAATCCGCGGGTTGCCATACCCGAACACCAGACCCTCGGCGAACGCGCTCACCCCGAACGTGCTGTTCAACACGCCAGCCGCCGCGCCGGTCAGGGCCAACGTGACCCCGTCCGGCGTGGCCGCGCCGATGGTGAACAGGTCGGCCCGCTGACCGAAGTTGACCCGTCCACTGAGGACACCGCGGTCGAGGTCGATGGTGAACCGGGTCAGTGCCACCCAAGTGCGGCCCTTGGCCAGCACCAACCCGCCGGTGTGCTCGATGGTCCCGTCGGCGGGGTTACCCACGATCGCGAACCCGAACACCGTCTTGCCCGACCCGGTGCGAGCGGATGCCAACACCGGGTAGGCCCGCACACCCAGCGAGGTCAGCGCCGCCGCCGCACCGGGGTCCAACGTCACGTCCGTGCGTCCCTTGACCCCGAATCCGCCGCCGTGCGTCGCGGGGGCCGCCGACGCGACCGCCGGACCGGCGCCCAGCCCCACCAACATCAACGCCAGACACATGCCGATGATCCGCTTACCCATCGCACATCCCTTCCTCGGCGAGTACCTCTCCCTACGGCCAGTACCGCCGAGCGCCGCCGCCTGGATGCACATCGAGCACAGACAGGCGTGATCGCTGCTAAGGTCCGCGGATGGCAGTGGCAGGCCCGGATCCACGTGCCGTGGTGCACGACCTGGTGGCCGGCATCGACCCGTTCGACGCCCACGAGGAGCAGGACAGGGCGGACACGTTGCGCTGGGTTCGCTCGGGCGCGCCGCTGTTCCGGATCGCCCGTCCCGCCACGCCGGACAGGCATCTGTGCGTCTACTGCGTCCTGTTCGACCAGACGCGGCGAACCGTCCTGCTGGTCGACCATGTGAAGGCCGGCCTGTGGCTGTTCCCCGGCGGCCATGTCGACGACGGTGAGGACCCGTGCAGGACGGTTCTTCGGGAGAGCGCCGAGGAACTGGGCATCACCGGTGAGTTCCACCCGCGCTTCGGCGGCCGGCCGCTGTTCCTGAGCGTGACGAAGACCCGTGGCGAGCACAGCCACACGGACGTGTCCTTCTGGTTCGTGCTCGCGGCCGATCGGCACATGCGGATCGAGGCCGATCCACGCGAGGCGAACCGGGTTCGCTGGTTCGCGCTGGACGACCCCGCGGAGTGGGCGCGGGGCGAGTTCGACCCGCACATGGCGCGTTTTCGCGGCAAGCTCATGTCCCGGCTGGAGAACCGGACGCCGGTGGGTTGAGGGTCAGTCCACGAACCCGGGTTTGCGTCCGACGCCGACGTGCACCGGCACCTGTCCGGGGTTCTGCAACGTGGGGTCCCGCTCGGGGTCCGGATGCCACAGCGGCAACGGCACAATGCCGGGCGGCACGAGCTCGAGACCGGTGAAGAACAGCTGGACCGCCACCGGATCGCGCAGGTACAGCGCGTGCCGGGGGCCGAACTTCATCTGGTCGAACATCTCGCAGGCATAGGCCAGTTGCGGGTCCGGCCCCGAATGCGTCAATGCCAGATAACTGCCGGGACACATCGCGCGCAGGTAACCCGCGACCACACCGGCCGGATCATCGGAGTCCGGGATCATCTGGAGCGCGGCCAATGCCAGTAATGCGACCGGCTGTTGCGGATCGAGCAGCCGCGTGGCCGCCGGATCGGAAAGCACCCGGTCCGGCTCCCGGAAATCCAGTGCCAGGAACGCCGCGTTGTCATTGCCGGCAAGCAGATCCTCGCCGTCGGCGGCGACCTCGGGGTCGTTGTCGACGTAGAGCACGCGCGCCGGCGGGTCACTGCCCTCGGCGACCTCGTGCACCTGGCCGCAGGTGGGCAGGCCCGATCCGATGTCCACGAACTGCCGGACGCCCTGCCCGAGCAGATAGCGCACGATACGTCGGAGCAACGCCCGCTGCGTCCGGACCAGGTACGGGATCAGTGGGCCGACCATCGCGAGGTGATCGGCGAAGGCGCGGTCCCCTTCGGTGTGGTGCGAACCACCGAGCCAGTAGTCGTGCATTCGGGCGGTGCTGGGTAGGTCGACACCATTCTCGCCCGGACCGGCCTGCATGGGAAAAGCCATTCGTAGAACGCCATCCGTCCGTCGCGCTGAAGCTTGCCCACAGTGTGCGTTGATGACCAACGGTACCGTTGATCGAGTGCGCTTGCCCGATGTTTCGAAGGGGTGGTGGTCCGATCAGGGTCTGCGTTCCCGGACCCGGGACAGTTCGGTCGGCACCGGGCCAGGATGCACGATTCCCAGTCGCCGGGTGGCGCGCGTCATGGCGACGTAGAGATCGTTGTGGCCCAACGGGGCGGCCAGGATCGCGGCCGGGTCGACGATCAACACCGTGTCGAACTCCAGTCCCTTGGCCTGGACGGGCGTCAGCACGACCACGGCATCGGTGATCGCGGGTGGCCTGGCGAGGCCCAAAGTCCGTTCGAGCACGGCGAGGTGCCGGGGCGCGGTGATGATCGCCAACTGGCCGCCGGTGTGCCCGGTGGTGATGCCGGCGACGACGTGGGGCAGTTCGGCGAGCGTGGTGGGCCGGCGCCAGGGGGACTCTCCCGCGGCGCGTACGGATCGGGGCGGTGACAGGTCGGGATGGTGCGCCGCGAACAGGTCGCCGGTGGCGGCCATGATCTCCGCCGGGGTTCGGTAGTTGATGGTGAGCTGGGCCAGCCGCCAGCGGTCGGCCACATGCGGCCGCAGTACCCGGTCCCAGGACGAGGCGCCGGCCGGAGCGCTGGTCTGGGCGAGGTCGCCGACGATGGTCATCGATCTGGTGGGGCAGCGACGCAGCACCATCCGCCAGGCCATCGCGGACAGTTCCTGCGCCTCGTCGACGACCACGTGCCCGAACGTCGCGGTGCCGCTCTCGCCGACCATCGCGGCGGCCTCGTCCAGCAACGGAATGTCCGCCGTGGTCCACTGCCCGGCCCGGGTGGCGAACAGGTCGGTCACCACCTGGTGCGCGGTCAGCGGCGGCCACAGCTCGTCCAGCACGTCGGACACCGTGGCGTCGGCCAACAGGGCGCCGCGCAGCCGGGCGACGTCGATCTCGTCGAACAGGCGCCTCGGGCCGTCCCGATCGTCGTCCTGGTCGGGGTCGAGCACCACGCCGGCGGCGGCCAGGGCACGGAGATCGGCCGCACTGAGCCGGCCGTCGGCGCTGCCACCGTCGATGGCCTCGCCGGTGTCGGTGAACACCACGCTCTCCATGTGCTCGACCAGGCGGTGTGCGAGCAGTTCGACGACCCGTTGCTGGAACACGAGCCGGGCCTGGTTGTGCGGCAGTCCCGTGCGGGATGCCATGACCACGGCGCGCCGGCACTCATCCGGATCCAGCCGCACCACCTGCTGTTCGAACTCCACCTCGACCGGCTCATCCGGAATGCGCACCCGCGACCGCACCGCGCCCGCGATCCGGTCAGTCATCCCGGCCCCACCCTTGACCTCGGCGACCTCGGGCGGGTCGGTGTGCGTGACGGGGATGTCCGGACGCAGCCCGGCGATGGTCGCGGTCACCACGGCGTGCTCGCCCAGACCGGGCAGCACCTGCCCGATGTAGTCCAGGAAGACCTCGCTGGGGCCGACGACCAGGACGCCTCGCCTGCGCAGGTGCGCCCGGGTGTACAGGAGGTAGGCCAGCCGGTGCAGCGCGACCGCCGTCTTGCCCGTGCCCGGCCCACCCTGCACCACCAGCACCCCGGCGTGTCCGTCGCGGACGACGTGGTCCTGCTCGGCCTGCAGCGTGGCCACGATGTCGCGCATCCGCCCGGTTCGGTCCGCCGTCAGCGCCGCCACCAACGCGGCCTCCCCCACCAGTGCGCCGTCCCCCGCGGCGTCCGGATCGAGCAGTTCGTCGTCCAGCCCGACGACCACCCGGCCCCGGACCGTGATGCGTCGTCGCCGTCGCACCCCGTGCGCGGCGGCCATGGTCGCGGTGTAGAACGGCCGGGCCGCCGGTGCTCGCCAGTCGAGCAGCAACGGCTCATCGTCGCCGTCCCGGAACAGTCCCAACCGGCCGACGTAGATGCGGCGCCCGTCCCGCATGTCCAGCCGCCCGAAACACAGTCCGTCCGCCACGGACTCCAGGCGGGTCACCTCCGTCTGCCACAACGCCACCGTCTCGGGGTCCGCGCCGGCCCGAGCCACGGACAGCCGGGTCGCCGCATCCTCACGCAGAGCGTCCAGCCTGGCGTACAGGGCGGTCACGTAGTCCCGCTCGACGGCAAGCTCACGATCGGCGTCGGCACTGGTCGGCACCCTGAACTCCCCCGCTGTTCGATGATCAGTGGCATCGAGGGTGCACGGTCACGCCGCGAAGAAACAGTCTTGTTCTTCTCGGCGGCCTCAGCCGTACCCTCGTTCGGTGGGTGGTGCTGGACGTGCCCGGCTTCGCCGGGGGCGTGACCCGGGTGATCGAGCCGGTTCGGCGGGGGGCCGGTGAGCGGCTGGCTGCGGGTCGTGCTCATCGGCGCCGGCGTGGTCGTCGCCTCCTGGGTGCTGCTGATCCTGCTGGCCCGGCGACTGCCGCCCGGGCTGGCCCGCGACCTCGCCCAGTTCCTGCCGGACTGTCTCACCACGGCCCGGCGGCTGCGCCGCGACCCGCGCGTGCCGCGCCGCGCCAAGATCGCCGTGGCCGTCGCGGCACTGTGGGTCCTGTCCCCCATCGACCTCATCCCGGAGTTCCTCCCGGTGATCGGCCCGCTGGACGACGTCATCGTCGTCGCCCTGCTCCTGCGCTACGCGGCCCGCACCGTGCCCCGCGAGGTCCTCCTCGAGGCCTGGCCCGGCAACCCCGACCTGCTGCGGCGGCTACTCGGCCGCGCCCGCCGCTGAGCGAGTAGCTCGCTGGATCTTGTTGAATACGGTGCGTTTGTGAGCGTTTTGTGCTCGACCGGACGACCTTCTTCCATATTGCTTCATCCGCGCGCAGGAGCGCGATGACTGCGCGTGTCCGGCCCGAATCCCGGAGTGCGCAGAGCATTGTCTACCTGGGAACCGTCCTGTTGGTCCGGCGCCTGCCGGCCGCGTGGGACGGCAATTCAGGCGTGCCGGACAGTCGGGAAACTGAGATTTGCAGGTTGCTGATCAGCACGGCGTTGGTCTAGTTTGATCTCACTTCACGGACTCCCGACCGAAAGCACCGTTGAACAATCCGGTCGACTCCGGAAGCCGTTTCCCAAATATGTCAGGAGAATCGCGTGCTGCGAAAAAACAATCCGCTTTGGCGAACGCGCCGGCGCGTGTACGCCATATTATCCACCGTTCTGCTGGTCCTCGTCGGTGCGGCGACCACCGCCGCCGCGCGACCCGACGCCGGTCCACTGGCGGGACCCAACCTGCCGGGTTTCAGCCACGGCACCGTGTCCGTGCAGGGCGGCACGTTGCACTACGTCCGCGGTGGCTCCGGCCCGCCGCTCATCCTGCTGCACGGCTGGCCGCAGACCTGGTGGAAGTGGGCCAAGGTCATGCCCGAACTCGCCCAGCAGCACACCGTGATCGCGTTCGACCTGCCCGGCGCGGGCGAGTCGAGCATCCCGTCCGGCGGCTACGACAAGGTGACCACCGCCAAGCGGATTCGTGAGGGTGTGCAGCGGCTCGGGTTCACGCGGGTGTCTCTGCTCGGACACGACACCGGTGCGCTGGTGGCCTACCCGTACGCCCGCGACTACCCGACCGAGGTCGTCCGGATGGCCGTGCTGGAGACGCCGCTGTCCGGCTTCGGACTGGAGGATCTCAACGGGATCAGCTTCCACCTGGGCCTGAACCAGACCGCTGCCCCGGTCCCGGAGCGGCTCATCGACGACGAGGACGTGTCGACCTACCTCGGTTGGCTGTTCAGCGGCGCCCGGTACCCGGACCGCATCGACCAGGCCACGTTCTTCCGCGCCTACGCCACCGGGGCGCGCCGGACCGCGGGCTACGAGTACTACCGGGCGTTCCCGGCGGACGCCGCGAACAACCAGGCCAACGCGCACAAGCGGTTGCCGATGCCGGTGCTGGCGATGGGCGCGCAGTTCGCGTTCGGCCCGTTGGTCGCCAACTCCTTCAGCCAGGTCGGCGACGACGTCCGCGGAGTCGTCGCCCCGGACAGCGGGCACTGGATCGCCGAGGAGAACCCGGCGTTCCTCAGCGCCTGCGCGAAGCTGTTCTTCGGCCAGCCGGGTGTTCCCGCACCCCGCCCCGAACTGGCCAACTGCGTAGCCTGACCGAACGCAACGGTCCCGCCCGGCATTGCCGAGCGGGACCGTTGTCCGGGCAGTACCCGGCAGGATTACGGCTCCAGGTCTTGCTTCGGCGTCGCGAAGTAGTCCCGCAGGATGTTGATCTGGTTCGCCATCATGTCCATGAGCGCGTCGACGACCTCGGGCACCGCGTCGTCGGTGATCTTGAACTCGCGCTGGTACTCCAGGTAGCTGCGACCGGGGTCGCCGGACACCGGAAGGACGCGGTAGGTGGCGACGTAGTCGTAGAGACACACGGCGCGCGCGACCGAGCGGTACGTCAGGGACCGGTCCAGCTCGTTACGCCCGGCGACCTGCTGCTGGACCAGCGCCTGGGCGGGCAGCAAGGTGAAGTTGTACCGGGACGGCACTCGTTCGGGCGCGCCGTCGTCGGTCCAGCCCACGTTTTCCACGGTGTCCCCGAACAGGATCTTCACGACGTTCACGGCGTCACGCACCTCGGCCCAGACGGTGTCCGGATCGGCGTCCAGCACGGCCGAATGGTGCATTGTGTACTTCGCCTCAACTGCCACGACATCTCCTTGCCACCGTCCACCGACACACGGAAAACGCGGCTGGCGACACGTCCGAACGGATGTCCACGGCCGCATTATCAGGGTCGCCGGCACCGCCGGAACGCGCATCTCCGGTCATGCGGCACGGGGCCGGACCCGTCGTGGTCGCCTCAGGCCGGCGTTTCGAGCGTGATGGCGCCGAACCGCTCCTTGCGGATGGCTTTGCCGATCTTCCTGGCCGGCAGACTCCAGATGCTCTCGTCGGCGATGAGCTTCGCCAGTTGCGCGGACTCCCAGTTCAGTTTGTCGTGGACCAGGTTGACTTCCTCGTCGTCGGTTGTGGTCAGGTAGGAGACGGCCGACCACCACACCCGTTCCCGGTAGTACTTCAGGCCAGTACTGGACATCACGATGTCCAGACCGTGCAAGGTTCGGTGCAGCAAGGTGATGCCGCCGCCGTAGTCGCGCGTCAGCGCGTTCGCGACCTGCGGCATGGATCGGACCAGGATGTTGTTCACCTGGTCGTGGTCGAACTTGCGGCGCGGCAGCAGCAGGTGCTCGGCGCCGTCGTCGTGTTGCTTGAGGTTGAGATAGGTGCCGTAGGCGAGGTCGTAGTTGATGTGGGCGTTCAGGCCGAGCATGAGGTCCTGCAGAACTGTCGACGTCCGTTTCTCCGCCATGCCGTGGGCGATCTTCCATGCTCTTTCGGAGTCGGGATCGCGATCGAACGTGGTCAGCGACTTGAAGTAGAGCGAGGCGAACCATCCGGCCTGCGACCCCACCCAGCCGGCGTCGAAGAAGATCGGGTTGGTGTAGTCCCCCCGCCGGTGGATGGCGGCGTGCACATTCAACGTGATGATGTAGTACGCGCGCAGGAAGACCGCCCGATAGTCGTTGTGCGCATGAAAATACCGGAGAGCATTCTGCATGCATGGGATGGCTTCCTCGATGTTCGCCGGCCGCTGCGCGGCGATGTCGTCGAACTCGCTCATGGCCGCCATCATTTCACGGCCGCACTCGGCGAATGTTCCGATCAGCGGGGATTTACCTGCCACTGACCCGTGTGGGTGGCGGCGCCAGGAAGCGGTGTGGGATTTTGGAACTGGGTGGCCTGGTTGGCGAAGGAAATGCGCTGAGCGAGCACCCGGATTCCTGGGCGCACGGCGTGCACACGTAGGGTCGCGTTCCGTGCTGCGGATCCACTTCCAGGACGTCGATCTGTCCTTGGTGCGCATCGCCAAGGCACCCGACCCGCTGTGGGAGACCGTGCTCGGGCTCTACCGCCTCTCCGCCGGCGGGACGGACATCCCGGTGTTCGCCGGCTGGCAGCGACAGGCCCGTGCCGCGGTACGGGAGGGCGGGCTGCACGGCGCCGTCGGCCTGCTTCGCCAACTGGTGCCCAGGGTGGGCTACTTCCCCGACTTCCTCACCCCGGCCGAGGCTCGCGACGGGCTGCACGCCGGCCTGCGGGCCGTGCGGCACACCCCGCCGGACCGGCTGCGCACCGACATCTCGCACGCCGCCCGCGACCGGGAGCTACCGGGGTGGGCGCACCGGCTCGGCGCGGCTGATCGGGACGCCCTCGACGATCTCACCTGCGCACTGCGGGTCGTGTACGGCGCGATCGTCGCGCCGGTGTGGGAGGACGTCGAGGCCGTCGTCAGCGTCGAGCGCTCCATGCGCGGCGCGGCGCTGCTGGACGGCGGGGTGGAGGCCATGCTGGGCTCCCTGCGCCCGGTGCTGCGCTGGGACCGGCCGGTGCTGTCCGCCGACTACCCACTCCCCCTGGACATCCATCTCGACGGCCGGGGGTTGCTGCTCATCCCGTCCTACTTCTGTTGGGGCAAGCCGGTCGCACTGGTCGACCCGGCGCTGCCGCCGGTGCTGGTGTACCCGGCGGAGCACCCACCCACCTGGCTGGACGGGCGCGCGGCGCTCGAGGCGTTGCTCGGCCGGACCCGGGCGGCCGTGCTCGCCGCGCTGGCCACCGCGTCGACGTCGACCGAGCTGGCCACCCGGCTGGGCATCTCGATCGCGTCCGCCAGCGAGCACGTCGGGGTGCTGCGCAACGCCGGGCTGGTGGTCAGCCGGCGCAACGGGCGGGTCGTGCTGCACATGCTGACCCCGCTCGCCGGCGCCGTGCTCGCGGGCAGCCGGACCGGTTGATCGATTCGGCCAGGACCGAATGGTGTTCCGGCGCCGCCCCGGCAACCGCGATCCTTCGTGGTGGTCCGAAAATCACCAACCGGAAGGCGCTGATGACCATGTGGAGACGGCGGAACCGGGTCGGCCTGCTCGCGGTCACCGCGGTCCCGGTCATGCTGCTGGTGGTGCCGACTCCGGCGGCGGGGGCGCGGCCGAACTTCCAGGCGCCGTTCCCGTGCGGGACCGCGATCCGGGCCGAATCGTTCGGGCACGCCCCGGCGCTGGACATCTTCCGCAACCCGACCGGCGCCACCGAGGGGCAACTGCTCGTGGCCCCGGCGGCGGGAGTGGTCAACCAGTCCTACAGCAACCCGGCCGGCGCGGGGAACATCGTCCAGATCAACCACGGCGGCGGGTGGTTCACGACCTACCTCCACCTGCAGACCCGGCTGGTCCAGGCCGGTGACCGCGTGCAGCGCGGTGTCGGCATCGGCCGGGTGGGACACACCGGCGAGACGTCCAACGGCGTCCCGCACGTGCACTTCGAGATGGCGGTCGACCGCAACGGCGACGGCCGAGCGGAATGGGGTTATGCGAACAACGAGCGCACCCCGCCGGTGTTCAACGGCGTCACCTACGGCCAGGCCAACTCCCAGTCGTTTCAGATCACCAGCCGCAACTGCGGATCGGCCAAGGACGAGTTCGGCGTGTTCCGGCCGTCCGACGGGTCCTGGTACACCCCGGGCACGGTCCTCACGACCAACTGGGGCGAGCCGGGCGACCTGCCCTTCGCCGCGGACCTGAACCGCAACGGGATCGACGAGATCGGCGTGTTCCGGCCGTCCACGGGGAACTGGCACACCGTGGGCCAGATCGTCCACTCCAACTGGGGTGAGCCGGGAGACCTTCCGGTCACCGGCGACTGGAACGGCGACGGCATCACGCAGATCGGCGTGTTCCGACCGTCCACAGGCGACTGGTTCACGCCGGGCACCGTGCTGCGCACCAACTGGGGCGAGCCGGGGGATCTACCGGTCGCCGGTGACTGGAACGGCGACGGCATCGACGAACCGGCGGTGTTCCGGCCCGCCACCGGGGACTGGTTCGTCCTCGGCCGCACCCTCGCCACGAACTGGGGCGAGCCGGGCGACCTGCCCATCGCCGGCGACTGGAACGGCGACGGCATCGACGAGATCGGCGTCTTCCGGCCAACCACCCGGACCTGGCACAAACCGGGTGTGGTCATGCAAAGCAACTGGGGTGAGCGGGGCGACCTGCCCATCGCCGGCAACTTCAACTGACGTCGGGCCAGCATGGTCCAATGGCCGCTGGACACCGAACAGGAGTGCCATGGCGATTCAGCAGTTGCACCACGTGAGCGTGGTCGTCGACGACCTCGAGGCCGCCAAGGGGTTCTTCGCCGAACTCGGTATGGAGTTGGAGGGCCAGGCGCCGGTCGGGGGGCCTTCGGTGGACCGGGTGAACGGGCTCGACGGGGTGCGGGTCGACATCGCGATGATGCGGACCCCGGACGGTCACGGCCGGCTCGAGCTGACGAAGTTCCACCATCCCACGGCGGTCAGCCCGGAACCGCGCAACGCCCTGGGGAACACGCTGGGCCTGCGGAGCATCATGTTCGCCGTCGACGACCTGGACGCCACCGTCGCCGGTCTGCGCGCCCACGGCGCAGAACTCGTCGGCGAGGTGGTGCAGTACCAGGACAGCTACCGGCTCTGCTACGTCCGCGGTCCCGAGGGGATCATCGTCGCGCTGGCCGAGCAACTCACCTGACTTTCGGGTACGTCAGGTGAAGCGGATGAAGACCGGCGGGGTCGGGAACGCGCGGTCGTTGTTGATGACCACGCCGATGGTCGCCTGGGCTGGATCACCGGCGGAAGGATGCGGGGTATGACCCGCACGAGGTCACGCGCGCTGTTGTAGCAGTACTCCATCGTGAAGGCGAACCACATCGCCCGCATGTGGAACGGCTCGATCCAGGTCTGCATCGCGTTGCCGACGACCCGGCAGTCCAGCCCGGGGCCGGGCGACGACGGGTCGGTCGGCGGCAGCTCGGCTGCCCGCCCATGCCCGGCGCGGTGGGCTCCCGGGTCTCGACCCGCACCGAGATGACCGTGTGCGGGGCGCAGTTGGTATGGGAGACCGAACCCACTTGTCCCTCATGGCTTCTCCTCACCTTCACGAGGCGGCGGCCCTGCGAATATAGCGCAATGGTCTAGACAACCTAGCCGGCTGCTCCGGATCCCTTTCCTGGTAACGTGTTCTGTTTTCCACTCCGAATCGCGGAGGGAGCCGTGACAATGACGGCACCAGGTGATCGGGAAAACGGTGGCTTCACCGCACCGAGTCCCGAGGACGTCGCAGCCCAGTACGACCAGTTCACCGATCTGTACGGGTTGACCGCCGGCGACGTCGGCATTCACATCGGCATGTGGTCCCGGCCAGGCGAACGCGCGCCCGCGTCGACCCTGTTCGACCTGGCCAACCTCGCGCAGGAGCGGCAGACCGAGTATCACATCGAGACTCTTGGCGTGACGGCAGGCGAAAAGCTGCTGGACATCGGTTGCGGCACCGGCGTGCCCGCGATCCGCTTCGCCCAGCGCAGCGGCGCGCGGGTCACCGGAATCAACGTCAGCCGCGAGCACCTCGCCAGAGCCGAAGCGGCGGCCCGAACGGCAGGTGTGTCCGATCGTGTCTCGTTCCGCTACGGCAACGCCATGGCCCTCGACTTTCCGGACGACTCATTCGACGCCGCCATGGCGATCGACGTGTTCGACCACCTGTCCGACCGCCGAAAGGCATTCCACGAGACGGCCCGGGTACTGCGGCCGGGCGGTTACTTCCTGATGAGCGATTTCACCCTCCGCGGAAAACCTGACGAGACGGAGTTGGCCGCGTACACGCGAGCATGGTGCAGTATGCCGCCGGGCACGCCGGCACAGACGATGCAAACGGCGGCCGACGCGGGGTTCGAGCTGATCAAGGTGGAGAACCTGACCCAGAACTGCGTGTTCTCCGGCGAACTGATGGGCCTGCTCTACGCCGACCGGCACGACGAGATCGTCGAACGCTACGGGCCGGAGACCGTCGCCCAGCTGGACCCCGCGATGCCGGTGATGCGCACGTTCATCCGCGATCATCTCGGCTACTTCCTGTTTCTGTTGAGGAAACCGGCGACCGGATAACTCCGGCCGGCGGCGGGTAGTAGGTTCGGCGGAGTGGCACGTCTTCATGTCGGCTGCGCGATGTGGACCCACAAGGCGTGGTCCGGGCGGTTCCTGCCGCAGTCGCTGCCGGCCAACGAGCGCCTGCGGGCCTACGCCGGCTGGTGCAACGCGGTCGAGGGCAACACCACCTTCTACGCCACCCCCGCCAGAAGCACCGTCGAGACCTGGGCGCGGCAGACCGACCCCGACTTCCGGTTCGTGGTCAAGCTGCCCAAGGTCGTCACGCATGAGCGCCGGTTCGCCGGTGTGGAGGCCGAGATGCGGGCGTTCCTGGACGCGATCGAACCCCTCGGCGAACGGGCCGTGCTGTGGACCCAGTTGCCGGCCGCGTTCGGCCCCTCGGACCTCGACGCCCTCGGCCGCTTCCTGCGCCGGCTCCCCGCCGACCGCCGACGGGCCGTGGAGGTGCGCCACCCCGGGTTCTTCACCGACGCCGGCTCGACGTCGCTGCTGGAGACAACCCTCGCCGGCGCGGACGCCGAGTGGGTGCCGTTCGACACCACGGTCCTCTTCCGCGGCCCACCGACCAGCGCGGCCGAGCAGGACGCCTGGACCAGGAAGCCGCGGCTGCCGCGGCGGACGCGGGCGCTGACCGACCGGCCGATCGTCCGCTACCTGGGCCGGGACTCGGTCGAGGAGACCGTGGCGGGGTGGCGGCCGTGGACCGAGGTGGTCGCCGGCTGGCTGCGCGAGGGCCGGTCGCCGACGGTCTTCGTGCACACCCCCGACAACGTCGACGCGCCGGCGCTCGCCCGCCGGTTCCACAACGACGTGCGCGCGTCGGTGCCCGGCCTCGACGCCCTGCCCGCGCCGGAACCGGTCGAGCCCGCGACCTTGTTCTGAGCGGCGTTCTGCCACTACAACGAGACCGTGCGCGGCGTCGGCTGGTTCGGGTTGCTCGGCCCGCTCGAGGTGCGGGCGGCGGACCGGCCGGTGCGGGTGAACGGGCGCCGGCAGGGTGAGCTGCTCGCGGTGCTCGCCCTGCGCGCCAACCAGTTCGTGTCGGTGGAGGTGCTGGTCGACCTGCTCTGGCCGGACCAGCCGCCCGCCTCGGCGCGCCGGCAGGTGCAGAACGGGGTCGGGCGGCTGCGGCGCACGTTGACCGCCGGTGGCCTGCGCTCCGAGGTGATCGAGACGTGGCCGGGTGGATACCTGCTGCGCGCCGAGCACTCGGAACTGGACACGCTGTCCTTCGCGCGGGACGTGGCGGCCGGTGAGCGGCTGGCGGCGGCTGGTCGCGCAGCGGACGCGGTGACCTCGTGGCGTGCGGCGCTGCGACTATGGCGCGGCGCGCCGCTGGCCGGGATCGACAACGACCTGGTTGCCCGGGAGGCCCGCCGCCTGCAGGAGCAACGGTTGGCGGTGCTCGAGAAGTGCGTGGAGTTGGAGTTGCGGCTGGGCCGGGCGCACGAGGTCGCCGGCGAGTTGGCCGAGGTCGCCGCCGAGCATCCGCTGCGCGAGCGGCTGTGGGCTGCGCTGGTGCTCGCGCTGCACCAGGACGGCCGCGGCGCGGAGGCGCTCGCGGTGTATCGCCGGGCCCGGGCCGGTTTCCGAGCCGAGCTCGGCGTGGAACCGGGCCCTGAGCTCCGCGCGGCCCGGCAGGTGATCACCGGCACGTCCATGGTGGACACTGCGCCCCGGCCCCGGCAGCTTCCCCCGGACACGGCCGACTTCACCGGCCGCGACGAGCTGGTGTCCCAGTTGGAGCGTCTGTTCCGGGGCCGGCACACCGGCCGGGCGGTCGTGATCTCGGCTATCGCCGGCCCGGCCGGGGTGGGCAAGACCACGCTCGCGGTGCACGTCGCGCACCGGCTGCTCGACGCGTATCCCGATGGCCAGCTCTACGTGGATCTGGGTGGGGGTGCGCCGGCGCCGCCCGTCGAACCGGGCGAGGTCCTCGCCCGGTTTCTCCGGGCGCTGGGCGTTGCCGGACCGGCGATCCCGGACGGCGTCGACGAACGCACCGCGCTCTACCGCTCCCGGCTCGGCGACCGGCGGATCCTGGTGGTGCTGGACAACGCCGTGGACGAGGCACAGGTCCGGCCGTTGCTGCCGGGAGTGGCCGGGTGCGGAGTGCTGATCACCAGCCGGCCACGGCTGGCCGCCGTTCCCGGTGCGCGGCGGATCACACTCGCTGTGCTGGAGCCGGGTCAGGCGACCGAGTTGCTGGGCCGGATCGCCGGAGCCGACAGGGTCGCGGCCGAGCCGAGCGCCGCCCTGGAAGTGGCCCGGCTGTGCGGGTTCCTGCCGCTGGCGCTGCGGATCGCCGGCGCCCGGCTGGTCCGGCGACCGGACTGGACCATTGCCCGGCTGGGTGCGCGACTCGGCGACGAGTCGGTCCGCCTCAGCGAGCTTCGTTACGGCGACCTGGAGGTCCGGGCCAGCCTCGCGGTCAGCTACCGCGGCCTCGGGCAGCGCCAGCGTCGCCTGTTCCACCTGCTGGGTTCGCTCACCGCGCCCGATGTCGCCGGATGGGTGTGCGCGGCGCTGCTGGACCTGCCGGTGGGCGATGAGGACGAGGCGGTGGCCGCCCTGACCGACGCCCAACTCCTCGAAACCGTGGGCGCCGACGCGACCGGCGGGCAGCGCTACCGGCTGCACGACCTGGTTCGGTTGTATGCCAGGGAAAGGGCGGCTCTGGTCGAACCGGCCGGCGAGCTGGACGCCGCGCTGCGCCGCGCGCTCGGCGGCTGGCTGGCGCTGGTGGACCGGGCACACGTCGCCCTGTCCGGCGGGGACTTCGCCACGATGCGCGGTTGCTCGCCGCGCTGGACGCCGGTGACCGACGCGCACGGCGCCGCGATCGACGCCGACCCGCTCGCCTGGTTCGAGGCCGAGCGCGCGGCCATCACCGCCGGAGTGCGCCAGGCGGCCGATGCCGGATGGGACGAGCTGTGCTGGGAGCTTGCCGTCGGCGCGTACGCGCTGTTCCTGACCCGCGGCCACTACGACGACTGGGCGGACACGCACACGACGGCGCTGCGGATCACCCTGCGGGAGCGCAACCGCCGCGGCGCCGCGGCGGCCCGGCTGGGCCTGGGCATCCTGCACGCCTACCGGCGCGACTACGCCGAAGCCGCACCGTTGCTCGACCACGCCGTTTCCGCGCTGCGCGAGGTCGGCAACCGGCGCGAGCTGTCCTACGCGCTGGGCACGGCCGCCCACGTGGACGGCATGCGCGGCCGGTACGCGTTGGCGATTCCCAGGCAGGAGGAGTCGATCGCCACGCACCACGCGCTCGGCGACCGGGTCGCCGAGGTGCTCGGGTTGCGCGCGCTCGGCAAGCTGCTGGTCGACTTCGGCCGGCCCGACCGCGCCCGGCCACTGCTGAGCCGCGCCATCGCGATGGGCGACCACGGCGACCGCCGGGCCCACGCCGAGGCGGTGTACACCATGGGGCAGATTCACCTGGTGGGCAACGAGTTCGACCGCGCCGAAGCGGCGTTCCGGCAGATGCTGGAGATCTGCGAGGAGATCGGTGACCTGCGTGGCGAGGCCTCGGCCCGGTACGGCTTCGGCCTGGTTCGGCTGGCGACCGGCGACCTCGATGCGGCGGAGGTGCTGCTGCGCCAGGCGTTGGAGGTCAACCGCCGGCTCGGCGCGGCGGTGACCGACGGCCGGATCAGGCTGGCGCTCGGCGAGCTGTACCGGCGCCGCCGGGAGGTCGAGACGGCAATCGGTCATCTGGAGGAGTCGGCCCGCATCTTCGCCGCCGACCAGACCCCGCTGTGGCAGGCACGCGCGCAGAACGCGCTCGGCGATGCCTTTGCCGCACAACGAAACCATCGGGCGGCCCGAGCCGCGTGGACCCGCGCGGGGGCGCTGTTCACCGAGGTCGGCTCGCACGAGTCGGCCGAGGTGGCCGGCAAGCTCGACCGCCTGCCCCCGACGCCTATGACGAACTTATGACGCCCGGGCCGACACTTCACGGCCATGCGTGGCGGATCAGTACGGATCGTTGTGCTGTTGGTGGCGGCCCTCATCGTGGGGCCGGTCACGCCGGCCTCGGCCCGGCCGGATCCCGCGGGCCTGGACTGGCGCGGCATGCTGGCCGCTCGCGGACCCGATCCGGCGCCACCGCCGCCGCGACCGGTGCGCTCGGCCCCGCCGGTCGGCAGCCAGCCGGCCCCGGCCTCGCCGTTGGTCACGCTTCCGGCACCGGCCACGGCCGAGGTCAGCCTGGCGACCGAGGCACACAGGGCCGGCTCGGCGCCGGTGTCGGTCGCGGCCGGCTCGGCCGAGGTCGCCGGCCGCCGGCTCGGTGTGGCGGTGCTGGACCAGCACACCGCCGAACGCGCGGCGGTGTCCGGGTTCGTGTTCCGGCTGTACGGAGTGGACGGTGCGCCGTTCGGCAAGGGGCCGTTGCCGGTGACGGTCTCGGTCGACTACTCGGGGTTCGCCGAGCGGTTCGGCGGCGGGTACGCCGACCGGTTGCGGATCGTCGCGCTGCCCGCGTGCGCGCTGTCCGCGGCACCGGACGCCGAGTGCGTCCGCCGGGTGGCCGCGGTGCCGTACCGCAACGAACGCCAGGCGGCGCGCCTCGTCGCCGAGGTCGGCGATCTCACCGCCCTCGGTTCGACCGAGGCGATCTTCGCCGTCACGGCGGGCCCGGACGGGGAGGAGGGCACGTACGCGGCGACCCAGCTGGAGCTCTCCGGCGACTGGCAGGTCACCCCCGGGTCGGGCAACTTCACCTACAGCTACCAGGTTCCGCTGCCGGCGGCGCCGGCCGGGCCGACCCCACAGGTCGAGTTGCGCTACTCCTCCGGCGCGGTCGACGGCCTCGTCTCCGGCCGCAACACCCAGAGCGGTCAGGTCGGCCTCGGCTGGGGCGACTTCGGCAACGCGTTCATCGAGCGGCGGTACAACTCGTGCCGCAACGACGGGCAGGGCACCTCCGACCTGTGCTGGAAGTCCGACAACGCCACGATCGCCCTGAACGGCCGGTCCGGGGAACTGGTCGCGGTGCCCGGCTCGAACCCGAAGCAGTGGCGGTTGCGGGACGATCCGCGCTGGCGGATCGAGCAGCTTTCCGGCGCGGACAACGGCGACGACAACGGCGAGCACTGGCGCGTCACCAGCCCGGACGGCGTGCACTACTTCTTCGGCCTCGGAATCAACGCCGACGTGGGCGTGCACACGAACTCGGTGTGGACCGTGCCGGTGATCGGGGACGACCCCGGCGAACCGTGCAGCACCAACCAGCCGGTCGCGTGGTGTCCGCAGGCCTGGCGGTGGAACCTCGACCTGGTCGTCGATCCGCACGACAACGTGCAGCAGTTCGAGTACGTCAAGGAGATCGAGCACTATTCCGCGCTCAACGGGCGGCCGGGCCTCGAGCACACCGCCTATGTCCGGTCCGGAGCGCTGCAGTTGATCAAGTACGGCAAGCGCCGGGTCGGCTCGGAGACGACCCCCGCCGCGATGGTCCGGTTCACCACCGACTACCGCTGCCTCGCGCTCAACCACACCTGCGCCGCCCCGGCGGCGGCGACCGCGAGCGACTACCCGGACACCCCGGTCGACCTGATGTGCTTCACCGCTGCCTGCGAACAACACACCCCGGCGTTCTTCACCACGTTGCGCTACAGCGAGATCACCACGTCGGTCAACAACGGTCCGGACGACGGCCCGTTCGTCGAGGTCGACGAGATCGTGCTGGCGCACGGGCTGCCGGACCCGGACGCGAACCGCACCGGTGACCGCAAGCTGTACCTGAACTCCGTGCAGCGCACCGGGCTCACCGGACCGGACGGGATCACCCTGCCCGCGGTCACCTTCTTCCCGGTGCTGCTCAACAACCGGATCGACACCGCGGGCGGGTTGTCCAGCATGCCGCACTACCGCGTCGCCGCCGTCACCAACGAGTACGGCGGCCAGGTGCGGGTCTCCTACGGCGAGCCGCACCCGTGTCCCAACCCGGTTCCCAACCCGCCGAACTGGGACCGCAACACCCGCGACTGTTTCCCCAACTGGCACAGCCCGGAAGGCGGAACGGCCGGGTTCGCCGTCTTCCGCAAGCATCTGGTCACCCGGATCGAGGAACATGACGGGCTCGGCGGCGGCCCGGCGATGGTCACCACCTACCGCTACGGCGACCAGGTCCAGGCCGGACTGCCCAACGCCGCCTGGCACCACGACCGCGACGAGTTCACCCCGCTGGACCGGCAGACCTGGTCGGAGTGGCGCGGTTACGCCGACGTCGTGGTGAGCGCGGGTGAGAGCCGCACCCAGTACCGGCTGTTCCGCGGCATGAACAACGACCGGATCGCCGGTGACCGCTTCCCCGGCCCCGGTTCCCGCGCCGCCAGGGTGTCCAGCCTGGACGGCACGGTCGCCAACCTCCTGGACGAGAACCGGCTCGCCGGCCAGATTCTCGACGAGCAGTCGTTGCGGGTCAACGGAACCGTGGAGTCCGGCACGGTGCACGGCTACTTCTCCCTGCGCACGGTGGACGTCGCCGGCCTCGACCCGCTCGACGACGCCTGGTTCGTCGCCGAGAACGACAAGATCGAGCGCCGGCGCAACCCGGCCAACGGCAGCTATCTCCGGAAGCGGACCCAGACCGTCCACAACGGACTTTTCGGCACCGTGGACCGGGTGGTCGAGCACGGCTGGACGACGGTGAGCGGCGACGAGCGGTGCACCGTGACGGTGCCGGTGGTCGACGTCAACCGGTGGATGCTGGACTTCTCCGCCTCGGTCACCCGGCACGCCAACGCCACCTGCGACGGGCCAGAGGTCAGCCGCACCGAGAACGCCTACGACGGCCAGGCGTTCGGCGCGGCCCCGACGAGAGGTGACCTGACCGCCTCCCGAGCGAAGATCGACGCGGCCGGGGCCTGGGCGACCACGACCACCAGCTACGACCGGCTCGGCCGGCCGCTCGCGGTCACCGACCCCAACGGCCACACCACGACGACCCGGCACACGCCGGACATCCGGTACCCGGCGACCACGACCGTCACCAACCACCTCGGCCAGGTCACCACCACCGACCTGTTCCGCCCCCGCCAGTTGCCGACCGCCCAGACCGACGCCAGGGGGAAGCGCACCACCTTCACCCACGACGCGCTCGGCCGCACGGTCGAGGTACGCAAGGCGACCGAGCAGGCGGCGGACGTGCCGGCGTCCTACCAGTTCCACTACGAGATCAGCCCGGACCGGACGGCTCCGCCGGTGGTGCGCACCCGCGTACTGCAGGACACGCGCTACCTGGACACCTGGATCGTGCACGACAGTTGGATGCGGGCCCGGCAGACGCACAAGCTCTCGCCCGCCGCCGGCAAGGTCATCGTCACCAACACCAGCTACGACAACCGCGGACTGACCGCGGCGACCTCGTTGCCGCAGGCGCTTCCCGGTAGCCCCGGCCTCGGCGTCCTCCCGGCGCTCTGGATGCCGGCTCGACATCCTGGTCGGCCCGCTGAACAGGAACGGACCGCCGATGTCCCAGAGCGACCTCGACGAGTTGATGACGGAGGTCAACGAGGTCAGGAACATCGACGCTACGGAACTCGCCGACATCGCCA